>CAYHMN010000001.1:0-39005 GCA_964357795.1 uncultured Candidatus Saccharibacteria bacterium
TCCGGATCTTCCAGATATACACAAAAAATGTAAGGAAAATAACAACAAAAAGACGATAAATCTAAGGGGTGAGTACATGCAGGTATTCGCAAGGATTTCTGGTTGGATTATAGGTCCAGTGCTTGCAAGTGCTTTGCTCGGGAACTATCTAGACAAGAAATTCAATTCCGCACCATGGATACTCGGAGTTGCACTTGCACTATCATTTACTGTTTCAATGGTTGCGATAGTAAAGATTGCAAAGAAATATGATACTGACCTGCCTGCGCAGACAGGAGTTTTAAAAGAAAAAGATGACAACAAATAATTTAGAAAATAATGAAATAGTAACAGGAGAGGCTCATGAAGAATTAGGTCATGAGGCGACTCTATATGCTGAACCTATTGGCCACATTGGAACATTTCCAATAACCAACGCTCTTTTTACTACTTGGCTCGTAGTACTTGTTGTTCTTATAATATCTTTAGCTATCCGATTTAAAATTAAGCAAGTGCCAAAAGGTTTTCAGAACTTCTTTGAGTTCGTCATAGAAGGAGCGATGTCTTTAGCCGACTCAGTCACAGGAAGTAAGAAAATTACTGCCAAAGTCTTTCCACTTGCATTCACAATATTCCTATTCGTTCTTATAAATAACTGGTTCGGAATACTCCCACTAGGCGCTTTTGGTATTATCGAAATGACAGATCATGGCAAGGCATTTATCCCTTTTATTCGCTCTGGAACTGCCGATATAAATACGACTCTTGCCCTTGGATTAGTCGCTGTTATAGGCTCAAATGTCTTCGGTATTATGTCTATCGGCGTCTGGAAAATGTTCAATAAATATGTTAATGTAAAGGCGTTCGGCGATGCAATAAGGAAAGCTCGGAAAGATCCTACTGTACTTATTTCAGCTCCGATTATGTTCTTTGTAGGTATTCTTGAGCTTGTAGGCGAGTTCGCAAAGATTGCATCTCTCTCATTTCGTCTTTTCGGGAACGTCTTCGCAGGTGAAGTCCTCCTTATGGCTATGGGTGCAATACTTGCATACATCTTGCCGTTACCATTTATTGGGCTTGAGATATTTGTAGGTCTTATACAGGCATTCATATTCTCTTTGCTTACACTTGTGTACTTCACTATCGCTGCTACAGATCATGATGAGCATGAAGAAGAGCACGCTCCGCACGGACACAGTAAGGAAGTCGTAGCTACAACGTAGTGAAAGAGTGCTTTTAGGAAAGTCTGGCCGAGCCGTAAGGTGAGGAAATCCAAGGACTTTTATAAAAGCACTCTTTCACGGAGTTGTTTATTTATTAGAAAGTAGTCGAAAAATTATTAGTTAATTTATTTCAAATATTATGGATATAATCCCACTCGCAAAAGCTATCGCCATCGGCCTTGGATCTATTGGCCCTGCTATCGGTATCGGTATGATCGGATCAAAAGCCATGGAAGCTATTGGTCGTAACCCTGAAGCTTCAGGTAAAGTTTTCGTACCTATGCTTATCGCATCTGCATTCGCTGAAGCGATCGCTATTTACGCACTTGTTATCGCATTCTCTATCAAATAGCAATTTGCTACTGGCAATTAGAATTTTTTAGTTGCTAGGGGCTAGGTGCTATACCTAGTGAAGCAGGAAATCTCTTATGAAAATGGTCTGGTGAACCAACCCGATGACCTTTTCAGAAGAGATTTCCTGCGAAACTAATAAATAATAAAACATCATGGACTCATTCATTACCACATTTCATATAGATTGGAAAATTCTCATCGCTCAGGGGATAAATTTTGCTATTGTACTTTTACTATTGTATTTCTTCGCTTTAAAACCACTAAAGAAGGTTATGAGTGAGCGAACAAACGTCATTGAGAAGGGAATCGCAGATGCCAAGCATAACGCAGAGCTTGTGACTAAAACAACTAAAGAATATGAGGAAGTTATAGGTAAAGCTAAAGCCGAAGCTCACACTCTATTCCAAGAAGGTAAAAAGGAGGCTGAGGTAAAGAAAGCAGAAATGATGGCGAGTGCTCAAGCCGAAGTGGAATCTATGATAGCTACAGGAAAGAAGAATCTAGAAACTGAAAAGAATAAAATGGTAGAAGAAGCAAAAGTTGAAATTGTCTCACTTGTAGTTGCTGCTACAGAAAAGATATTAAAAGATCAAGGTGATAAATCTGTAACCGAAAAAGCCATCAAGAATATAAACCATATATAATTATGAAACTGCATTCCACTAAAAATTTAAGTCATGCTATCTACGAAGCTACAAAAGGCAAAAGTGGTGCAGAGCTAACACAGTCTCTTATCAACGTTGTAGAGTTTATGGACAAGCATCAGCTACTGGGCAAGTCTAAAGAAATACTTACTCATTTAGAAAAGATTATTGATAAAGATGAGAAGATATTGAGAGCGAAGGTTACAAGCTCTGCAGTCCTATCAAAGAAAATGCTTGAGGATTTAGAAGAGAGCTTGAAGAAAAGATATAAAGCGAAAGATGTCGAGATAGATATGAAAGAGAATTCAAATTTAATTAACGGAATAAAGATAGAAGCAAACGACGAGATAATAGACCTGACACTTTCCCACAGACTACACCAATTACAAACACACTTAATAAAGAACTAATATGGCCAAAAATACAATTGTAGAAAATTTAAGAAAACAGATTGAGAAATGGAAAGATGAAGCAAAAGCCGAGAAAGTAGGCCATGTTATAGAAGTGTTTGACGGTATTGCGAAAGTCTCTGGGCTCTCTGACTTGAAAGCTTCTGAAATGGTGACATTTGCCTCTGGAGCTACAGGAGTAGCTCTTAACCTAGATGAGGATTCAGTGGGTGTCATTGTTCTCGGAGGATTTTATAATATTAAAGAAGGTGATGAAGTAAAGGCTACAGGAGAAATTCTCTCTGTCCCAGTCGGAGACGCACAAATTGGACGCGTATTAAATGCCCTAGGTGCGCCTATTGATGGCAAGGGCAAAGTCGCTTCAAGTAAGTCCAACCCTATTGAACACGTAGCATCCGGAGTGATGAGTCGCCAGAGTGTGGACCAGCCAGTGCAGACCGGTATTAAAGCTATTGATGCGATTATCCCTGTAGGCCGTGGCCAGCGTGAGCTTATCATCGGTGACAGACAGACAGGTAAGACTGCTATTGCAATTGATGCGATTCTCAACCAGAAAGGTCAGAATATGATTTGTGTTTACGTTTCTATCGGCCAGAAAGATTCTAAGCTTCGCAAACTTCAAACTCGCCTAGAGGAAGGTGGCGCTATGGATTACACAGTTATCGTATCTGCAGGTTCATCCGAAGCAGCAGCCCTCTCATACATCGCTCCATATACTGGAGTCTCTATTGCAGAATTTTTCATGGACCAAGGCAAAGACGTGCTTATTATCTACGATGACCTTTCCAAGCATGCAGTGGCATATCGTGAGATCTCACTTCTACTTCGCCGTCCACCAGGTCGTGAAGCATACCCTGGAGATGTGTTCTACTTGCACTCACGCTTGCTTGAAAGAGCTTGCCGAAGAAATAAAGATTACGGAGGTGGCTCTATTACCGCATTCCCAATTATTGAAACTCAAGGAGGCGACATATCTGCATATATTCCGACAAACGTCATCTCTATCACTGATGGACAGATATTCCTCGAAACTGATTTATTCTACAAAGGTATTCGTCCTGCGGTGAACGTTGGTAACTCCGTATCACGTGTGGGAGGAAGTGCACAGATTAAAGCGATGAAGAAAGTGGCTGGAACATTGAAACTCGACCTTGCGCAGTTCCGTGAACTTGAAGCTTTCTCACAATTCGGCTCAGATCTAGATGAAGCTACAAAGCGCCAGCTAGAGCGTGGTAAAAGAGCTGTAGAAGTCCTCAAACAACCTCAGTATTCTCCAGTAGGAACAATCAAGCAAATCGTGACTCTATATGCCCTTGTGAAAGGATATATGGATACAGTGCCAGTAGACAAAATCAAGCAGTTTGAAGAAGAGCTCGCTGACTATGCAGAACAAAATGCAAAAGATTTCTATGCAGATATAGAGAAAAGCAGGATGTGGACGGATGAATCGGAAGCAAGCTTGAAAAAAGCGATTGAAGGTTTTGTAAAAGGGTTTGTAAAATAAGAGCTATGAAGGGTAGGATTTATGTCAAACCAGAAATTAATAAAAAATAGAATAAGGTCAGTGAAGAATACGAAGAAAATCACGAAAGCTATGGAGCTCGTGGCAGCTTCAAAGATGAAGCGCGCAGTAAATGCAACACTTTCTTCACGACTCTATGCAAACTATTCATGGGAACTTTTGACATCTTTATCTAGTAAGCTCGATGAGATTACACATCCATTCTTCACTGAGAATATAAAAGAAGGTAAATCTCTTCTTGTTCTCATTACTTCCAATCGCGGACTCTGCGGTTCATACAATTCTCAAGCTATCAAGAAGGCTCTATCAATACTAAAAACAATAGAGAATGCCGAGATTATCTCAGTCGGCAAGAAAGGCGACAATGCTATGCGCAGAGTTGGTCAGAATATTATCGCTTCATTTGTAGAAATTCCAGATAATGCAACACTGTCTGACATCCGCCCACTTTCAGAAATTATCACAAGAAAGTACAAAGAGGGTGTTTATAAGAATGTAAAAGTTATATATACAGACTTCATCTCAGCTCTCACCCAAAAGGCAAATACAAGGCAACTTCTTCCAATAAGTAAAACTGAAGTGAAGGAAATGATTGAAAGTCTTGCAGAGCAGAAGGATAAAGAAAGTTTGAAAGATTCATCTGTACCATACATATTTGAAGGAGATACAAACAAACTTGTAGAAATTCTCGCAGAGAAACTTGTCCGAATGCAGATATACCAGATGGTTCTTGAGTCCAGTGCTTCTGAGCAGTCATCCCGCATGGTCGCCATGAAGAACGCTAGTGAAGCAGCAGGGGAGATGATAGATGACCTGACCTTAGTATTCAACAAAGCCCGCCAAGCAGGAATCACCCAAGAGATATCAGAAATTAGTGCCGGTATGGCAAGCGTGAGTTAAATTTTATTATTATAAGAAGAAATTATTATGAAAGGAAAAATCAAAAAAATTATCGGGCCGGTGGTGGATGTGGAGTTTGAAGAGAACTTGCCAGCTATTTATAATGCGCTCACAGTAATGAATGGTGACAAGATGGTAGTGCTTGAAGTAGAACAGCATATCGGTGGCAATGTCCTCCGTGCAGTGGCAATGGATACGACAGATGGTCTTGCACGCGGAATGGAAGTTACAGATACTGGCGCACCTATTTCTGTCCCAGTCGGTACAGATACTCTCGGACGAATCTTTAACGTCCTTGGTGATGTTATAGACGATGGTAAGGAAGTAGCGACAAAAGTCCGCTCATCTATCCACCGCGAGGCGCCTAGCTTCGTAGAGCAGGCTACGAAAGTGGAAATCCTTGAAACTGGTATCAAAGTTATTGACCTTATCTGCCCAGTGCTAAAGGGAGGTAAAGTTGGACTATTCGGAGGAGCAGGAGTGGGCAAGACTGTCGTCATCCAAGAACTCATCCACAACATCGCATCAAACCACGGAGGCTACTCTGTGTTTGCTGGTGTCGGCGAACGTACTCGTGAAGGTAACGACCTCTACCACGAAATGAAGGAGTCTGGCGTGCTTCCAAAAGTTGCCATGGTTTTCGGACAGATGAATGAACCACCTGGCGCTCGTCTACGTGTTGCTCTCTCTGGTCTTACTATGGCAGAACACTTCCGCGACCAAGAAGGTAAAGATGTGCTTTTCTTCATAGACAATATCTTCCGATTTACCCAGGCTGGATCTGAGGTGTCAGCGCTTCTAGGGCGTATTCCATCTGCCGTGGGTTACCAGCCAACTCTTGCAACAGAAATGGGAAACTTACAAGAAAGAATTACATCTACCGATAAAGGTTCAGTTACTTCTGTGCAAGCCGTCTACGTGCCAGCCGACGACCTTACTGACCCAGCACCTGCGACGACATTCTCACACCTTGACTCTACGGTCGTGCTAAACCGTTCACTTTCTGAAATTGGTATTTACCCAGCTGTTGACCCACTAGACTCTTCATCTACAATTCTTGACCCACACATCGTAGGTAAAGAGCACTATGAAGTCGCTCGTGAAGTTCAACGTGTACTTCAACGATATAAGGACTTGCAAGACATCATCGCAATTCTTGGTATGGAAGAACTTTCAGATGAAGACCGTGATTTAGTTGCTCGTGCTCGTAAGATTCAGAAGTTCCTTTCACAACCATTTTTCGTTGCCGAGCAGTTCACTGGTGCCCCTGGTCAATATGTTCCACTTGCCGATACTATCCGTTCATTCCGCGAGATTCTTGATGGTAAACACGATGACAAGCCAGAAGGAGAGTTCTATATGAAAGGAGCGATGTAGAATTAAAAAAAGTACCAATCTTGCAAAAAGCAAAACTGGTACTGAAAATCTTATAAAATAGGATTTAACTTTTGGAAAAAGCAACTTTAAATATTTGAAACAAATAAATAAAAATAGTTGTAGCCGTTAATCCTATATATAAGTAACCAATAGCAATTCCAATCATATACATAAACAACAAATTTAGAACCATACTATAAATTAATTTAAAAAAGATGTCAACAAAGCAATTACTACTTAAAATAGTCACTCCAGAGAAGCTCATCTTGGAAGAGATGGTGGATCAAGTTACACTTCCGAGTACGGAAGGGGAGCTTACTATACTTCCGGAACATATTCCTATGATTGCAGGACTTGCATCTGGCGATGTTGTAGCATTTGCAAATGGCGAGCAAGTACCTATGGCAGTATCTGGTGGGTTTATAGAAGTAAAACAGGTAGATGGTAAAACTGAAGTCGCAATCCTTGCAGATTTTGCTGAGCACGTAGCGGATATTACTGATGAAGCTATCAAGCAAGCAGAAGAAAAAGCTCGCGAACTCAAAAAGATGGCTGACAATAAAGAGGTCGTAGACTTTGAATACTTTGCTGCTGAACTCGAACGTTCACTCACACGGGTCAAAATCGCCGACAAGTGGCGAACTAAGAAATACCGAAAGTAGTAAAATTTCAAACAGCTCCTCTCTTAGGACACGCGTAAAATCTTGCTAGATTTTCTGCTCTGCTCGGTTCCGTCGAACCTGCGCAAGTTCCTACTCAAGGACTATTTTAAATTTTAGAAATCATATAAGATTATATTACATGCGATATACAATTATCCTTTTCTACAAATACACCCATATTGAAAATCCGAAAGAGCTTCGAGATGAGCAGTTTGCGCTATGTACCGCTCTCGCTATGAAAGGGCGTATGATAGTGGCTACAGAGGGCATAAATGGGACATTTGAAGGCACAGATGAAGCGTGTAAGGAGTATATGGAGCATATGAAGAGTGACTCCCGCTTTGCCGATATTCACTGGAAGATAAGCAAAGGGATAGAAGATGGTACTGCATTCCCACGCCTTTCTGTAAAAACAAGAAAAGAAATTGTATCACTACACCTCGGTGACCCCGAAGGAAAGAGTACTTCCTACGGGGCAGGCGAGACAGATATAGACCCAAATATAATAACTGGTAATCATCTAAAACCTGAGGAGCTTCGCAAGTGGTACGAAGAGGGAAAAGAATTCCATATCGTAGATATGCGCAATGACTATGAACTCCGAGTAGGGAAGTTTGAAGGAACTGTATTCCCTGATTTGAATAATTTTAGAGATTTGAAAAAGAATCTAAAAAAGATTGAGGATTTAAAAGATAAGACAGTGCTCACAGTTTGTACTGGTGGAGTAAGGTGTGAGAAAGCATCGGGACTACTTGTCCGCGAAGGATTCAAAGATGTCCACCAACTCGATGGAGGAATCGTGAGCTATATGGAGAAATACCCTGCGAAAGATTTTAAAGGTTCACTTTATGTTTTTGATAAACGAATAGTAATGAATTTTGATGATCCAGATACTCACGAAATTATCGGCCACTGCAGTAAATGCGACAAACCGAGTGAGCACTATGTGAACTGCGCAAACTTAATGTGCCACGATCACTTCATCTGCTGTCTAGATTGCCTCAGCAAAGACGCTGAAGTGCACCCACCTTACGGCGAAGCGTATTGCAACACTTGGTGCGTAATTAAGTGGAAGTGGTACAAATTTAAGAAAAATTTGAAACTAAACTTAGCGAAATAAAAAATACCACCATAATACATACTGATACGTAACTTTTGACAAGTTACGTATTTTATGATATATTAACAAAAAATTAAATGGGTATTTGCCCTTTCACATTAAAAAACTAAAAAATGAAAAAAATTATTCTTGTTGCCAGTATCCTTGGCTACACAGCTGTATGCTTTGCACAAAGAGCTAGAAAGCCGGATTTAATGAAGATTAACTTATCAGCATTTGCTGACAAAGAAAATTCCAACTTTAACGAGAAGAAGAAAATTCAGTTCGCTGGTACTGCTATTGTTATAGAGAAAAACATCTTTACTGTATTGGAATACGATGCCGGAGATATGGGGCTAACTCTTGGATATGCCAAGAAGATAAACAAAGAAATAACTCTGGGGCTGGGCTTCATGAGTGGCTTCAACCAAAACATAACAAAAACAGACAAAGATGTATTGCTCGGTCTTGGAATGCTGTTTAGTTATCGTAATAAAGATTTGGAAGCTGAATTGATAAGCCACTATGGCAGGACCATTACCAATAAAGTTGATAACTGGTCCCAGAACAAACTGGGAATCGAGGCTGAAATAACCAGAAGTTTTGGAAAGCGTTATAAAGTTGGATTTTGGGCACGCTACACAAAGAATAGCAACAAAGAGCCTGGGCAGTTTGTAGATCCATATACCATACTGTATGAAAATTTTTATAAATTTTCTAATGTTACGTATACTGAGGACCGTCTAAACTTCCGCTTAATCGGAAGTTATGCAATACACGATAATATTTTAATTTCTGCCGGACCACAGATAAACCAGAATCAAAATCTGCTTCATGATGGCATGTCGAGAAGATTAGCAAATACACGAGAAAAGTGGGACTTAACCACATTCTTTGTGAGATTAAGCTATAAACTGTAATTGTGTTTCACAAATAATAATGACCGCCACCTTTAAAAGGGGCGGTTTTTTGTAGGTTTTTTATTAAATATGGGTATAATAAATACATTAGAAGTTAACTTAAATAATATGGATCCAATAAATCAAACAAGTGGAGGTTCAAATAAGACTTTATATATAGTAATTGGTATTTTAGTTGTTCTACTTATCGGTGGTTACCTATACATGCGTGGTAATTCTAATGTGAAGGGTAATATGTACGGCGTAGACGTTGATCGCAACTTAGATGGCTCGACTACTTATGAAAGTGGGTATGGAAAAGTAACTACTAGTCAAAACAAGCTACCTAGTGACTGGCCTTCAGATGTGCCAACTTATCGGAATGCTCAAATTTCACAATCTGGCTCAGTTGACACACAGATCGTAGGTACAGAAGCTACTTCAATGGTTATACTAAATACTCCTGATAATTCACAAATAGTGAGTGATTTTTATAAGGCAGAATTAGTTAGTAAGGGTTGGACTATTAACGCAGGAATGAGCAGGGAGGGAAACGTGTTTGCAGTCAAAGAAAATCGTATGGTAAGTGTTGGTATAAGTAGTCTAAAAACTGGTGGTTCAATGATTACTATGTCCACTGGCATAATTCCAGAATCTCTTAAGAAATCTCTTGATGCTATATCAGCTGCACAGAAAGCAAATCCACAGAATAAAATTCCACAATAATTATTATAAAATTGGACTATAATTAACATTATTATTTAATTCATTTAATTTTATGTTCTATATAACACTATTCGTTATAATCGTATTTGTTCTCTTAATAAGCATCCGTCAGATTAACCAGTACGAAAAAGGGGTAAAATTTACTTTTGGTAAATTTTCTTCTGTTATGGAGCCTGGATGGAGAATTGTCCTGCCTGTTGTCCAAGGATACCAGAGGGTAGATGTCCGTACGAAAGCCGTCGATGTACCTGATCAGAATGCAATTACTCGAGACAATGTGTCTGTAAAGGTTAACGCTGTTATCTACTACAAAGTTAGCGATGCTCCAAAAGCTGTAATTGAAGTGGAGGATTTCAAGTATGCTATTTCCCAGTACGCTCAGACTACTATGCGAAATATCGTAGGTGAAGTTACTCTTGATGAACTCCTTTCCAGTAGAGATAAGATTGCAGATAGAATCAGAGAGATTGTAGATATAGAAACAGATGCTTGGGGATTAAAAGTTCAGAATGTGGAGTTGAAAGATGTGAGCCTACCTCCTGATATGGAAAGAACAATCGGTAAGCAAGCAGAAGCAGAAAGAGAGAAGAGGGCAGTAATAATAAACTCAGAAGGAGAACTTGCAGCATCTCAAAATATTGCAAAAGCAGCAGCCATGCTTGGAGCTACTCCGGGAGCTCTACATCTTCGCACTCTTCAGTCTATCAATGACATATCTTCAGATGCATCTAATACTATAGTTTATATGATACCTATAGAGGCCCTAAGAGCCCTTGAGGGTATGGTTAAAAAATAGAATATAAGTTATCCACAGGTATTTACTTGACGGTGAACGAGCGTTCACATATACTGTATATGTAGTCGATTAATACAAATTAATCAAAACATATTATGAACAGAGAACAATACGTCAAAATAATAGAGAGGGAGTTACAGGCTATTAATAAGAGGATAGATATGAAAATTCTCCAAGGTATAGAATATAGGAAGGAGGCTCGCGAGCATAAGATGCTCCAAAAGAAAATGGTACAGCATTCTCGTAGAGGATTCTTCAGCAGATTCGTCACCGCAGTACCACAATTTTCTATTTTTTTCTAACTATTATTTATGTACAACGAATATAAAACTAAGCTCCAATCTTTCTATAACAGAGAAAAGCGCATGCCTACATACACAGAGATGATGCACTTATTTGGATTTAAATCCAAGAACGCAGTCGCGCGCCTCGTAGATAAATTCATAGATGCTGGTATAGTTGCGAAAGACCATCTCGGTAGACTTATCGCCAACGATTCATTTGATAATATTCCGCTCCTTGGACTAGTGAAGGCAGGATTCCCATCAGATGTCGCCGAAGAGTCTCGCGATACAGTAAACCTAGACGAATATTTAATTACAAAGAAAGATAATACATATATGCTCGAAGTGGATGGCAACTCTATGATAGATGCACACATTGCCGATGGCGATATGGTACTAGTAGAGAAGACAGATAAAGCTAAAGATGGCGAGATTGTCATCGCAGATGTAGACGGAGAGTTCACAATGAAGTACTTCCGCAAGAGTGGCGACAAAGTCTGGCTCGAACCTGCCAACAAAGATTTCAAGAATATCTACCCAACAACTTATATGACTATCACTGCAGTGGTGAAAGCCGTCATACGAAAGTACTAATGCTATACTAGATTATGACTCAGGCACAGGCATTTGCCATTATGAAAACGGGAGTGAACATCTATCTGACTGGTAGTGCGGGAAGTGGTAAGACATATTTACTCAATCAATATATATCTTACTTACAGAGCCACGATATCCCCGTGGCTGTTACTGCGTCTACTGGTATCGCAGCAACTCATATGAACGGTATGACTATCCACGGCTGGGCTGGTATTGGTATCAAGGATACGATGGATGAGCATGATATTGAGCTTCTCGAAGGCAAGCAGTACCTATGGAAGCGCTTTGATAAGGCGCGAGTGCTTATTATAGACGAAGTTTCTATGCTCCACGCACACCGGCTCGATATGGTAGAGCGAGTATGCCGAAGATTTAAAAGAAATGATAAACCATTCGGAGGACTCCAAGTTATTCTCTCTGGAGATTTTTTCCAATTACCTCCGATTAATCGCGAGAGTGGTGCTGATTTGAAAGACATGGTCCTCCATAGTGAGGCATGGCGGATTATGAACCCAGCTATATGCTATCTTACAGAACAACACCGCCAAGAAGATGAGACGCTGACAACAATACTCAATGCCATCCGAGATAATTCTGTAGACACGCTTCACTATGAACAATTAGAGAGTCGACTCAACGCAGAACTGCCTGACGGTGTCCGACCAACAAAACTTTATACTCACAATGCCAATGTAGATGGTGAGAATAGTACAGAGCTTGCGACTATAGCAAGCGATGAGAAACTGTATCGGATGACTTCCACTGGTCCAGATGTGCTTGTAGAAATATTGAAGAAGAGTTGTCTTGCGCATGAAGAGCTACGACTGAAAGTCGGCGCGGAAGTAATGTGTATTAAGAATAATTTTGACGCAGGTTACGTGAATGGTACTCGCGGGAAAGTCATCGCATTCCTAGATTCTGACGACACTCCAATTATCGAGCTCTACAATGGCAAGACTATATATGCCACTCCAGAGACTTGGGCCATAGAAGAGAACGGCAAAGAGAAGGCTAGTATAAGCCAGCTACCTATAAGGCTAGCTTGGGCTATTACCATCCACAAGAGCCAAGGTATATCGCTAGATAATGCGGAGATAGACCTCTCAAGAACATTTGCCTATGGTATGGGCTATGTAGCCCTTTCACGCGTACGTACGCTTGCTGGTATCTGGTTGGTAGGCTTCCACCCCGATGCTCTTCGTGTCGATCCAAAGGTCCTAGAATTTGACCAAGATCTCCGGAACGAGAGTACTCAGAATGAACTTATGTTTGGTAAATTGAAAAAGGGAGAGCAAGAGAAGCTTGAATATTCATTTATTATAAACATGGGAGGTAGTATTGAAACAGGTAATAAGAAAGAAACACAAGTGAAAGTCTCTACAGTTATGATTACAAAAGAGCTTCTCGACCAAGGGAAAAATATTGCAAAAATTGCCAAGGAGCGTGGTTTAACGAAAGGAACTATTACTCACCACATCGAGCAGATAGTGGAACAGTACCCAGAAACGGTTATAGAACATATCAAACCGAAACAGCAACATATAGACATAGTAAAGAAAGCAAATAAAACACTAGAAGGAGAGGAAGTAGGGAAGTTGAGCCCTATTAAATTAATCCTTGAGAAAGATGGACATAATTTATCATTTGAAGATATAAGATTAGCGAAATTATTTATATGAAAAAAATAAAAAAACTAAGTATGTTTACAGAGAGAGTGCTCAACATAGTCTCAGGTATAAAGAAAGGAAAGACTATGACGTACAAAGAAGTTGCTACTCGCGCTGGGAGCCCGGGCGCTTCGCGTGCTGTTGGGTCTATTATGAAGGGAAATTATAGGGAAGGTATCCCTTGCCACCGTGTAATCCGAAGTGATGGAGTAATAGGAGAGTACAATCGTGGTGGCCCGTCAGAGAAATATAAGAAGTTAAAAAAAGAAGGCGCTTTTAAAAATATCGTGTTAAAATAATATTATGAATAATTCTTACAACTGGTATTCAACACTCATCAAGCCTACATGGTCACCACCATCATGGCTGTTTGGTCCTGTCTGGAGCATGCTTTATGTCATGATAGCCATATCATTTGGAAAAGTATTCATGATGCTCTTCCAGAAACAGATCACATTTTCAGTTGCTTTGCCATTCATCTTGAACCTTATTTTCAATTTCTCTTTCACTTACTTACAATTTGGTCTTAAGAATAATTTACTCGCTGCTATAGACATACTACTAGTTCTTATTACTATTATCTGGGCGATGGTTGCTATATTCCCACATGCCAAATGGATTACTTATATCCAGATACCATATCTACTATGGGTCTCTTTTGCAACAGTACTCCAGCTGACTATCACATATCTAAATAGATGATAACCTCAAACTTTATTGGATTATTTATATTTATAGCAGGGTTTATCATCGGACTCGGAGCAGTGATTGTGATTGATATTCATGGATTCCTGGGTAGGAAGTCTTCCTATTGGACAGAAGCCACTATACGAACTCATAAAATCACGAAGCCACTCATATGGCTTGGAATTATACTTGCAATTCTTGGTGGTTTTATATTTTATCATAATGAATCCTTATCTATAATTCCGCTTTATCACTCAGTAATTGCTTGTGTGCTTATATTAAATGGTATTTTTCTATCTTTTTATGTTAGCCCATTTTTATTAAAACAAGAGCACGAAGGAAGACAAAGTGAGCTTTTACCCAAGTCGCTACAAAATAAAATCATGGTTAGTCTGATAATATCAGACTTAGGTTGGTGGGGAGGGTTAGGGCTACTTGTTTACTATCTTATTAATCAATAATGTACATACATGTAAAAGTTACAACTGAGGCAAAGAAAGAACTTGTAAAAGAAAAGAGTTCTGACCATTTTGAAGTCTCCGTTCGTGAACCTGCAGAACGTAACCTTGCTAATACTCGCATCATAGAAGTTATCGCTCTCCATTTTAAAATTCCTAAATCACATATCCGCATTACTAACGGTCACCATAGTTCTACGAAACTTTTATCGATAAAAGATGAAAAATAGTTTAGATATAATTTTTAAACCGCAACTGACACCAAAGCAAATGCTAAAGCTTGGTGTATTTGGAGGTTACTATTTTGAAGTCAAAACAAAAGATGTACCAAAAGATATACTGAAACTTGCCAATATTTCAAAGACTAAGAAGAAAGATCCTAAACTAAATTATTTTAAAGTTCGTGCAAGCCAGCCACTCGCAGTATGGCAAAAAAAGGGTTGGATAAATAAAGCGGATCCAAATGGCTGGTTTGAATGGTATATAAAATATTTTTATGGGAGAAGATTACCCAAGGAAGACGCAAGGCAGATAAAGAGATGGTACATGATGCGCCGGCACATAACCCAAGTGAAGAATAATTGCAGGTTAGGGGATACATTCTGCCGTCCTCGCCAGCGCCAAGCACTACTCCACTGGGCTTATGATTCAAGAAAAATATAATGAAGAAAGAATATAAAATTAAAGCGAAGGTTTGGCGATGGCCTGGGGATGCTGGATGGCATTTCGTGAATGTAGATAGGAAGCTCTCCGAGCGGATTCGGAAAGCTTACCCGAGGGGTTTTGTGAAGATTCGAGTCCAGATAGGAAAGACTATTTGGGATACATCACTATTCCCACATAAACTCTCTGCTTCATACCTCCTATCTGTCAAAGCTAGTGTTCGCAAAAAGGAAGATATTTTCGAAGGGGATGAGGTGGTAATAAAGTTTCGAATTAGATAATATTAATTTGACTTTTACAGAAAAATGATGTAAAAAGGAGTTAAATATTTCAAAAAAATTAAATAAAAGTTTATGAAAAAAGCTAGAAAGTACTTTGGTTTGTTCTCTGATTTTGCAATTCAGAGATTACTCAAGCTCCACCAGAAAATTATTACTCTGTTGTACAAAAAAGTATCGTACAAAGAAAAATTAAAAACACACGTAGATAAGGGATTAGTAAAGCCAGAAAGAGCAACTGCAGAGAATGCCTTGCAGGCCGAGTACAAATACACATCTCCAACTAAGTACGGATCTAAATTATTAACAGGCATAATAAACAACAGGTTCACTGAAAAAGGCTCAGCCTGGACCCATGTAGTAAATGAGAAAGACAAGCGGGTTTGGACCAGAGAGTTTTACCGGATCACTCCAAAAATACTGTTTGATCGCTTGATACCATACGCAATTGTCGCAAAAAATATCGCCGATGGCAGACCTGATGGTATGTTTTTAGCTTTTGCTAAAAACTCTGAAACTGAGTATGTATGGAAATCAAAAAATGGCAAGAAAGTCATCCCATTTGATCTTCGTGATTACTTTACCGGTCTCACCCATAAACAGATAACCTTTGTTAAAAAAAATGAATCAAATCGTAATTCATACCTACGTAGAACAGAAAGTAAGGTTACAAGGCAAAGAACATTTCAAAAAAAATGGAAATAAATAGTTTCCATATAAGTATCCCATCACGCTTGCGTGATGGGAGCTTTTTTAATGTTATAATATACGAATGAAAAAAAATATAATTTTTATAGTTTTAATTATAGTTATATTTGGAGCTTATCATATAAGTCAGAAGGAAAATAAATCTACAACTATAATATATCCTCCTGTTACACTGACTACTACAACCCCTCCCACAGAACCTAAGCCAACAGTTAACCCTACACCCGCAAAAGGTACTGTTGCTGGGCATATAAACATCGGGCCATTCTGTGGAGTTATAAGAGAAGGGAAAGATTGCCCTGTGCCTCCAGAGGCTTATAGCTCTAGGAAAGTTCTAGTATATGCGTCAAATGAAACTACAATAAAAGATAGGGTGAGCATAGATACAAAAGGGGACTACAAAGTAGCACTCCTACCAGGAACATACTTCCTACAGGTAGAACCTGCAGGTATTGGCCCTGGTGAGAAGAAGAAGGTAGTAATCATATCATCAAAGACAAGTACAGTAGACTTTGATATTGATACAGGAATAAGATAATAATAATAATAATACATTCAAAAACCCGCCACTAAGGCGGATTTTTGACTAGTATCAATGTACAAATTTTTATAGACACAGGGATGAACAATAGTCATTTGCATCTACACAATGCATAACGAATGAGATTGCATATTGTTACATTCCTTTTTGCTAAAACTGTTGCATAATATAAAATTGACTAGAGCTATTGACATCCCCTAGAGGAGGAATATACTTTGAGTTAAGTACTCTTGAAATAAAAATAACCTCATTCTTCACTTCAAAACCCAGTTACACGATCATGAAAAAGTTTACTATGTACTTTATCATTGTGACGATAGTCTCAATGACAATGAGCTCCGTGTCTAAAGCTCAAATTGTGGAAGGGAATTCTTTTAAAATTAACCCGAACCCAATAAAAACTTCCTGGATCAATGTTGATTTCAAAGACGCAACAATGAATGGCTATGCCACTATTTATGACATGGTTGGGCAACAATTGTTGCCATATAAACCATTCAATGGTGGAACATTTCAAATGGATTTGTGGAATTACAGCACTGGTAGACCTATTGAAAGAGGTATATACACCATCATTGTATGGACTACAGGTAATAAAAAAATCCGATTAACGGGAAGATTAGTAAAACAGTAAACCAAATTTTATGAACTGGAAAACGCAATGCGCAAAAAGGAGGTATTTAGCCTTGTAGGCACAAATGTTTAAATTAAGAATAGAATATCTAATATCTTATAGAAATCCGACCTTGTTATAATAATATTTTAATTATTATAACAAGGTCTTTTTTTATTCCTGATTTGCTATACCGAGAGATGGGAGTATACTTAATATATGAAAGCAATTAAACAAAAAAGAAATGTGAAAGCGCATATTGAACTGCCAGTAAAAGGGGATAAGAAAAAGGAGTTTGCTCTAAAGCATCCGCCAAATCTCAAACCCAAAAGTAAACGTGCAAAATAGCATTAAAAAATCACTGGTATAATTCAGTGATTTTTTCTTACTTTGAAACAATAGTAATATTTTCTCAATTAGTTCATCCTTTATACTTTCTGTAAAAATGCACAAATACTGCACCTAGTGCAAGGAAAACAAGAGTTCCAATTAGTAATGCAAGTAATTTTTGGTCTTTAGTCCAAACTAAAAAGATTAACATTATATTCATAAAAATACTTTTAGTGAAAAATTAAAGTACGTTGTTTCTATTTAAGTATATTTTTTATATTTTGTCAATATCCACTATACGTGGGACATATAGATATGGTATAATTGTAAGTATATTAATAGTAACCTAAATAAATTATGGCTGTACTAAAAGCATTGTGTATGAAGTGTCGTGATGATAAAAATAAGCCTACCATGCAGGAGATGAAGAACCCTGTAGTGTCTGAAAAGAATGGTAGATACTCAGCTAAAGGACAATGTGCAGTGTGTGGAGGAAATATGTTCAAGTTCATGTCAAAGGCAGATGCAGAGGCAATGAAATAGCTAGATAAAATAAAACCCCGCATTGCGGGGTTTTATTTTATATCTTCTTTTTTCTTTTTGCTGCTAGAGCTCCCAGTCTTGCTTTCTTTACTGCAAGACGTTTCTTTGTCTTGCGAGAATGAATTGATTTCGGTTTAATACCTAAATTAGTACTTCTTTTTGCCATATATAGTTTATATTATTAATATATGTGTATTATACTTTATATTTGGAAATTATCCAACGCTCGTCGCATATAGACCCTTTATCTGCTAGTATGGAGGAATGAAGATAACATCTACCAAATTTATAAAAGGAGTAGTCGGAGACGACAAAATATTAGCAGATGGAATTCCACAGATTGCTTTTATAGGGCGCTCTAATGTAGGGAAATCTAGCCTTATCAACGCTCTTTCCAATAGCAAAGTCTCCCGCACTAGCTCTTACCCTGGAAGCACGCAGGAGATAAATATTTTCCTCATAAACGATTCTTACTACTTTGTGGACTTGCCTGGTTATGGCTTTGCTCGCGCTTCTGGCCTTGGCCGTGAGAAGATAGGGGAGCTTATAGACTCATATCTATTCAACTCTATATACAAACAAAAGAAGGTAGTACTTATCGTAGACGCAAATGTCGGCATGACGGAGCGAGATATAACCATGTTTGAAGAATTGGAAAGATTTCATAAAGATTTCATAATTGTGGCCAGTAAGATAGATAAAATGACACAGTCAGAATATCAGAAAAAAATGACAGAATTAAAAAAAATAACGGAAGGGCATACACTCATACCATTCTCATCTAAAAAGAGAACTGGATTGGGAGCACTTATAGATGAGATTTTCAGTTAAATAAAATAATGCTATAATACTTCTTAGATAATTATTATGGATATACTAGCTCACATGCTCTGGGCCAACTATGGCGCAAGAGTAGGAAATAAAAAATTAGAAAAGAAAAAGAAACCTCTTATAAAGCTTGGATGGGTTACATTCTTTGGTGTGTTTCCAGACTTATTTGCATTCACAATACCATTTTGCATAGCTATCTTTAATATGCTTTTCAATAGTCAATCCCTTAGCAGTATGCGTAATCATCATGTACTTGCAGGTGGATTTGATATAGCAAGCTTTTTGTATCAATTCAGCCATAGTATAGTAATCTGGGCTGTTGTATTTATAGTTGTATGGATTATATATAAAAGGCCTAGATTTGAACTCCTTGGCTGGGCACTTCACATAGCTATTGATATATTTTCACACTCAGCACAATTCTACCCGACACCATTCCTTTCCCCAGTATCAGACTTTAAATTCTTGTACGGTATATCCTGGAGTAATATATGGTATATGATAATCAACTATTCGCTGTTACTTATCGTAACCCTGTATTTTTTCAAAAAGAAAAAAGTGGTATAATAAATATATGAAACAACACAGATTTGAGGCACTCGCAGACGGAATATTTGCTATAGTTATGACTATCTTAGTCTTTGAGATAAGAATTCCAGAATATACTGGTATAGTCAGTGATAAAACGCTCCTAGACGCTATCATAAATATCTATCCACTCTTCTTGAGCTATCTTCTCTCTTTCTCATTACTTTTCACCTACTGGAGATCTCACCATTTTATAACTTCTGTGCTTGCAAAAAACATAGACCTTAAGTTATCAAACTTAAACGCACTATTTTTCCTTTTTGTAGGACTTGTACCATTCTCTTCACATTTACTTGGAATCTATAGTTACAATCAAACTGCTGTAATCGTATTTGCTATAAATATAATACTCATAGGGCTTACTCTCCATGCAATGCGCCAACATGTAATAAAATCAGAAGAAATAAAAAATACACCAGTCACAAAGATAGAGAATGCCCATGCAAATGTCCGCATACTTCTACCAGTAGTAATAGCCTTTATAGCCATTGGTGTATCATTCTTTGATAAAACTATTGCTCTAGCATTCTTTACTATTGCAATACTATTCAATTTATCTAGTAAAAGCACACGTTATATGTTTGCAGTAGTAGACTCTATCC
The DNA here is from genome assembly GCA_964357795.1 of uncultured Candidatus Saccharibacteria bacterium. Lineage (GTDB taxonomy): Bacteria > Patescibacteriota > Minisyncoccia > Phycocordibacterales > UBA9973 > UBA8515. Next base: position 19,982 of record CAYHMN010000001.1, read on the forward strand.
ACAATATAAATAAAAACACACCTACTAAAGAATAAGTGCGTTTTTCATTTGATTTTTGGATTTTAAAATTTGTATCTCTTTTTTATTTTAAGTAAAGAGAAAACTTTTTTTACTTTCTCTACAGAAAAATTAATAATTAAAAAAGTTGCCAATCCTCCAAGCATTAGTCCGATGGAAATCAGATAGAGAGCAGATGGGATTGTAAATTCATTACTTTTTAAATTCAATTGAAAATCTTTAAAAATAACAGGTCCTAACGACAAGGATAGCCACAAGAAACATGTTACTGCAGAGATAAGAAATAAGGGTGCAAGGTACTTTTTAAAATTTACTTTTTTCATAAAATGAAAATTGGGTTTAAAATGAAAAATTAAAATACTTATGCGTATTATAACATATTCCTAACCTATTTGTCAATTATTAGAATAGTCTTATAACATAATGAGAAAATAGAATAAGTGGTATAATTAAACATATGAAAAAAGGTCTAAAAGTGATACTGGTAATAGCTTCTTTTTCTATTGTAATTGCTATGATTATAAGCAACTATACTTTAGAAAATAGGAAGAGAGGTGAATTCAGAATGCTTGAAGCAAAGGTTCAAGGATTTGCTGACACTACAGAGGATAGAGTGGCAAAAGCTGTAGTAACACTACCTGATGGCGATAAAGTTGTAGGGTTAAATAATAATAAAGGAGATGTAGTTGAAATTCAGAACAGATATTTGAAAACAGAATTTATCCCTGGAATTTATAATAAAAAAGACCCTAGGTTAGACGCTATAGTGCCTATGTATGTAAGTGCTAACTCTAATGGTAACTCTATGTACATAGTATTGTTCAACGACAGGGGAGATGTCGTTCTAGAGAAATCTCACGCTAGACTAGGGAATCAGACAGTTATTATAGACAGCATAAGCACGCTACCAGCAGACCCAAATATAGCAGGAGAGGAATATAGAGTAAAAGTAATATATAAATTGCAAGGTCTAAAAAGTAAGGATTCAAATCAGATAGTCTCTATTCCTAAAGAAGTAACCATTCCAGTAATAGATGGGCATTTTGACCCGAGTAGAACTATATCAAAATAAGATGATATAATATAAACATGAAAAAATTTATAATTATCCTTATAGCTATTATACTTATCGTCGTTGTCGGCAGTAAATTTTATAATGATAAAAGAGAAGTTAAAAATCAAAACCAAGAGGTTCTGGATAGCACACCTGTAACACCGACAGATACCCCTCCTGTAACAAACATTCCACCTGTCACGAATACGAATCCGCCCGTTTCAAATGAACCTGCATTTTGCACTATGGATGCAATGCAATGTCCAGATGGGTCCTATGTAGGGCGCAGTGGTCCAAAATGTGAGTTTGTCTGCCCTGTACCACAAGTATCTACTGCAACTACAGCACGCATTAATCAAAAAGTATCAAATAGTGGTATAAGGATAACACCACTTCGAGTGACTGAAGATAGTAGATGTCCGAGCGATGTAGAGTGTATCTGGGCTGGAACAGTTAAGCTTTTGGTGAAATTAGAAGCTCTTGGTAAGGGTAAAACTGATGAAGTAGAGTTAACATTAGGCACAACGACCACATTTTCAGATAGAAAACTTACTTTTACAAAAGTAACTCCATATCCAGTATCAAATAAGCAAATACTAGAAAAAGATTACGAGTTTACATTTTCAGTAAAATAGGGAAGTGTCTAACGCTTTTTCTCGCGCCAGTCATATTCTTCATCTTCATCGTCTTTTTTATCTACAATAGGAGTACCACATTGCGCGCATTCTGTATCGTACGAACGTAGTCCGCAGCGAGGGCAGGTTGGATCTTTCTTTTGTTCTAATTCTTCTTCCATTTCGACATTATAATATATTTATTTATAAAATAAAATGGTATACTTAATACATTATTAGTAATGCTACATAAATTATATTCTGAAAAAAGTCCTCGGATCTCCTCGCCAAATTTTGTAGGAAGCTCGGCCAGACATTTTTTCATAAAATAATTTATTCGCATAAGTATATATATGGCAAAAGGAATGGGTGCTCGTAAAGAAAAGAAGAAACCAAAAGCTGGAAAAAAGAAGTAAATACAAAACACTCCGACCTAGGTCGGAGTGTTTTGTATTTAAGAGCCTATGCGCGCTGTACGTTTACAGCACTAGGTCCCTTTGCAGTTTCTTCTGTGTCAAAAGTAACAGCGTCACCTTCGTGCAATTCATCGAATTGTACGCCTACAAGAGAGTTACTGTGAAAGAATAAATCCTTCGCAAGTCCTTCTGCTGTGATGAAACCGAAACCTTTGTCAGTAAGCTTTTTGATTGAGCCAGTCATGATATTAGTTTAGATAAATGATAAATATAAATAAGATAAATGTTCGAAAGTCGACGTCTTCTAAAGATACCCCTTATGCCGTCCATTATACAATTTGTATAATTTTTTGTCAACTGTTAGTAATTCATTTAGGTCTACTGGTAGTCAAAACCTTGACAAAATAAGCTATAAATGCTAAACTCTTTCTAGTTGGAATACTCCTAAGACACGTGTATTTAAGTGTTTCAATTCTATTGCCTCATCTCGAGCCAATATATTATTTTTGAAACACGTAAAATTAAATCATGTCTACATATAGTAAACAAGCCCCGAAACGGGCCTCATATTCATCTGGTTCAAAACCAGGTTCTACAAGTCGCTCAGGTGGCGCACGAGGGCACTCTAGCTCATATAAAGGTTCATCACGACCCGCATTTCGAAGTAAAAGCACACAGTCTTTTGGTGGCGGACGCCCATCAGGAGGTGGCAACCGAAGAAGTGGAGGAAAACGCAAAGGAAATTCATTTGAGCGTATTGACGTCTCAAGATTTATAAGTAAAGCCACCATAATAGAGAGCGAGGAGATTTATCTACCGACTCATACCTTCTCCGATTTTAACATTGATGAGAGGCTCAAGGTTGCGATTGCAAACAAGCAATATATATATCCAAGTCCTATTCAAGACAAATCTATCCCGCATGCTCTAGAAGGACGTGATATCCTCGGTATAGCCAACACTGGTACAGGTAAGACAGCAGCATTCCTAATCCCACTTATAAACAAAGTTTTAAAGAATCCGAAAGAAACAGCTATCATCATAGCACCGACTCGTGAACTTGCACTTCAGATAGAAAAAGAATTCATTGAATTCACAAAAGGTATGAAGATGTGGTCTGTGGCTTGTGTTGGTGGTGCACCAATATTTGCTCAGATAAAAAATCTACGCCGTGGAGCAAGCTTTGTAATAGGTACCCCAGGAAGACTTCTTGACCTCGTGAAGCGTAAAGAAATAGACCTCTCTGATACACGTAGCGTAGTGCTTGACGAAGCTGACCGAATGCTTGATATGGGATTCATAGATGACATAACATTCCTACTTGGAAAAACTCATAAAGACCGCCAAGGACTATTTTTCTCTGCAACACTTCCAAAGCCAATTGAAAATCTTATCGGACAATTTGCCAACGACCCTGTGCGCGTAGTCGTGAAGACTCGTGATACATCAAAGAATGTAGAGCAGGACGTTATTCGTGTTGCTCGTGGAGTGGATAAGATAGAAGTCCTATCTGAACTACTTAGTAAAACTACCGAATTTAAAAAAGTATTGATATTCTCTGAAATGAAGCATGCTGTGGAGAAACTTTCCGTAGAACTTATAAAAAGGGGATTCAAGGCAGGCAGTATACACGGTGATAAGCGCCACAATGACCGACAGCGTACACTCAAGAAGTTCAAGGATAATGAGATAAATATACTCGTAGCTACCGATGTAGCAGCTCGTGGGCTTGATATCCCTGATGTAACTCACGTCATAAACTACGAAATTCCTCAGACTTATGATACATACGTCCACCGCATCGGCCGAACCGGCCGTGCAAGCAAAAAGGGTATGGCTCTAACCTTCGTAGGATAATAAGTGGACTAATTAAGTATTGACATTTTTTATATAAAAATGTATATATACTATTAAATTAACTACATTTTTAAACAACCAAATTAAATTTTTTCTTATGGCGAAAAATAAAGCAAGAAAAAAAGGAGCCTGCGTGCATAAAAATGGTCATGCAAAAAAGGGCCCGACCAAGTCACAGCATATAAAAAGAATTGAACATGTAGATAGCAGAAAAAAGGGGCATAAGGCAAAACATGGAACCCCCGAAGTATCTATAAATACAGGTCAGTCTTTATTATTTAAAAAGAAAAACGGTAAGCCCGAAGCCAAATATCTGCAGAAGGAAAAAAAGCAGGAACTTATGAACAAAGGCAGAGTAGCTGCATAAATTTTTTATTTTAAACACCAAAACAACCATTTACTATGGCGCGTAACAAAAAAGACCGCAAAAGCCTCGACAAAAGAAGAGGCAACGGCACCAAGAAAAAAACAGGTACTAAAAACCTAAATCCAATTTACAGGAAAGGGTATTAACCTTAAAAAATGAAGAAAGGGGCTAGCGTAAAGCTGGCCTTTTTTATTTTTATGACAAATTAAATTGATTGACATTTTTACATAAAATCGTTAAAGTAGTACCAATTGTATTATATATTCACACTTAAAATATAAAGAGATGAGAATAAAAAATGTACGGCAAAAAGCCATAAGATATGTAACTCGATGGGAGAGATGGTATCAGAGGTATAAAGCTAAACAAATCAAAAATCATCAGAAAGTTTTATATTTCAGACGTTAAGTAAAATGGTAACCAAAAAATTCTTTCACAATGAAAAAGCTAAAGAAATCAAAAAAAGCTAAAGAGAAGAATCCACGAAATGTAAAAAGAGGGTGGACCAGAATGTTTTTCTGGTCAGTCGGTATGAAGGGCTTTGTAGAACTTACAATATCGTAAACAATAGGACCTATTATTAATTTATTAATGGTGGGCCTATTTTTTTACCTAAAGTATAATTGATTGACAAACCTATTTAACCATGCTATCATTTGATTTAAGTAGTTGTTTAGGAATTATATTGGCTTAATTAATTGTTTGAATGACTTTGTGCTTCTATATGGAGAAAAAAGTCATTCAAACAATTTTTATTTATAACCCAAAAACAATTTCTATGCATTTCAGTTTTCCAACGTTGCAATTAAATTTTGCAATTCAAATAGCAAAAAACAAAAGATTTCCAATTTCTGCAATAATAGTTTACATTCATTCAGATAAAGGGGATCTATTGTCCAAACCTCGAACAGCGGAAATATTATGTGGTGACTACTGCCAAATTGGTAGTAGAAAATACAAAATGACTCCCGAAGTTAAGGTGATAGAAGGGGCAAACAAAGTAATCACTAACGATTCCATCGTTTGGCTTACGTATGAAAGCCCTTCAACCTTAAATTAAATTATAAGGTCCGGTAAGTACAAAGGAGTCCAAGGTATCGCCCTTGCTCCTTTTTTTGTTCTGTATTGAGTGTCGTAAAGATATATTGTGCGACACTATTATATAATAAGGATAGACCTACAAAGGCCTCTCAACACCACTTCCCTCTAGTATTTTGGCTATTCTTTTGTGTTCTTTGAAAGACAGGTATTAAATGCGCGGACACCTGCATTGTAATCGGAAATTTTTTGTTTTAAATCTAGAATCAATTTATTATATTTTTCTACTAGGGAATTGTACTCTGCTATCTGCTCATTGGTGGTCTTCCCTTCATACACTACCCCACTATCTATCCTTTCCCGACGAGTAGCTAAATCTGCCTCTTTGACTTTTATTTCTTTTTGAAGAAGCTCAATAACTCCATGAAGAACTTCATCGATGGTAGGACAAGCGCTACGTGGTAGACCAAAATGCTGAACAGCGAGCCATGTATCCTGCCCATTGAACTTACCGCGACCTACGGCGACACCTATCTCGGTATAACTACTATTTAAAATATTAGCGCGGTGGCCTGGGCTTGCCATCCATGCGTCTAGGAGTGCTTGGGCATCTTTGAAGTTGCCTAGAGCTAAGTTCTCGCCGATGATAATATATTCATACCCTACTTTGGTGCCAAGATCAGATACACCGACACCACTCGGCGATACGTGTTCGAAATATTGTTTCGCAAACATATCATCTACTTTCTTTTGTGCGGATAAATTTAATTTGGAATTCTCTTTCAAATCTGGTATCTCACCATTTGAAGCTCTATTCCTATTCGTCCAGATTATGACATCAGCAACTGATAGCTTTACCTTGTTTGTATTAGAAGCTAGGCCTTCTGTGACTTTTAGAGCTCCTGGAGTGTTGGCTTCTTGTAAAAGCTCTGATACCTGCTCTGCTTTGAGAACAATAGTATCCTTTACATTGCCTGAAAGGTTTATATTCTCCGATATATAAGACACTGCCCTATTGTATACAACCTCTACATCATCACGGACAATGTAGAGCGCAAGGCCAACGAATATTATAATTATTATTTGATGGAAAAATTTCATATATTATTTACAAGACGTCGCCCAAGTATACCCTAACTTTTCTGCATCATCTGCCGTATCAAACCAAACTTTATTCTCTTCCTTTATCCTGTTCGCACCTTTACACGACGCTGTGTAATATAGTTTACCATTTTTTGAAGCTACATACTTGCCTCCTCCTGTATTTGAACTTGAGACTTTAGTCTGTACTTTCTTAGTAGCTGTACTATTTGTAGAAGTTTGTATCCCCTCTCTTTTAGTAATACTAACACTTTCACTTTTTACTGTGCTTTCCTCTACTGATAAGCGACCCAAGAAAAATGAAGAAAACCCAACCCCTGCAATGATAAAAAGGTATATAGGCATGAAATTGTAGGCCCCGAATCCCCTCTTGATTTTATGTAGGGTTTCCTGTATACTCATACCACCTAATTATAAATAATAAAAAGGCTAAAGACTAGCAAAATACTATATGGCACATAGGAAAGCCGGCGGTAGCGCCAAAAACTTAACAGATTCAAATCCAAAGTACCTCGGTACGAAGCTTTACGCTGGGCAGATAGCCAAAGCTGGCTCTATAATCATCCGCCAACGCGGTACAAAGATACTCCCAGGCAACAATGTAGGCCTTGGAAAAGACCATACCCTATTTGCTCTCAAAGAAGGAACAGTAAAATTCGGCACTAAAAGAAAAGTAAACTTCAACCGCTCATCCTCAGTCAAAAAAATAGTTCACGTAATCTAATAAAAATCCCCGATTTGAATCGGGGATTTTTATTTTACTTCCTCAAAACATTGCTTAAGTACTGTTATAAGAGGCTCTATTTTACCCTTGATTTCTTCCCTTGTTCTAAAAAATATTTTTCTTACTACAATAGTTAGCATATGTTTACAGACCATAGGGTCATTTGCCAAGTCTCCATATCCCCTTTTAATGCATTCTTGCCTTCTTGGATCCACAGCAAATACTAAAGCCATTGCAATGTCATATCTAGGATCACCAGCCATAATCGCTCCTAAATCGATAATACCTGTAATATGTGGTCCCTCAACAAATAAATGACCTTGATGAATATCTCTGTGCAAAAATGATGCTCTGCCTAAATTAAGCGAATTCACTTCTTGATAAATTTCCTTAATTTTTGCAACTTCGATATCTGTTATAAAATTATTTTCATGAGCGTATATAAGTGATTTTGTATTATACTCACTATGAAATTCACAATGTTGTTTCCAACTTTGAAACTTACCTATCAGTTCATTATCTTTTACGATTAACGAACCAAAACCATCCAGTTTTATCTCATGAATTTTCTTCAAAAGTCTTCCAATTTCTTCATATATAGCATCTATATCTTCTTCAGAAAGATTTGATTCTTTAATAGTCTTCCCAACTGCCTTGCTCATAATTATCGTAGGATATCCTAGTGACGGAGGATTTTCTTGATATGTAATTATACGAGGAACAGGTATACCTTTTTCCTCAAAAAGTTTATATGCGATTTCTTCTGCTTCAAAAATATTTTTATCTATATTGATTCTAATAAAGATAGTCTCTTCACCCAAATCTGCTTTATACACCTGACTTGAATATCCCTTCTCTACCCGGGAAGAGTTTTTAATTTTAAGGCCGAAATCATCGAAAATCGCAGCTTCAAATGAGCTTGCATCCAACTTAACTAAATTTTGATTTTCTCTCATGTGGTTATTGCACCTCTACTATTATTTCACACTCCCCTTTCTTATCCCCTTTTTTGATTGTGACTTTGTGAGAACCGAGTTCTTTGATGTGGTCTATGACTACATGACTCTCTTCTATCTCTATTCCTATACTTTTTTTAATCGCATCTACAACCTCACGAGCACTGACGGCCTTGAATAAGTGTCCTTTCTCATTGGCTTTTGCCTGTAGTGTGATCTTTTTATTATCTATAGATGCTATAAGCTCAGCAAACAATGCATCTTCATCTGCTTTTCTCTTTTGAAGTTGAGCTTTCTTAGCTTCTAATTTAGCTAGAGCTTGTGGGGTTGCAAGTTCAGCGAGACCTTTAGAGAGTAGGACATTCTGGGCGTAACCTTGGGCGAAATCTTTTACATCATATCTCTGTCCTACTTTCGGTATATCTGTGAGTAAAATAACTTTCATATAAATTAGGGTCTCGCTTTTAATATTTCTACTGCTTTTTCTAGCTGAGGATCGCGATTTGCTTCTACATCTTTCTCTGTAAACTTAACTTCAACATCTGGAGCAAGACCTTGCTCGGAAATTGACAAGCCATTGGGTGTAAGCCACTTTGCAACTGTAACTTTTAGTGATGTGTCATCCGTGACGCTTACAAGCTCCTGGACTGAACCTTTGCCGAATGTTCTTGTACCTACAAGCGTAGCAACTTTATGTTCCCGTAGAGCACCAGCAAGAATCTCAGATGCAGAGGCAGAACCACCGTCCATAAGCACGATAAGATTTAGTTTGTCATTAAATAACTTTGGTCCACGACTACGATAAACTACAGGCTTGCGACTAGTTCCAAAATCCTCACTGACTATTGTCTTGCCTTCATCTATGAATAAAGAACCTATACTAACAGCAGAGTCCAGATAACCTCCAGGGTTACCACGCAAATCTAGTATGAGTTTACTAGACCCTGAAGTTTGAAATTGCTGTATTGCTCCTCTAAATAAGTTCGCCGAATTCTCAGAGAAGCTATAGAACTTGATAACGAAAATACCATCAGCGCGTAACTCTGTGTCTATAGTAGGTATTTCTATATCTTCTCTGACAATTTTAAATTCACGAGTCGTACGCTCACCTGTGCGGAGGATAGTAAGAGTAACCGTACTTCCCTTCGGTCCTCGGATGAGGCTTATAGCTTTGTCAGTAGTCATATCTGTAGTTTCCGTTTTATCTATTTTCAGAATTTTATCTCCAGCCTTTAGGCCAGCTTTTGAGGAAGGTGTATCTTTCAGCGGTGAAACTATAGTCAATGATTTATCTTTGATACCAATCTCTGCTCCAATACCAGAAAATGAACCGTGGATCTCATCATTAAATAATTTATTCTCTTCTGGTGAGAAAAACACGGTATAAGGGTCTCCGAGTGAAGATGCCATGCCTTGGATTGCTCCCCAGACACGCTCTTGGTCAGTAGCTTTCTTGGCATAGATAGACTTCTCATTTAATAAGTTCCAAACTTTCCAAAAAGAATTAAAATCCGCCTGTGTTTCAACTGAAGGCTCTTTGTTGGTAACTGAGAAAATTTTCTCAATCTCTGGTCTTTGTGAATATCCTACATATGTCCCAAAACTAAAAACTCCACATAAAAGTATGAGTGAGAGAAATGCGTAAATCGCGGTCTTGCCATGTTTTTTCATTAGACCTAATTATCGCAGAATTACGATTGTATTTCAAGTAGAAGCGCAGAAGGCGTATATTTATTGCTTGGGTCCCAAAGCATCCATGAATCGAGTTTATTATCATAGGTAGCTTTCATCTGAGCACGGACCATCTCTTTCGTATAAGTCGCGCCTAAGTCAAAGTCTTGAAGCCAAGGTCTAATTTTAGCGATACTTTGACCTTGTACTGCATTAGTCTTTTTCACTGCGCTTGCTAGAGCTTTTGAAACTATTTCATAAGGGTAAAGAGCTGGATTCTTGTATCCGCTTGAACCAGGGGGGTAGTGTGATGGGTAGACCATCGGTGATAGAAAATCAAAATGAGGAAGTGCTTTCTCCCAAACCTGGCCAATGCCCATATCATTATTCACCTCTGTAGTCAGACCAAAAAGATCAGCTGAGATTGGAATGTTTTCATCTTTTTTCATTTCTTCGGCTAGGTATATGAAAAACTTTTCTATATTGTCTGCTCGGGTCATACCAGTAGACAGGCGATAATTAATATTTTTCATATCTCCATCTGATGGATAGCGAATATAGTCAAAGTTAATTTCATCAAATCCTTGGTCGTATGCATCTTGTGCTATAGATACTATGTACTTCCAAACTTCTTTATTGCTTGGATCAAGAAATGATAAACCTTTCTTATCTTTCCAAACATTACCATCACTAATACGAGTTATTGCCCACTCGGGTTTTAACTTGGTCATATATGGATCTTGAAACACAGATACTCGGCCAATAACGTAAATATTTTTCTGATGAAGTGTATTTGTAAGAGCTCTGATATTTGATATGCGATTCTCGGTAGAACCTGTGGCATTTATTTCTTTATTTCCAGTCTGGTAACTTATACGCCCAGTAGAATCTTTCACATCTATAACTACGGCATTGAGCTCTGTCTCATCTATCATCTTTATCAGTGGATTGCGATATTTAGGATTACCGGCTACCCAAGCAGATAGGTATATAGCTTTCACAGCTTCTGGGGTCTTTATATGGGTCACAGGTACATCTATGTATGGGGTAGATGTATCTATGGTAGGAACTGCGTCTTTTGATTTATCATCTTGTGGAATTTCTGTATTTGTCGGTATTGTAGAGTAAGAGTATTCTACTTTGCTATAAAACATTGGCAAAGCAAAATAAACAGCCACTCCGAATAGTAAAATCGCAAGACTGATAGATAAAAATTTTCTATTTTTCGTAGGTGGCATTTTAGTGATTATTCTCCGCTACCTATATTATCAACAAAAGTTTTACTATGACTCTCATCACTTGGCATGTTTTTCTTGGCTTGCATATAGAAAAGGTATGCTATGTACATTACAGCTAAACCTGTAAGCACAAAAAAGAATTCTCTCCAAGATTCTGGAAATCCAGAAAAAGATAACAATGCAATCCATAAACCTAGTATAAATAATGTTCGTTCTTTTCTCATATTCGTCTATTATAGCGTATTTACTTTGGTGCGACAATGACTACAAACTCCCCTCTTTGCTTGTCAGTATTTACAGTGAAATATTCTGCCACCTCTTTGGGTGTACCTCTTATAAATTCTTCAAACTTTTTGGTAATCTCTCGGGCGATAACTATTTGACGATCACCTATAGACTCCTCTAGTGAAGCAAGGGTCTTCATAATCCTATGGGTAGACTCGTAGAAGACTATCATCTCATCTTTCTCTCTCATCTCTTTGAATATGGTTGCTCTACCTTTCTTGTGTGGCAAAAAGCCAAGGAAAGTAAATGATGCAGAAGATTGACCACTAGCAGATAGGGCTGATATGAGGGCACTGGGGCCTGGTATAGGCACTACAGAAGCCTCTTTGCCTAGCTCTTTATAGACATTGGCTACAAGCAATACTCCTGGGTCAGATATACAAGGCGTGCCCGCATCAGAAACGAGAGCAAGATTCTGACCATCTTTTAGCATTTTGATAATAGCGGATTCTTTGGCTCCCGTACTGTGTGCATGGTAGCTTATAGTCTTTGTACTGATGTCATACTTATTAAGCAGTACTTTTGTTGTGCGAGTATCCTCACACAAGATACAATCTACTTCTTTGAGTATGCGAAGGGCGCGAAGAGTAATATCTTCAAGATTACCGATAGGAGTAGCGACTATGTATAAAGTACCAAAACTCTCCATGTAGTTAATACAGCATCATTAAAAGTGCACCGATAAGAGCAAGATTTTTTGTAAAGTTTATAGTCTCACTCATCTTGTGCATTGGATCACTAATCTTCCAGAATGCATGCATCATAAAAGTAGTAGGTATCATAAATAGGAGGAGAATTACTGCTGACTCTTGTATATTCATCCCCAATACAAATCCAAGACCTCCAGCGATAAGCATCGCTCCCCCGAGAAGAACGGCAACTCTTGGAGATGGTACACCTTTACTCTTGGCATAACCAGTCATAGCTTTCTCGTCTTTAAAATGATTTATACCATTATAAATAAAATATGCTCCAAATATAATCCGCCCTAGTAAAAATATAGTCATAATATTATATAGATTATTGTAATACGCCTATTATAGCATACAAAGAGTATGTGCCTATATAGACTTATCTATCTTGAATTTTACTATTTCTTCTAAACTTTCATCGTTGAATAAGTTCGCGATAATACCGGCTGTCATCTCCACCGTAGATAAGACCACAAATTTGTCAGGGTATTTTAAGATATCACTATTTGGGATTGAATCAGTGACGACAATCTTCTCAAAAACAGAATTCGCTAGCTTCTCTACTGCATCACCAGAAAAAACAGCATGAGTAGAGAGGAGTATTATCTTCAGAGCTCCGGCACTTTTAAGCTTTTGCGCTGCTAGAATTGCTGTGCCACCTGAATCAATTATGTCGTCATACATAGCGACGTTCTTGCCTTTTACTTCTCCGATAACACTTAGACGATCCATATTCACATATGAACCCTTCCTACTTTTATGTATGAGAGCAAGTTCAAGAGACATAATATTAGAAGCTGAATCGGTCTGCTTAGCTGAACCAATGTCAGGACCGGCCATGACTGTATTTTCATTTACCCACCCTTCTTTCTCTAGGTATTCTGCAAATACTCTAAATGGAACAATATTCTCACAAGGAGAAGAATTGCTAAAAAATCCTGTTATCTGCGGAGCATGGACATGGAAAGCTACAACTCTATTGATACCTACAGCTTGGTAAGTGTCCGCCATGACTTTCGCCGAGATGGGGCACCTCTTTTCTCTCTGGGTATCTTCATCTATCTCTCTCCTATCTTTACGTGCATATGGAAAACAAAGCTGGATAAGAGTGACCGAATGCACTCGTGCACGTATGAGAGCATCAGCAAGTAAAATTGTCTCTATAAAATTATCATTTACTTTGGAAGTCAGCGAAGTCTGAATAATAAAAACATCTTGGCCTGCGACAGTCTCAAGAATATTTACATCTATTTCACCATTTGGAAAAACTTTTATATCTCTTTTAATAAGTGGGCGACCTATGATATTCGCGACTTTTTCTGCATACACATGATGCGTAGTACCTGAGATTATGGCTGGTGTGGATTTTTTGCCATTCATAGTTATATATTTTAGATTACTCCCAAAAAAATTATTAGTCAAATAAATTAACTTCTAAGCATTTTTACCTGCTACGTAGCCAGTCGTCCAGCATAGCTGTAGAGAAAATCCACCAGAGGGTCGGGTTATATGAAGTAGGTCCCCAACTATGTAAAGATTGCTATAGAGCTTTGAGCGCATGGTTTTTGTATCTATCTCTTCTAGTATCACACCACCATCGGCTACTACTGCCCTATCGAAGCCCATAAGACTCTCTATATGTACTGGTAGAGCCTTTAGAGTTTGCACAATCTCTTTACGTTCTTCTTTTGTAATACTATGCACTTTCGTAGTAAAATCTATACCAGAAAATATTAACTCCAAGCCTTTGGCAGTTCCAGTGGGAGCAATCTCTCTGAATGCATTACGCAGTGTCCGATTCTTATTGGCATCAAAAACCTTGATAACCTTTTTCTCAAGTGAACCTAAGTCAGTATCCGGATAAGCGTCAATTTTGGCAGTTACTTCCCCTTCGTGTAGAAGGTCAGCAACTTTTTTTGCACAATTCAATATTAATGGGCCAGAGAGACCGAAGTGGGTGAATAATATTTTTCCCTTTTTGCTAAACTGCTTCTTACCTTCTAGATAAAATGTAATTTTCATAAATGATAAAGATACTCCCGCGAGTGTATGCACCCATTTATCAGAGAGCTTTAGTGGTACTATGCTTGGAGTCGGATCCTTCACGGTGTGACCCAAATCTCGAAGCCATCCGAAACCGTCACCAGTTGAGCCCGTCTCTGGATGCGATACTCCACCTGTAGCAAATATGAATGACTTGGCTTGGAAGACTCCATCCTTTGTCTCTACACTGATTATTTTATTATTTTCTTTTGATATTTTTTTTACTGCGTTATTTAGTCTGACTTGTACTTTTCCATTCTCAATATATTTCTTTAAAGTATTGAATACATCAAATGCTTTCTCTGTATGCGGAAAAGCGCGCTTGCGAGCTTGAACTACTAGAGGTAAACCTTTGTCTTCAAAGAATTTAAACGTCTCTTTATTGCCAAACTGTGAAAATGGTGAATATAGAAAATCCTCTCCTGTATCGTAGAATTTTAGAAATTTCCTAATATCTTGCTCTTCATTGGTGATATTACATCTGCCTCCACCTGTAATTTTGAGCTTCTCGCCTAGAGATTTATTCTTCTCTAGAAGAAGTACCTTCTTGCCTTCCATAGCCGAAGTACCAGCAGCCATCATCCCAGCCGCTCCCCCACCTACTACTATACAATCATATATTTGTGAATCTTTCATTTTTGTTCGCTAATTATATAGAAATACAAGGATTAAATCCAATATTGACGAGTTGGACTGATAGATATAATATGTAGAAAAACTCTAACCTTTTAAATTTATCTATATGGAAAACTACTTTAATGATTTTTATGACCCTGATTTGAACTTTAAATACTTATCTGACTTTATATTATGGGATCAAATTTTCAAAAAACCTTTTCCTGTAGATTTAAAAAATTTAAGTAAAGGTTCAGTTACACTTAGTAATTATTTCGAAGTGGAAACTTTCTTTATAAAATTACCTAATGAGAAATACGAGAGACCCACATCTCAGATATTACCAAAGGAAGAATTTCACCAGGTTGAAGACAAAAAGCGTGATGTTGCTTTTTTAACTCTTTGTGAATTTTTGGTTCGTTTTGGTAGACCTTATATAGCTTGCTATATAAATATGCCCCGTAATGAAAATGTTGAAATAAATCAAGAATATCATCCTGCCAGTATTTTTCACCAGACACCAAGATACCCTATTATAAAAAACGGAATGTTATGCATTCGTTTCCTTGAAGAAAACAGGGTATCATACGAAGAGTTTTGTTATTATATGTTCGGTGAAGCAAAGAATGACGCTCGGTATAATTGTGAATGTTTAAATATCGGTTATGGGTCAAGATTTTTCTGTGGATTTCTATTGCATTATTGAATTTTATCTCATATAAAAGTCGCTTAAAAATAAAAGCGACTTTTTCATTCTCAAACGGCTCAATTCGTGGTAATTGAGCCGTTTGGGTAAAAAAACAGGCACCTGTGAGGCGCCTGTGTATAATTTACGTGTTTTAATTAAGAGTTAAATAATTGACCATCCATTTTCTTTCATTTTTTCTTTTATAAATGGAATGTATTTTTTACCTACTCTCTGTTCCTTTATTACCCATAAGAAAGTAATTTCTTCTAATATACCTTCATAAAAAATATTTTTTACAACCCCTTGGAAAAGGAGTCCTGATGCTACAGAATATGTCTTGTATAAAGGTAGTATTTCTGTTATTTTTGATTCCTTGTAAAAAATCAAGTATTTACCATCAGTTAATCTATATACAAAATATATAAATTTTTTCCTTTTTTCATCTAATTGAGGTTTAAGAGCTTCTGTTCCATCTGGATGAAGCATGCCGAATGTAATAAGAAGAAGTACTCGTTTGAAAGGCTTGATAACTATTTTTTTCACAGTTGTTGGTTTTTGGGGGTTAGAAAATTGTTTAATGAGCTAAAAGTTGTTGACTGATATATTAGCATAAACGTCTATTAAAGCAATAGAGTATACTTTACTTGGTTATATTAAAATCCTCCCGTTAGGAAGGATTTTTTATTAGGCATCTTTTGCCCCAATGTTTTCAACTAATTCATCTTGTTGCTTCTCTTTTAAAATTTCTCGCCTTGCTACAACTTTGCCAATAATGTAAAACGCTAATGATAAAACAAAAAATATTGTAGCTACACTCAAAGCAGGTATCGCATTTTCACCATTAAAATATAGATAAGCAAAGAAATAACAAAAGAAAATGAAGAAGCAGACAAAGAGACATTGTGCAACCAAGAAAAGGAAGGTTGATTTGATTCTCATAGCTAAAATTTTATGTATTGAACATTCTGGTTTCTTTTATCTATGTTCTTTATATCCTCCGGATGCACATATACATATTTAATTATATGTTCATTTGAATCCGAGTCACAAATCTTTTTTACCAGCTTGCTATCTTTTGGACCATTAAGATTACGAATATAACCTTGCTCGGTGAATTCAATCCCATCTATAAAGCAACGCCTTACTGTTCTCCTAGTTTTAATAGCAAACTCAACCGAATTTTGAAATTGAGTTTGTGAAAACCAATACTTCATGTCTGGAGCCAGATTATTGGGCAGGTCATTTTGAGCATTTACAAAAGTAAAAGAAAAAAATACAGCTATTGCTGAGAATATGAGCTTTTTCATAATCGGAGTTTTTTGAGTTAAAATTTAAAATACCAGTATTAAAGTCATAGTACCACTCAGCATTATGTAGTCAATCCTATTTGACATATTACAATTTTTGATGTAAAATAATGTAAACTAAAACAAAAATTATGAAAAAGACTACTCAAAAGAATTGGGTAGTCTTGGCTACCCTATCAATATTCTATGGATTGTATTTGATTGTAAACCACTTGCCAATGGATAGGATAGAATTGCCATTCATGATATATGAAGAAGATATACCCTTCATCCCGTGGACAATTGCTATCTACCTTTCTTTATTCTTTCAAGCAGTACTTTTCATAAAGTACATACCTGAGAAAATATTTTGGAGGGTTATGCTACTCGGATTTGTGATGCTCTTGATACATATTATCATCTTCTGTTTTTTCCCAGTAAAATATCCAAGGGGAAACTATGAGAGTGATAACTTGATACTGGAGCTGTTCCGATATATTGATACTGCAGGCAACTGCCTTCCATCTTTGCATGTATCTTGCGCGATATTCTTCGCTAACTTATATGTAATATGGGAAAAATCAATGTGGCGGAAAGTAGTGATGTGTATATGGTCAGCATTGATAATCGTATCTGTGCTAACAGTAAAGCAACACTATATCTGGGATATTCTCCTAAGTATAGTAATCACAAGGCTATTTATAATAATTCCCTTTGAAAGTAAACTACGACTTCGTCCATAACGAGGTCGTATTTTTTATTGTAAGAGTGTTAGGACAAACCTTGTTCACGAAGCCATATTGCTGCCGCATCATTGTCTATCCCCTTTATAGGAGGCAGCGCATCTTCTGATTTTATACTACGTTTTTTAGTACTTAATTTTATAGCTCCTGGATCATCGGAAGAGTTATCTATCCTCTCACCTGTAACTGAACTATATTTCTCTCCAAATACATCTTCATCTAAATCATGTAGTTCTTCTGTATGCACTATGGACATATTGAGAGATTTTTTCTCTAATTCCGCTCTTTTATTATTTGGATTAAATTTTTCTGACATATGTATATTATATTTAATAAAGGTGTAGTTTGCAACGTAACCTTTTGTATGCAGATCAAGAAATTCAAGATCTAAAAACAGAAAACTCACAGAAAATTATGGTTTCCTGTGAGTCATTTTAAATAGCTCTTCTCAAAAATACATAAAGGCATAAAGACCAGCACGCAACACTAAACAGACCTGAAATAATCAGAGCGCCGAGTGGTGCACCTAGCCCACTCATTATGCCAAGTAACATCCACCATACAGAGAAATTATATGGAAATCCAAACATGTAAAATACACCAATCCATGCTGGAATACTCAAAACCATAGGCAATTTTTTTATCTGCTCTTTTGATACTAAATCGGTGATAATTGCAGGTAATAGCAAACAAGCCGACAAAATAATACTAAGCAAGTAAATCCACTCCCATGAATATGCTGATGATTCCTGTAGATAGATCATATTCCCTCCTTTTTTAAAAAGAATGATTTGCAAAATTGCAGAAAAAAATCGTAATTAAAATTAGATTATAACAATATTTAGTTTTTGTCAATCTGTGACCCTTTGCGTACAGAATTGGAATTCTGTGTATATGCAGATTAAGGAATTTAACATCTAAAAACAGAAAATCCTACCAAAAGCAGAATATCTGCAGGTAGGATTTTAATAAGATTTTTTCTTCATTACTCTTCTAAAAAGTTGAAATTCACAAAGCAAGAAAGAAGATATGTACTTGTAACACAGAACAGATCCAGGATAAAAGATACTGAATTAAAAGGATATTTCTTTTGACTTGTAACTGGAATAATCTCCGCAAAAGCAATCACAATAATACAGCACAATAACAAGCGAAAGCCTGCGTTGTATTTTTTTGTTGCAAGTCGGGCAAGATAATTCAAGATCAACGTAATAATCATAAATATAACCAGCATCGTACAGGTTGCTAGTCCAAAAATTATTACTTCTGAAGCAAAACTCATGGGTTTTTTACTCCATCCTCCCATTAGTATGTCAAATGCTATTGGAAGAATATATATTCCCAAAGCTATTGCCAAAATTAAATTGACAATTAAAAGCCATTTTTCTGTCTTTTTCATGTTGAGTAGTTTAAGTTAAAAGTTTAGTATTTTATTTTATTCACCTTTTAAAAAGTAAATAAAATAAAATACCAAACCAACTCAAAACCATTTCAAAGAACAGCCTTTTTTTTAATATAGCATATTTATATGCTATTGTCAATCTGTGACCCTACAGAGAATCGAACTCTGATTACCGCCTTGAGAAGGCGATGTCCTAACCGTTAGACGATAGGGCCA
>CAYHMN010000002.1:0-5462 GCA_964357795.1 uncultured Candidatus Saccharibacteria bacterium
TCCAATTATTCTCCTTGGAGTTGAATTCTGGACTCCAATGCAGAAACTTATCAAAGAGGTTTTGTCAGAAAAGTATAATGTCATAAGCCCTGGCGATTTAAATATGTACACTATCACAGACAACGAAGATGAAATACTAAAAATCATTTCCGAAAGTCGTCTCCGCGATGGGGAAGATGCACTGGCATAAATAAAATACACATGGCACATACTCACGGCAAAAGTTCAGTCATAGCAGCATTGCTTGGTAATACGTTTGTCACTATTATGAAGACAATAGTATTTTTTATAACTGGCTCTGCTAGTATGTTTGCTGAGAGTATCCATAGCTTCGCTGACACTCTAAATCAATCACTTTTGCTCATAGGTCTCAAGCGCTCAAAGAAGCCAGCCGACCATATTCGCGGGTATGGTCACGGTATTGAGCGTTTTTTCTGGTCACTAATATCTGCTTGCGGGATATTCTTTATCGGCTCTGGGATTACTATCTATCACTCTGTTGAGTCGCTTTTACATCCAAGCACTGAAGTTCATGTTTTCAATACTATAACTATTGTTGTATTAGTTCTTGCATTTATCATTGAAGGTATCACGCTCTGTGTAGCCCTAAAAGAACTTACCAAAGGAGGGAAATTTTCCAGAAAACTTCTTAAAGATGCAGATCCGGTAGTCCTTGCAATTGTGTATGAAGATAGCGCTGCTGTACTCGGTGTCCTTATCGCTCTGGTGGCTCAGTGGGCTACATATATTACAGGTAATGTGCTCTACGATGCTATCGGTGGAATAGTAGTTGGTGTCATACTTGGAGTTTTGGCTATTACTCTCATAATAAAAAATCATCAGTACATCATCGGTAAACCTTTGAGCGAAGAAGTAACTGAGAAAATCCTAGAAGAACTTTTGAACGACCCATGTATTGAAACTGTTGTAGAGTTTAAATCTGTCGCAGTAGATATAGGCAAGTATAGAATATTTGCCACTGTAGAGTGGAATGGTTCTCCTTTATATGAAGAGATATATGAGGCAGGGGACCTGAAAGAAGAATTTGATACAATCAAAGACGACTTCAAAGAATTTGCCAAGCTAATGCTCAAGACTACAGACCGTATTCCACGTCTTGTCGGAAACCATATAAATAAGATAGAGAAGGATATCACAGACAAATTCCCTCAAGTAACCTATGTGGATATAGAGATAAACTAGGTATCTGATATAATAAAAGTACTTAAATTTATGAAACTCAATCAAGGATATATATCTACTTTAATACTTTTCCTTGTATTTATTACGGCTATTGGCGCTCTTGTATATTTGAAGCCAGGTCACTATGGCCTAGGGAAAATAAAGATTTTATCATTTTTAAATGAAGATAGCGTTATAGAAGAAATAGTTCCGGAAGTTCCAGTAGGTCCACTACCTGTAGTTGATGTCGGTTCCGATATTTCCATAAAGTATCCGAAAACTTCTGTCACTCTTAAAGGTAAAGCCACAGCAGATGACGGAGGCGAACTTTCCTATGAATGGTTCAAACTAACCGGAGGATTGGCAAATATATCATCTCCGTTCAAAGATACGACAACCGTCTCGGGGCTGAAAAAAGGGAAATATTTATTCCGCCTCATTGTTACCGATAGCAAAGGAGTTAAATCTTCCGATGAAGTTTATGTGACTATGGAAGGTGGCCCTGCCCCTGTGAAAGTTGCCAAGAAATCTACACCTAAAACGATTACTCCTACAACTTTAACATTACCAAACATTGATATTACCCAAGTGCCTGTCCCTACTATTACTCCTAGTTCTAGTCCTAATCCGACATCTACTCAAACTGGAAACCCGGTAGCTGACTCAGGACCTGATAAGGAAATTACATTACCTACATCATCGGTATTTCTTAGCGGAAGTGCTACGGATGTAGGCGCTACTATCGTCTCTTATGCTTGGTCTCAAATAGAGGGTGGACAAGCAAACATTGATTCACCATTTTCACCTTATACAACTGTAAGTGGATTAGATGTAGGTTCTTATAGATTTAGACTTACAGTAATTGACGACCAAGGATTTACTGATACTGATACTGTTATAGTTACGGTAAATGCTGAAATAACTATAGAAAATATTCCACCAACTGTTTCTGCAGGGCCAGACCAAAATATTAGGTTACCTGAAACAACTGTGACACTCTCTGGTAGTGCTAGCGATCCCGATGGGTACATAGTCTCATATGAATGGACCCAGATACAGGGAGCTACAGCTACGATAGATTCACCATTACAGGCTGTTACAACTATTTCTAATTTGGCATTAGGTTCGTATATGTTTAGACTTATTGCAACTGATGATTTTGGAGATGCTGATAGTAGTACTGTTACAATTACTGTAGCTGAGGCTCTGGTTGAACCAGAATCCTAAATAACCAAATTGGTGTTATAATAAACATATGACCAGATTTGCAAAAATTCTACTTTCTCTTATATTGGCTATAGTAGTTATAGTAGGCTATTTTTCTTTCAAGCCAAATAAAGCGACTGATGTCGCAGTTAATCCTAGTAACGAGAAGACAGAAGAGTCTCTCCAAGTAGAAGATACAAGCACAAAGAAAATGCCATTCTCATCTTTTATAAAACAAGATGGTTCTTATAAATGCACAGTAAACCAAAGTGTCGGTGGAGCAGAAACAAAAGGTATAACATATACAAATAAAGGGATGATAAGAGGCGAGTATAATACAGAAGTAAATGATGCATTGATAACTTCAACTTTCGTTGTTCGTGATGGATATACTTATAGTTGGAGTTCTATGATGCCTAGCATCGGCTTCAAATCCAAAGTAATAGAGAATAATTCCCCCACTGCCAATACAAGTACTTCTGGTACTTACAGCTTCAATGCAGAGCAAATAGGCGACTATGAGTGCTTGCCTTGGACTGCAGATGATACTATGTTCGTAATCCCAACGAGTGTGACATTTAGAGAGGTATAGCATCGGTCACTAATCGTGCTAATATTAATATATGACGAAAAAGAAATCTAAAATCATCATTTGGGTTCTAGTGCTGATTATCATAGCTCTTGGCTGGGCTCTTTTTAACAAAAAATCTCAAGCTCCTACCGTAGAGGATGTTCCAAAAGAAGAGGTTAAAGCAACCCCAATCACAATTTCTGAGCAAGATATAAAGGAGGATAATTTCACTGGCTCAAAATCAGTTATTAAAGGCTCTGGTCTACTTGCCGACGCAGGTAGAGCATACGTAGAAGAAACCATATCTTCATTCAAACAATCTGCTGATGAAGAAGTACCCAAAATGCGTGAAAGTTTCGGGGCAGATTCCCCGACTGCCAACTATGAGATTAATTTAAAAGCTACATATGTAAAAGTTGAAAAAACAGAATCAATAATCATTGATGAATATGTCTACACTGGCGGAGCCAATGGCAACAGTGCGTACAAAGTATTCACTGCATCACTTGCAACTGGAAAGATACTAACTCTAGCCGATGTAATACAACCTTCTAAACAGGGAGCATTTACTTCGTACGTGAAAGACAAACTCATGACTTGGAAGCCAGAAGGAAGCGTTGGGCTCGCTGTATTCCCAGAAGAAGTGAAAGGCCTCACATTCTCATCATTTAGCGACTGGTCTTTCGGCAAGAATAACCTCATCCTTTACTTTGATAAATTTGAAATTGGCCCCGGCGTCCTCGGCGCCGTGGCCTTCCCACTACCATTCTCAAAATCAAGGGAATTCATGGTGCAAGGATACTAACTAAACTTTTATGAAATTAGGCACATTAGAGATAGTCCAAACGAATGAAAATCTAGAATTACTTGCAGAGCCTGTGAAGGAATTTATTTTAAATATTTCAGAAAATCAAGAAGTAGGAGTTGCAGAAATTGACCCAAATCTTTCTGATACGGCAGGATTCTGTGAGAATTATAAAGTAAGCATGAATCAAGCTGCGAATTGTGTCATTTTAGAAGCTAAAAGGGGAGACAAAAGTTGGTTTGCAGCATGTGTAATTCTTGGTAATACCAGAGCAGATGTGAATGGTCTTGCTCGTCGCACTTTAGACGCTAGGAAAGCTTCTTTTGCTCCAATGGAAAAAGCGGTAGAACAGACAGGAATGGAATATGGAGCAATTACCCCGGTAGGACTTCCTAATAATTGGCCTATTCTTATTGATAAAGCAGTCATAGACTCAGAATATGTCGTTATAGGAAGCGGAATTAGGAAATCAAAGCTTGTTGTATCCGGTAAATTTTTAGCTAATTTGCCGAATGTTCAAATTTTAGAAGGTTTGGCATATAGTGTATAATGTAGCCAATAGAGTTCTCAATTACTAATTATTAGAATTAAGCTTTAAAACGTATGAACAATATGAAGATGACCACAGGGGTTATTATAGGTGCGGTTGTAGTCGCAGGAATTATTATCGGGGTTCTAGAATATCAGAAGAATCAGAAGCCAAACAATGCTGGCAATTTGTATATAGGTATTACTGATCTTACAGCCAATATCGCTTTTGTGGACGATGTAGATTTTTCTATAAAGAAAGTAGAAGTCTATAGTGCTACAGGCGGATGGGTAGAAGTTGCTTCGGAGGAGAAATCATACAAGCTCCTTGCGCTTAACGCGAGTGGCAATACAGAATTATATGCAAAAGCATATGTAGAGGAAGGAACATACAACAAAGTTCGTATGACCCTCGGCGACGTAATCGTAAAAACTAAATCAAATGGTGATGTAAAGGCGTCAGTACCTTCTTCGCAGGTAACTATCGATACTAAAGTTGTAGTCAAAGAAAAGATGAATACAAGCGTAGAGCTTGATATCTTGGCTGATAAATCACTTCACTCAACTCTAAATGGGGATTACGTTTTTGCTACTGTAGTTAAAGCAGAATCCATAAGCAATACCAACGTATCAGTCGGAGAAGACAATGTTGTCGTTGTATCTGGTGGCGAAGTTGATAGTAGTACAACTGTCGGAGTTGATTTGAGGGGTGTATCTAAAACAGACTTTATCCTCAAGACTGGTAGTTCGCTCCAAATAGACTCTTCTGATACTAGTAAAGTAAAGTTCATTTTAGGTGGAGAACTTTATGAAGAAGCTGAAGTATCCGATGATTCATCTTTAAATATCAAAAATTCTGCGAAAGAAGATTCTTTCCTTGAAGTAGAAGACTCTGGTATAGATAGTGATGAAGATAAGAATGATGATAGTAAAAGCAAGCTAGAAGTAGATTTAAAGGGAGGTATAAAGGTCAACTAATAACTATGGCAGATGAAGTAAATCCAACACAGGAATCACTTACATCTAGTATAGATGGGGCAGTCAAAGAACCGGCTCTGCAGGTAGAAATACCTGCAGAGCCGGTTCCTATTTACGCCCAGCCTGCCAAGGTGGAAGTACCACCCCCGCTAACAGAACAACTGGATATATAACAAACGGCTACTAATGAAA
>CAYHMN010000002.1:5472-34021 GCA_964357795.1 uncultured Candidatus Saccharibacteria bacterium
TTTTAATACGATCATCATCTTCTACATCGGTCAAAAATATAACATTAAAATTTTTTATTTGTGGGCCTGTCAAAGCCCGGGCTCGGCGGTTAAAAAGACGGGATGCGCCGGTTCCTATTTCCGACGAGCCTGCCAAGGTGGAAGTACCAACCGAGCTACCAGAACAAGTGGATATAGAACAAACGGCTCCTACTGACACATCTCCTGATGTTGAGGTGGACAAGAAACAAATAGAAACTCCATCACCACAAACGGCTTCCGCCGACAATAAAGTCATGGCGGACAGGCAAATGGAAAACCCACCAGTACAAACGGCTCAAATGGGAAAAAATGAGCCGTTTGTGGCTCAGATTCTTAGTAAGGCCAGACTTACAATACAAGGCAAGAAAAGAAAGAAACTAGCTAAGATTATGAGCTTACTTGAGAAACAACCGAGCATAACCAATGACCAAGTTGAGAAGATTCTGCATGTCTCGGATGCCACAGCCACTCGCTACCTCTCCACTTTAGAAAAAGAAGGCAAAATAAAACAGATTGGAAAAACTGGTAAAGGAGTTTCGTATACTAAAAATTAATATGAAAAAATTTAAAAAAGTAAATGTTATTGAAGTGAAGAGATGTTTTGTAATGTCTCAATTAATTAGACATCAAAAAGGTAAAAAGCGTTACTTAGGTTTAATATCTGAAAAAGAATTTAATAAAAAATTAACAATTGCGAAAGAAAAAACACTAAAACTTTCAGAAAAAAAGCTAGACAAAATCATACATGATGAATGGAAAAAAAGATTAAAAGCATATAACAATTCAGATTGGTATATTGGGGAGGTATCACCTGGCGAAATCGGTGTCTGGAAAAGAGCAGGAGGATTACCCTTAGAGTGCACTAATGGTTCTCTAAAAGATACTGCACAAAAAGTAAAATATTATCTAAATAAGAATCCAAAGTTTCTTAAAAAAAGATCACGACATACTATTTTTAACATGCTAAGTACAAATGTTGGTAAACTACAGAAGGAAAAATATCTATTTCCAATAATTTTTAAAAGTGGTACTGGTACAAATGGAAGAAAAAAATTGACGAAAGTTTTAAAAGGAGATATAGATGATGGTTGTATGCGTTCTATCGCACTAACTATTGCAGGAGCAAGAAGTATAAAAGCATATATTGGTTTTCCTAAAAAAATTTAGCAACCCTTTCTATTTCGGCAAAAAAAGTGTAAAGTAATGGTCTAATGGCCCACGGAGAAGTAGTTATACGTTTTGAAGGCGTATCATTTGAATACGGGCACAACAAACACATTCTAGACAATGTGGATTTTTCTATTCGTCGTGGAATGAAGGTCACTATCATGGGTCAGAATGGTGCCGGCAAGAGTACTATTTTCTCTCTTATTACAGGTGCCAATGTGCCAGAGGATGGCCAAGTTCATCTAGCTCAGCGCACAACTATCGCGCTTTCCAGACAAGTTATTCCTCGCGATGAGCTAGAGCTTTCAGTGCGAGCATTCTTTGAAAAATGTTTTAAAGATAAAGTTTATGATATTGACCCTAGAATAGATGAAGTCTTAGAAGTAGTTAATCTCAAAGGACATGAGAAGGTGCATGATAGGATTATGAAGTCATTCTCTGGTGGTCAGCAAGCACGCTTGCTTCTAGCCTCAGCTCTCATCCAAGAGCCAGATGTCCTTCTCCTAGATGAGCCTACGAATAATCTAGATAAAGCAGGTATAGCCCACCTCACGGACTTTCTCGTGAAATACAAGAAGACAGTTATAGTCATTTCTCACGATGCCCACTTCCTCAACGCTTTTACTGATGCTGTCTTGTACTTAGATGTCTATACTAGGAAAATTGAGCAATATGTCGGTAACTATACTGATGTCCGCGACCAGATAGCTACTCGTATGGAGCGCGAGAATCGCAAGAACGCACTCTTGTCAAAAGAAATCCAAGCCAAGAAAGACCAAGCCAACGCTTTCGCAATGAAAGGTGGAAACCTGCGTGCAGTTGCAAAGCGTATGCGTGACTTGGCTGAAGAATTAGAAGAAGAGAAAGTAGATGTCAGAAAAGAAGACAAGACTATCCGTCCATTTACGATTCCAAATCAACCTGACCAAATAGGCGATATTGTTACCATTTCTTCAATGAATATTCTAAAGAGTGGAAAAATTAAAAAAATAAAAGTAAGTATCAAACTCCGCAAGAACAAGCATCTTTTGCTTTCAGGTCCCAATGGCATAGGGAAGAGTACTTTGCTTGAGTCCCTTGCAAGCGGTAAGGCAGAAGGTGCAGTTATCGCAAGTGGTGTTCGTGTAGGTTACTATCGCCAAGATTTCTCAACGCTTGATTTTAATGACACAGTTTATGAATCGCTCGCCGATGTTTCTCGCAAGATTACTGGCAGAGTAGATGAAGAGAAGATTCGCTCTATCGTCGCCGGATTTCTTATCACAGGCGATATGGTACATACAAAAATTGGTAGTCTTTCAGAAGGCCAGAAGGGTTTAGTTGCTTTTGCTCGCCTTGTCATAGAGTCTCCAGGTCTTCTGATTCTAGACGAACCAACCAATCATATAAACTTTCGCCACTTACCAGTCATCGCTAAAGCTCTAGACTCTTATATGGGGGCGATGATTCTCGTCTCCCACGTTCCCGAATTCGTCCACCAAATTCGTATAGATGAAATGCTAGATTTGGATAAATAAACCGGATAATTATCTGTGCTACAATATCACTATGCTTTTCAGAATATTTTTAATCGGTAAAACAATACGAGAAATAAAACAGAATCCTGG
Organism: uncultured Candidatus Saccharibacteria bacterium; assembly: GCA_964357795.1. Taxonomy (GTDB): domain Bacteria; phylum Patescibacteriota; class Minisyncoccia; order Phycocordibacterales; family UBA9973; genus UBA8515. The sequence continues at coordinate 8,268 of CAYHMN010000002.1, forward strand.
CAACTTTGCAGGGGAGGAGGCGCGCGATGCTATCATAGGCATTTTACTCATACCGCTTATAATTGTCATCCTTGGGCTTGCTTTCTTATTTCTACTTGGGTTTACGGGATTCCTCGGTGGACCATATTTATTCTTCAAGATAGTTTTCATCCTAGGACTTTTCACTTCTTGTATCCTTGGACTCATTATATACAAGCTCACCTCTGCTCTACGAAGTACAACTAAAAAAGTAGTGAACAAAACAGTAGAAACTGTAGTAAATAAAGAAATCGGCAAATAAAAAAGCGTCTCATTTTACTGAGACGCGATTTTTTTCTTGTGTTCAAAAAGAGCAAACTAATTATGGTATTTAAATTCCCATATTATTCCCGCCGTGATCAATATCGGCTTGCTATTCCTGTCAAATGATTCCTGGAGTTGGCCATTATATTTTGAGTGGTATTTATATTTGGCACTCTCAAAAACAGGTCCGGCAAATAATTTTAATGAATTGGTCGCATTAGGGCCAAGGCTGATATTAAGGTTTAAATGAATATCAATAGTGCTTATACTGGCTTTCTGAATGACGGAATTGTATTGAACCCCCTGTATCATTGGTTCCACTACTGTCATACCCCAATTTTTATACTTTGTAGATATCCCAAACCGTTTACCAATATTTACTGTTCCCCCTATGGAATACAGTAATACATTTCTTTTCCAGTCATTATTACCACTTCTCGGAAGGCCTACCAAGGCTATGCCAGCTTCAACTTCGCCTAATTCTTTGGCTAATTTTGCCTGCAAATCAGCTCCATAATAAATGTTACTTTCTTTTGGAGCGGAGCCATAAATTGGCAGTTGCATTATAGCAGGACCAAAACCGCCTGATATCAGCAAATCATTGTCAGAATACCAATTTTTACCTAATCCAATTGACAGCAATTTGTATCTGTCATCAATGAACTGGCCGGCATCAGTGAATTTGTGCTTTACATCAAGATCCCAGAAAACAATTTTCCATACACCGGATCCTTTTGCTGTAAATACTTTTTCAGGTGATCCCAGGTCATTTTTTCCAAATTCAAGTCCAGCTTCAACTTTGCCTTGCCAGTTTTCTTTGCCGTTCTTTTTTTGCCCGGATGTTTTTTGTACAAAGAATAATGCAGTAAATAGCAGTAAAATCAGAATCTTTTTCATAATTGTTTGTTTATTTGGTTTTAAATTGTTTGTGAAATTTGTCCTATTATTAACATTTTTTGAGATAAAAGTCAATAGGTGTGTATTTTTTAAACCATATAAAAGCACCCCTGTTAAGGGGTGCTTTTAGGATATGCTTGGATTTTACAGTTTGACTGTATCTGCTCTTGTTGAAAAATCTGGACCAATTTGTTGGATTTCCTGTTTATTCTTGTTTAATTCCCGTTGTTCCTCTGCGAGCTTTATTAATTTTTCATAAGCTCCTGGCAATAAACGCCCAGCGCCATTCATAATACTATTTTTATCTCCTGCTTTTATTCTAACTGATAATCCTTCTGGGACAGGGCTACCTTTACTGTCTTTAAGAATAGGTTTACCATTACCATCTTGAAGACGGATGACAAAATCTTCATTCCCAGTATCTGTCATTCCACCCTCTTGAATATTTTTTGAGTGCATAGATAAGTAGTACATTTGTCCAGTATTGTGACCACTAACTCCGTTATGATAAACAGCATTTCCTACTACTGCATAAGCAGCATAAGGGTCAACTTCATTGACTTTACTTTCTTTTTCTATATAAACTACGTCAACTGAAGGCGATATATAATATTGAGAATATTGGCTAATCTGTTCAGGGGATATATATTTTTTATCTACTAACTCTTGAGGTGAAGTACCATTTTTTAATTGGGCTATTATCCAATCTTCATATTTTTTACCACCTTTGGGTCCATCAGGGTTAGCTATACCAAGAGTTCCAGAACCACCTCTCTTGCCATCAGTAATCTTTACAAAGTATTTTTTACCGTCTTTGTTTACAGTAGTATATCCTTCGTTTGATTTTGGTTCCTCTGAAACTTTTCTTGCTTTGTTAAAATCTATTTTTGTCTCATCACCAGTTTTTACATTTCCTATTTTATTTTTATCTATACTAGCCAAATCATTCTCATTTTCTTTATTGAGAGGGCCTTGTGCCATTGCTGCTCCAGTCAGTATAACTGCTCCAACAGTTCCTGTTACTTCTTTCTTTATTTTTTTAAAAGGGTTTTCAAATTTCATATATTTACTGGTCATTAAACTGATATAATCTCATTATACCAAATTCACACTATAATTGTAATGTGCATGATATACTACTGTCTATATGAAAATATCTCAAAATGCGAGGATAAACGGTTCGGTTTTTATTATAATCGCAGCACTTCTGTGGGGACTAGATGGAATTTTGAGGAGAACCTTAGGAGGTATTCCACCGATTACGATTATTTTCTTTGAGCACTTGATAGGACTCATCATTCTTTTTCCTTTTGTATGGAGAATAGTCAAAGTTGAGAAAATAGGCAAAAGAGAATTTTGGCTATTAGTACTCGTTGCCACTCTAAGCGGACTTCTCGGGACACTATGGTTTACGACAGCACTTCTGAAGACTGCATTCATTTCCTTCTCTGTCGTATTTCTACTTCAGAAATTGCAACCAATTTTTGCTATTACAACAGCCTCTATTTTTCTCAAAGAAAAATTTAATAAAGCCTATATCAAGTGGGCGATTCTCGCACTCCTCGCAGCCTACTTTGTAACGTTCAAAAATGGATACATAAACTTTGCCACCGGGGGGGAGACGATAAAAGCGGCTCTGTATGCAGTTGGTGCAGCATTTGCTTGGGGGACTTCTACGACTTTCTCAAAGATGATTCTTTCTCGGGTATCCCATCAGACTACGACACTATACAGATTTTTATTTACTACAATAATTTCATTTATTGTAATACTTGTTCTGGGCTATGGCTCAAGCCTTTCTATGCCTACGACTTCAAACTATTCTTCGCTTATTATAATTGCACTTACATCTGGTATGGTAGGACTTTTCCTTTACTACAAAGGTTTGAAGAATACCCCAGTACACATATCTACTATTCTTGAACTCTTCTATCCACTCGTCGCAGTAGTAATAGGAATATTCTTGTACAACGATGTGCTAGCACCTTCGCAGTGGATTGCTGGAATAATTCTATGTCTCGCTATTTACAAGATAGCTCGTCTTAAATCCAATGATAATCTTGTCTAGACAAATTAAAGGAGAGGGCAGAGGCCACAAGATTGGCTTCCCGACTATCAATCTTTCTGTAGCTCCTGACCTAGTTCTAGAAGATGGTATCTACGCCGTCTGGGTGGTTGTAAATGATGTTACTTACAAAGGAGCATTACATTACGGACCGATACCAACATTCAGCCAAAAAGATAAAACAATGGAAGTGCATCTACTTGATGTTACCGATAGCAATGCCCCAGATACAGAAGGTGCGGAGATAGAGGTAGATGTGGTATCTTTCTTGCGCGGAGTTCGGACTTTTAGTAGTGCCGAGGAACTTGCCCTCCAGATAGATCTAGATGTGAAAAATGTCAGATTAATCTTAAAGTAGTATATTAGAGTTATGGATATTCCAAATCGCCATGATAAAGAGCTGGTACTTGCCCAGATACTTTATCTATATGTTATTCCCACACTACTTTTGTATTATGGTGTTATACCAGACTCATTTCGGATAGTAGTACTTTTTTCTATTGCTTTGCTTATGTATGGTATTATCAAGCATGCTCACTGGACATATGCTGACCTAGGTATCAAGAAAAACTTTCTCAAAGATGTTGTTCCTTATACTGTTTTCACTATCGCTGGAGTTGGATTTATATTCTGGATATCGCGTATTACTCCGACAGTAGAAGGAACCCAATACTACCAGTGGTGGGAAGATTTGCGTTTCTTACTTTTATTTATACCTATCAGTGTCCTCCAAGAAGTTGTCTTTCGTGGGGTGCTAATGCGCCTCTTGCAAAGAGCTTTTAACAATAGCGCATTTATTATAATACTAAACGCATCTGTATTTGCGCTTATTCATATCATTTATCTCAATACCACAGTAGTCTTGCCTCTTACCTTTATCGGAGGTATAGGCTTTGCATATATGTACTATAAATATCCAAACCTAATAATGATATCCCTAGCCCACACGGTTATGAACTTTACAGCGATGATTCTTGGGTTTTTTGTCCTCAGATAGCGTATTGACAACAAATTATATTTTTTTAAAATAATAATGTTACAATTAATGCATACAAAAATTTATGGAAAATTCAAACTTAAATATCAAAAAAATAAAAGCAATGTGGAAAGACCCAGTTGTCCGGACTGTGATAGTTAGCTTCCTGACTATTGTTGTTACTCTAGGTATTATTTTTGGGATTGCTTGGCATTATCGTGCACAAATATTCAAAACACTCGCGGTAGAATTCAATGAAAGTTTCAAATCTGAAGCTCCAAGTCTAGTATTTGAATCCAAAGAAGGTATTACAGAGAAAGTATCCGATACTTTAGCATCTGCACCATCTCTATTAGCTGAAGAAGATACAGTTGTAAATGCAGTTAAGAAGGCCAAGCCAGCAGTCGTGTCTATCATAGTAAGCAAAGAAGTTCCAAAGTACGATGTCTCTTACAACAACACTGATCCATTTGGTGGAATGTTTGGGAATATATTTCAGACACCAATCTATAAACAAAATGGCACAGAGAAGAAGCAGATTGGTAGTGGCTCAGGTTTCCTTATCTCAGCCGATGGTATGATTGTTACCAATCGCCATGTCGTAGCAGACAAAGATGCTGTATATGAAGTTCAACTCAACAGTGGTAAGAAGTACACAGCCAAAGTTCTGGCTCGTGATGGAGTTCTAGATGTTGCTCTTATCAAGATTAGCGCATCTGGTCTGCCGTATCTTCTACTTGCCGACTCTGACTTATTGGATGTGGGGCAGAGTGTTGTAGCTATCGGCAATGCTTTGGGTGAATTTAAAAAGACTGTTTCTGTTGGAGTTGTGTCAGGGCTTTCACGTTCGCTTACAGCAGGTGACAATATGGGTCAGTCAGAGCGACTAGATAAAGTTATCCAGACCGATGCTGCTATCAACCCTGGGAACTCCGGTGGACCGTTACTAAATTTGAAAGGCCAAGTTGTCGGTATCAATGTAGCTGTAGTTCAAGGCTCTTCCAATGTTGGCTTTGCTCTACCTGTAAATAGTGTGAAGAGTGCGATAGATTCAGTTGTGAAAACCGGTAAAATTGAGCGACCGTATATTGGCGTCAGATACATACCTGTCACTGCCGATTTGAAATCCAAGAATAATCTGTCTGTAGATTACGGAATCTTAGTCCAAAGAGGGAAGTTAAATACCGAGCTTGCAGTTGCGCCAGGTTCGCCAGCTGATAAGGCAGGGATAGTGGAGAACGATATAATTCTCTCTATTGATGGAGTTAAAATTGATGCTGAACAGGACTTCACTTCACTCATAAGATATAAAAAGGTTGGAGATACTATAGCCTTGCGAGTACTGTCCAAAGGGTTTGAGAAGACGGTAATGGTTCGGCTTGAATCTGCTCCAGATGGAATGTAATTATAATAAAACCCTTCGACATATGTCGAAGGGTTTTATTTATTTAAATTTTTCCACATCATTGATTCTTTCGGTAATTTTTCTTGGTCACTGTATTTTGCATCTGTTTTCTTATGATACAATCGCTCCACCGAACCTTCTACCACGTAGTATATAAGTTGCCCGATTGGCATACCAGGGTAAATGCGCACAGGTTTACTTGTTGATATTTCAAGCGTCCAATAGCCACGGAAACCTACATCTCCTTTTCCAGCTGTTGCATGGATATCTATACCAAGTCTGCCAGTAGAAGATTTTCCTTCAAGGAATGGTACATGAATATGACTCTCGGTGTATTCCATAGTTGAAGCAAGATACAGTTCACCAGGCATAAGGACAAAACCTTCTTCTGGAATCTCAAAATGTTTTATTTGATTATGTTTCTTTGCATCAATTTCACTATCTATATATTGCGCAAAGTATTTACTCAGGTGGACATCATAAGAATTACCACCCATGTTTGAAACATCAAATGGAGTGATAACGATGTCGCCCTTTTCTATATGTTCTAAAATCTTTGTATCAGAGAGAATCATAGTATGAGTTTCGCATATTAACTGTTTTTGTCAATCCTTTTATAAGTCACAAATGAATAAGGAAAAGCATTTTTCTCATCAGCTTCATGGCCTTCTCTTGATGCCTCCTGCCATATTGATGGCTCAATAGCAGGGAAGAATATTTCAGCATCAGGGAAAGATTCATTTACATGTGTTATATATAATTTGTCGGCCTTTTCAATCATCTGGCGGTATATTTCTCCTCCGCCAATTACAAAAAATTCTTCATCAGTATTCTCGTTTTTCTTGCAGAGCTCTATAGCTTCATCTATAGAGTGCACTACTTCTATCCCAGGAGCTTGGTAGTCCATATCTCTACTGATTACAATATTCCTTCTGTTTGGTAGTGGCTTGCCTATTTGCTCACCAGTTGGAGTCCTACCTAATGACTCAAATGTTTTCTGGCCCATTATCACAGGGTGACCAGAAGTTGTCTCTCGAAAGTGCTTCATATCCGCTGGCAAATTCCAAAGAAGGTCATTCTTTTTCCCGATTTCATTATTATTCCCAATGGCAGAGATAAGAGATAGAATCATATTTATACAGCAATAGGTGCTTTAATTGAATCGTGCGGATTATAGTCAACAACTTCAAAGTCTTCAAATTTAAATTCAAATATGTTTTTTACATTCGGATTGATTTTCATAGTTGGAGATGGTCGGATATCGTTCTCTCGTGTTATCTGGAGTTTCGCTTGCTCAAGATGGTTTAGATATAAGTGTATATCCGCTCCAGTCCATACGAATTCACCGACTTCATATCCAGTCACTTGTGCAATCATCATAAGGAGAAGGGAATAAGATGCGATGTTGAACGGGACGCCCAAGAAGAAGTCCGCACTTCGCTGATAGAGCTGACAAGAAAGTTTTCCATCTAGTACATGGAATTGGAAAAGTGAGTGGCATGGAGGTGGCGCATGATTATGGTCGTGAATTAGGTCAAATATTTCTCCGACATTCCAACCGCTTACGATAATTCTTCGTGAAGATGGATCATTCTTTAGCATATCTATAACATTTTGAATCTGGTCTATGTGCTCACCTTTTGGAGTTTCCCAGTCTCTCCATTGCTTACCATAGATTGGACCAAGTTCGCCCCACGCTTTTGCGAATTCATCATCCACTTTTATCTGCTCTACGAACCATTCTAGTTTTGCTGTCCACTCAGGTCCGTAGCGAGGAAGAGTTTTAGTTAATTCATTTTTTTCTAAATAAACTTGGAATGCCCACTCATTCCATATCTTTACATCATTACGAACAAGATATTTTATATTCGTATCTCCTGTGAGGAACCACAAAAGCTCATGGATAATGCCACGCATGAAAACTTTCTTTGTTGTTAGAAGGGGAAAGCCCTTAGATAAGTCAAACCGTATCTGATGACCGAATACACTTCTTGTGCCCACACCTGTTCGCTCTAATCTATCTACGCCATTCTCTAGAATATGCTTCATTAGAGAGAGGTATTCCTTGTCTGGATTTTTATCGTAATCGTAGGTTTTCATAGTCTTATTATACAGTTTTTGCTTTCTTGTTCAACGTGCTAAAATCGAGGTATGTATATCGAAAAACAAGACAAGGAAATATTAGAAGCAATAAACGGTGAGGAGAAGCGCGAGGAAGATGGTCTAGAGCTCATACCATCTGAGAACTATGTTTCTATGGCAGTTCGCGAAGCTAATGGTTCTGTGTTTACAAATAAGTATTCTGAGGGTTATCCAGGCAAGCGCTACTACGGAGGTCAGGATTTTACCGACAAAGTAGAACTTCTGGCTATCGAGCGCGCTTGTAAACTTTTTGATTGCAAATACGCCAATGTCCAGCCTCACTCTGGTGCCCCAGCAAACCTCGCAGTCTATTCCGCTCTCCTAGAGCCGGGCGATACAGTCCTCGGTATGGATTTATCCCACGGTGGGCACCTTACTCATGGTCACCCGATGACACTCCCTGCCAAGATTTATAATTTCGTCACTTACAAGATGAAAGATCCAGATACAGGCGAGATAGATTACGAAGCCCTTCGCCAAGTAGCACTAGAAAAAAAGCCAAAGATAATTCTCGCAGGGTTCTCAGCCTATCCACGCAGTCTTGATTATCAAAAGTTCGTCGATATAGCCCGCGAAGTCGGAGCAATCACGATGGCAGATATGGCACACATAGCCGGACTCATCGCTGCCAAAGTTCTTCCAAATCCATTCGATTTTGGTTTCGATATTATCACTACTACAACTCACAAGACATTGCGTGGCCCACGTGGAGGCATGATACTTACTCGCGAGAGTGAAGAGATAGCGAAGAAGATTGATAAAGCAATCTTCCCAGGAATCCAAGGTGGTCCACATATGCATACTATTGCTGCCAAGGCGATTGCTTTTGGTGAAGCGCTTCGTCCAGAGTTCAAAATTTATGCCGAGCAGATTCTGAAGAATGCCAAAGCAATGGAAAAAGTTCTCAAAGACGAAGGAGTTCGTATGATAGGTGGGGGGACAGACAATCACCTAATCCTTGCCGATGTTTTCGGCTCTCTCGGAGTTACAGGCAAGGAAGCTCAAACAGTCCTCGATGAAGTGGGAATCACCCTTAATATGAACTCTGTAGCCAACGATACTCGCAAACCTCTTGATCCATCAGGCATCCGCTTCGGCACCCCAGCTATAACTACAAGAGGATTCAAAGAGGAAGATTGTGCCGAAGTCGCCAAGCTTTTAATAGAGACACTAAGGAACAAAGATGATGCAGATAAAAAAGCTGAAATAAAAGAAAAAGTAAAAGCTTTAGCCCACAAGCACCCAATCCCAAAGAGCTTTGTATAGAATGATATGAACCACAAATTCTCACAGATAATATTAAATGCAGTTCCTATTTTAATTATGATGGGACTTATACCTCTTGTAAATAATGACTACACTCTTACAATTGCATACATAGTTGTAATTATAATTTCTTTCATATTTAAGAAAGAAAAAAATGAGATAAAGATATTTCTTTTTGGATTTTTTGTTATGATAGTGGCGGAATCTGTTTTTATAAGCACTGGTGTTGAAACATTTGTCCGGAGTTCACTTTTCGGACTAATGCCCCTCTGGCTTCCATTCCTCTGGGGATATAGTTTCGTCGCTATGAAAAGAGGAATTAAAATTTTAGAATTATAATATGGCCCATATCCACGAAAAAATTGATTTCACAGTAGAAGTATTCATTGTTCACAAGGACAAGGTTCTTCTTCGTATGCACGATAAATACAATATCTGGTGCTCAATAGGAGGTCATATTGAGCTTGATGAGGATCCTATAGAGGCAGCATATCGAGAGGTTAAAGAAGAAGTTGGACTAGATGTTGTCTTGGTAGGCAAGAAAATTCCAAAGTTTGATGATGATAATTTTACAATTCTTATGCCACCTTCGTATCTAGGACGTCACAGGACTGGTTCGACGCACGAGCATGTAGTATTTGTTTATTTTGCCTCATGTCATACAGATGTTGTTACTGATTCAGTCTTAGAACATGAGAAAGGAGCAGAAACAAAATGGGTCACAAAGGAAGAATTAGAAACAATGGATTTGGTTCCTAATATAAAGTTCTATGCCCTTGAAGCATTAAAAGAATTAAGCTCATAAATTATGGAAGATCAAAGACCAAAAGTTGGAATGGGGGCGTTAATTATTAAGGAAGGTAAAATCCTTCTTGGTAAACGCAAGGGTTCTTTTGGGGCTGAAGAATACGCATCGCCTGGTGGGCATCTTGAATATATGGAATCATTTGAAGATGGTATTCGTAGAGAAGTGCGAGAAGAATGCGGTATTGAGATAAAGAATATAAAATTTGCTCATATAGCGAATGAAGCTACATATGCACCAAAGCACTATGTAAATGTTCAATTTATTGCGGATTGGGAGAGTGGTGAACCTGTAACTTTCGAGCATGAGAAGATTGGTGATTGGAATTGGTATTCTTTAGATAATCTCCCTGATAAGATTTTTGAACTAACTAGAAAAGGTATAGAATCTTATGAGACAGGTAGGAATTATTATGATATAAAGGGATAATAAATTATATGCCTGAAGGAATAAATAAAACAGAACAAAAACCATTAAAATTAATTGAAACTGAGAAGCAGTTCTTGGAGAGGGTTGATGATACTCAAAATCAATTTTTAGTAATTGGACGGGATTTGAATAAGAATTTACCAATAGAAGAACTTATAGGGAAAAATAAATATTATACATACTTGCCTTTTGTATATTATATAAAAGAGCAAGGTTACGAATTGTCTGAAGCTATTGAAAATAATGAATCATGCAAACAGCTTGTTTTTATTCACGATGATTTAATAGAAAGAGTTAAAAGTTTTAAAAGTATTCCAGAGCTCAAGCAGATTTTAGAAGAAGTAGATGAATTTTTAAAACAAAGATATGAATAAAAAAGGAAAACTCATAGTCATAGATGGTACAGACGGAAGTGGTAAGGCGACACAGGTCGCTCTTTTGGTGGGACAGCTCAAGAAAGATGGATATACAGTCAAGACTGTAGATTTTCCTGAGTACTACAAGAACTTTTTTGGTAAATTCATTGGCCATTGTTTATCAGAGCAGTATTATAATTTTGTAAAAGTGCATCCAAAGATTGCATCAGTTCTATACGCTGCTGATCGCTCCGAATCAAAGACCGAGATGGAAGGCTGGCTTGCGAAAGGGTATATAGTGATAGCCAATCGTTATGTCAGCGCCAATCAAATTCACCAAGGAGGGAAAATAAAGAATGCAAAGAAGCGCCAAGCATTCATAGAGTGGCTAGACGAGATGGAATATAAAGTTTTCAAGATTCCAAAACCAGATGTAGTTTTTTATTTAGATTTACCGATTAAGTTATCAAAGGCGTTAATAAAAGAAAGGAATAAGAATTCTGTTCGTACATATCTTGGCAACAAGAAAGATGTCCATGAGAAAGATGTGGAGTTCCTAGAGAACTCTCGCAATAGCGCCCTCTGGCTTGCAAATACTCAAAAGAACTTCCTAAAAGTTGATTGCGCTCCCAAAAATGAAATCTTATCTCGTGAAGCTATCCACGAAGAAGTATATAAAAAAGTAAAAGCATTACTTAAAAAATAAAGGGCTCGATTGATACTGGATCAACCGGCCCTTGTTCTGCCCCCGCTAATTATTTTTTCTTCCGGTTATTTTTCTTTCTTCCTGTTATTGATTTGCAAGCAATATGTTTTGCCTGTCTTCTGCGGGAGCCATTGTAATTGGATAAGATTCTTTAGTCAGTTTTTACTCTCGACATATTTGTGCATTTTAATTACTCACAAATTATCATTATTTATCAACTTTGTCAAATAAGTAATAAAGCCCTATTGTGATATATTTATACTATGAAGATTCCGATTGTAAACGAACAAGATGAAGTAATAGGTGAAGAGGAAAGGTCTATAATTCACCAGAAAGGCCTTTTGCATCGCGAGGCACACGTATGTTTTGTTGCTCCTGATGGGAAAATTATTTTTCAGAAAAGAGGATTGAACAAAGAAACATATCCAGGGTTACTTGATCTAACCGTTGGAGGTCACGTTGATTTTGCAAATGATTCTTACGAAGGTACAGCAGAAAGAGAAGCAATAGAAGAAACAGGAGTAAATGTGGCAGGTAAGTTAATCCCAGTTGAGAAGATAAGATCTGAATCATATGATAAAGTTACACACCTAACGAATAATAGATTTACTACACTATTTGCTTATTTATTTACAGAAGATATTAAAGATTTAAAACTTGAAGATGAAGAAGCTCTGGGCTTTGAAAGTTATTCTATAGATCAATTAGAGAATTTATCCGAAACTGAAAAGAAAAATTTTATAGGGAAAGTAATCTCTCCTGAATTTATTACTCTATATAAGAAAATAATCTCACTAACTCATGAAAATCAAAGTTAAAAAATTAAAAGATGGAGCAAAGTTGCCAAATTATGCACACCCAGGGGATGTCGGAATGGATTTGTATGCGATGGAGACGGTGACTATTCCTCCGATGGGCCATGAGAGGATTTGGCATGGTTTTGCATTTGAATTTCCAGAGGGGTACGCAGCGATAGTCAAAGATAAGTCTAGTATTTCTAAAGCAGGACTACATACTATGGGCGGAGTGTTCGATGCGGGCTATAGAGGTGAATACAATACTCATCTAGTGAATTTATCCAATGAACCGTATACTATAGAAGCAGGCGACAAAGTCTCACAACTTATAATCTACCCAGTAGCGATAGCAGAGCTTGAGGAAGTCAGTGAGTTGACTGATTCTGCTCGTGGTGAAGGAGGTTTCGGTAGTACAGGCAAGAAATGATTAAAGAAATAATTATAGAAAATATAAAGAAAGCACTAAAAAATCTTGGCATAGAAGCCGAGAATATTATTCTTGAGCATCCTACAGATATGAAGATGGGGGACTATTCTACAAATGTAGCCATGGCGTATGCCAAGCAGCTCTCTACTAATCCTAAAGAATTAGCCGAGAAAATAAAATCTGAAATTCAAAAAGAATTACCAAAAGAAATTTCAAAAATAGAAGTTGCAGGTGCAGGGTTTATAAATTTCTACTTATCTCAAGACTTTTTTGTGAGTAGTGTAAAAGAAATTCTAAAGCAGAAAGAAAATTGGGGTAAGAATGAACTCGTAAAAGGCAAAAAGATTATGGTGGAGTATACAGACCCGAATCCATTCAAGCCGTTCCATATCGGTCACCTTATGACTAATGCCATTGGTGAATCCATCGCTCGTATTATGGAGTATTCTGGAGCGCATACAATAAGAGCAAACTATCAAGGCGATGTCGGTCCTCATGTCGCGAAGGCTATTTATGGTATGTACAAAGCAGGTCCACCGACTGATGAGAAAGCACTACCGACTATTCTTGCTCAATATATAGGAGAATGTTATGCCAAAGGTAGCGATGCCTATGATACCGATGAAAATGCAAAGAAAGAAATAGATGCAATAAATAAAAAAGTTTATGAGAGAAGCGACGAGGATATAAATAAGATGTATGACTGGGGGAGGCAAGCTACCCTCGATGCATTTGAGGAGATATATAAAATTCTTGGCACCAAGTTCAATCACTATTTTTTTGAGAGTGTCATGGCTCCGATTGGGGAGAAGATTGTCCGCGAAAATGTCGGCCCTGTGTTTACCGAGAGCGACGGTGCAATAGTTTTCCATGGTGAGAATTATGATCCAAAGCTTCACACTAGAGTCTTCATTACCTCTATGGGTATCCCACTATATGAGACGAAGGAGATAGGACTAACTATGACCAAGTTCGATAAAGAGAATCCCGATTTATCTATTGTCGTCACAGCCATAGAGCAAGGCGAGTATATGAAGGTGGTTGCGAAAGCTATATCACTTATCCATCCAGATTATGAGAAGAGGATGAAGCATATCACTCACGGTATGATGAAGTTCGCATCAGGTAAGATGTCTTCTCGCAAAGGGAATGTTGTTACCGGCGAATCTTTACTTCGCGATTCTATGGATATAGTCGCCGAGAAAGTAAAAGATCGTGAACTTTCAGACGAAGAGAAGAAAAATATTGGAGAAGAAGTCGGAGTCTCAGCAGTGAAATACTCAATCCTTCGCTCCTCACTTACTGGCGATATAGTTTATGATTTTGAGAAGTCTATATCATTTGAAGGGGATTCTGGTCCATACTTGCAGTACACTGCTGTCCGCGCAAATTCTATTTTGAAAAAAGGCGAAGCCGAAGGTATTTGCGTTGCCTATAAAGATATTCCAAATGAAATCACAATACTTGAAAAAGTTCTCTACCAATTCCCCGAAGTCGTTGCTCGTTCGTATACTCTCCTTGAGCCTCATCATATAGCTACATATCTCACAGAGCTTGCCAGTGCATTCAATACTTTCTATGCCAATACGATAATCATAAATAAGAACGACCCATATGCAAACTACCGTGTCGCTCTTGTAGAAGCTTTCCACCAGACTATGAAGAATGGCCTCTATCTTCTCGGTATCAAAACTCCAGATAAGATGTAAGTTTACAAAGAGCCTGATTTCTAGTATTATTTACTTATATGCGTTGAAGGGGCTATCACCTCTGAGCATTGGGAAGAAACCTTTCGGGGGAGTAGAGCCCAACAAAATGAGAAGTAAGCAAGGTGGTACCACGAGATGAAACTCGTCCTTGTATAGCAATTATTATGATTGTTGTACGTGGACGAGTTTTTTTAATTAGTCATTCCGCAAATTATATTCTGAAAAAAGTCCTCGGATCTCCTCGCCAAATTCTTTTGGAAGCTCGGCCAGACATTTTTTCATAAAATAATTTGCTTCATTAAAATACAATGCAAGGAAACGAAGAAAAACCAACAAAAGGATACTCAAAAGAATTGGAGAATAATAAATCTTCTATTGCACTTCGCGAGGAAGCTATTTTGAAGTTCTGGAAAGATAACGATACTTTTAAGAAAAGCTTAGAGAAATATTCTCCGAAAGGGAATTACGTTTTCTACGATGGCCCACCATTCGCCACAGGTCTTCCGCATTACGGGCATATTCTTGGAAGCACAGCCAAAGATGTCATAGGTCGCTACCAGACTATGCAAGGCTTCCGTGTGCCACGTCGCTGGGGTTGGGATTGCCACGGATTACCGATAGAGAATATTGTAGAGAAAAAGCTTGGCATTTCCGGCAAGAAAGCGATTGAAGAATTTGGTGTAGAGAAGTTTACAGAGACTGCTCGAAGCGAAGTTCTCACATATGTAGCTGAATGGAAAAAAACTGTAGAGCGTATCGGTCGCTGGGTGGACTTTGAGCATTCATACAAGACGATGGATAACTCCTTCATAGAGAGTGTCTGGTGGGCACTGGGAGAGATGAATGACAAAGGCCTAATCTACGAAGGTGTCCGCGTGCTTGCATACTGTCCACGTTGCGAGACCCCAATAGCAAACTCAGAAATAGCGATGGACAATAGCTACAAAGATATTACAGACATATCAGTTTATGCAAAGTTTAAATTGGAAGGCGAAGACAATACATACTTGCTCGCATGGACGACAACTCCTTGGACTCTCCCAGGCAATACTGCAATAGCGATAAATAAAAATCTTCTGTATTCATATGTCAGCAATAATACAGACTCTGGTAAGGAAACATTCATAATTGCATCTGAAAGATTTGTTCACCTGAAAGATAAATTCACTAATCCTGAAATCATAAAAGAAGTAAAAGGGGATATGTTAGTGGGCAAGTCATATGAACCAGTATTTGATTATTACAAAGATGTCAGTTTACCAAATAAGGAAAATATTTATAAAGTTTGGCATGCTGACTTTGTCACTGCGGACCAAGGTACTGGTATAGCCCACGAAGCTCCAGCTTTTGGTGAGGACGATATGGGACTTGCAAAAGAGCATGATATTCCATTCATCCGCCATGTAGAACCAAACGGAGATTTCACAAAAGAAGTCGTAGATTTTGCAGGTTTGAAAGCCAAGCCGAAAGAAGATCACCAGTCCACAGATGTCGCTATCATAAAATATCTTGCACACAACGGACTACTATTTGCAAAAGAAAAGATAATTCACTCTTACCCACATTGCTATCGTTGTGACACTCCGCTTCTATACTATGCGCTTCCATCATGGTTCGTAAATATACAAAAGGTTAAAGACAAAATTCTAAAGACATCCGAGTCTATGAACTGGGTTCCAGCTCATCTGAAAGATGGTCGCTTTGGCAATAGTATGGCAGGAGCTCCAGACTGGACTATATCTCGCAATCGCTATTGGGCAAGTCCACTACCAATTTGGAAAAGTACTGACGGCAAAATTCTTTTTATAAAAAGTTTTGAAGATTTAAAGGAACATACTAAAAAGTCTGGCAATACTTACTTTGTCATGCGTCATGGGCAGACGAACCATAATCTCAAAAATAGAGTC
Source organism: uncultured Candidatus Saccharibacteria bacterium (assembly GCA_964357795.1). Classification (GTDB taxonomy): domain Bacteria; phylum Patescibacteriota; class Minisyncoccia; order Phycocordibacterales; family UBA9973; genus UBA8515. Next base: position 24,437 of record CAYHMN010000002.1, read on the forward strand.
AGTACTACTATAAATAGCGGAAGTCATCTGACTGAAGTAGGAATAGAAAAGACGAAAGAGAATGCCGAGAGTTTGAAAGATAAAGGAATAGACTTAATTCTTGTATCGCCATTCAATCGTACCAAAGAGACTGCAGAAATTGTCAGAAGTGTTCTTGGTATGAGTGAAGACCAAGTTATTACCGATGACCGTTTACATGAGATGTCTCTGCCAATGTATGATGGGCGGATTTGGGATGAATATCATGCAGATTGGCCAAAGACTCTGGAAAATTTTGACAAATCTCCAGAGGGCAATGAATCATATGCTGATATCAAGCGTCGCATGATGAAATTCCTTTTTGATATTGAAGAAAAATATCAAGACAAGAAGATACTCATAGTTACTCATGGTGGTCCATCGTGGCTATTAATTGCAGGCGCAAAGATTTTAGATACAGAGGCGACACTTGAGCTTATCCGCAGTTCCAAAGATTTCCACTATCTAGATAATTCAGAGATACAATCAGTACCTTTCGTACCTTTCCCTCATGATGCAAACTACAATCTAGATTTCCACCGACCATATATTGATCGTGTAGCTCTTGTAGACGAAGTGGGTTTTCCATACACTCGTATCCCAGAAGTTATAGACTGTTGGTTTGAGTCTGGCTCTATGCCCTTTGCCCAAGATCATTATCCATTTGAGCGACCAGATTGGAAGAAAGAGAATTTCCCAGCTGACTTTGTCGCAGAGTATATCGCCCAGACTCGTACTTGGTTCTACTATTCTCACGTTATCTCTACGATATTATGGAATGTTGCTCCGTACAAGAATGTAGTCACTACTGGTACGGTCCTTGCCGAAGATGGCGAGAAGATGTCCAAGTCTAAGAATAATTTCCCAGACCCATGGATACTCTTTGATAAATTTGGAGTAGATGCTATCCGCTTCTACCTTATGTCATGCCCAGTTATGAAAGGGGAGGATTTTAATTTCTCAGAGAAGGGTGTGCAAGATATTACAAGTAAAATCATCACACGCTTAGATAACGTGGTCACTTTCTACGAGCTTTATCGTGATAAGACGCTTGAGTCTAAGACATATAATCTACCTGCTAACCCGAATGTCCTAGACCAGTGGATAGTTGCGAGACTCAATGAACTTGTAAATGAGGTTACCAAAGGTATGGAGTCTTATGATATGGCGCAAGCGACCCGTCCCTTTGATGGATTTATAGAAGACCTTTCTACTTGGTACCTAAGGCGCTCTCGTGAACGTCTGAAAGATGGCGATGTAGATGCGAAGAAGACACTATATATAGTACTCAAAACAGTCGCAGAGCTTCTTGCTCCATTTACACCTTTTATAGCAGAAGATATATGGAGTAAATTAAAATTAGATTCTGATGTAGAGAGTGTTCACCTAGAAGAGTGGCCAAAAGGGGGAGAAGTTAACACTGGAGTTATTTCTGAAATGGAGAGGGTGCGAGAAATTGTAACCCTTGGTCTTGAAGCAAGACAAAAAGCAAATATTAAAGTCCGCCAGCCACTTGCTCTGTTGAGAGTGAAGAATTATGGATTACAAGAACAATATACAGAAATATTGAAAGATGAACTCAATATAAAAGACATTACAGTAGACGAGTTGATTGAAAGCGAAGTCATGCTCGATACTCATATCACAGCAGACCTTCGCACAGAAGGGCAATACCGTGAACTTGTCCGCGCTATTCAAGATATGCGCAAAGGTGCAAAACTTGCTCCGAGTGATGTCATTGCTCTTTCTATCGTGACAAATATAGAAGGCCAAGAGCTGATAAATAAATTTAAATCTGAATTACTGAAAACTGTCGGCGCAAGCGAAATAAAAATTGCAGAAAATCAAGGCATAGAAGTAAAGATTGATGAATTAGTATTTTTAATTAGTATTTCATAATAAAAAACATCACTGTACTAGTCAGTGATGTTTTAATGGTTACATGTTTTCCAGACGCTGAATACCAATGTTGATGGCATAATGGATCATATCTTTGAATAACTTTTCATAATCATTAAAGCTATCAGTAATCATGACTCCAAACCCTTGGTCCTCTTTCATTCCTTTTAGTATTGCTTCGGTACATCCCCCAGGCGTGGCAACATCATGAATAACTCCGTCAAAAGATTTTTTATGCACTCTCATAAGTTTGAAAAGGCCCATATGTACTTGCGAAAATATCTGTTTTTCAAATCCATGCTCAAGTATGATTTCCTTTAGTATCTTTCTCACAAGGTCATAATATTGAACTGCTTCTTTTGGAATCTCGAAAGGAGGATATTCTCCATGCAATTTGTATAGATATACAATGATTGCAGGCATTGAGCCTGTAAAAATTGTTCCCTCATTCATTTTTTCTTCATGGATAATCCCAATTTTTCCTACACGAGAAAACAAATACTCTACAATTTCCCGATCTGAATCTGACATTTTTTGTTCAAAAGAAATAAGCGTCATAGATTGACGAACTGCAACTGCAATGTTTGGCATAGCTCGGACAATCCGTACTTCATTACCAACTATGTTTTTTATGAACTCAATTTTTTTGCAGGCAGCGATAGATATAAGCAATTTGTCTTTTAGAAGAGGTCCAATTTCTTTAAGAACCCCTTCTATCTGTGATGGACGAACAGCGAGGATAACAGTATCAACCAATTTTACAAAAGCTTTGTTGTCATATCCACAAGTACATATATTTACAAGTTCACCAAAACCCTTTGATACGTCTTGGCGAGTTACATACACTTGGCCTATATAGCCTTCAGAGAGTTTTGCGGCTAGAGGATATCCAATATCCCCACAGCCAATAACTAGAATGTTTGGTCCCATGTTTTTTGTTTTAAGTGTTATTAAATTGTGAATGTTCAAATAAGATACAAAAAATCCAGCCATTTGAGGACTGGTGCTTATGATCAAATTAAATTAGAGTTATTATTTAAACGCAAAAACCAGCCATCAAATTGTATGCTGGGGGTACCGGAGAGCTATTAACCTGTTTTGCGTAAATTTTCATTACCCACCCAGTATATCAGCCAGAATATTATTGTCAATTCTACCTATTTGTGGGTGTGATATAATATTTATATGAAGATTAAGAAGCTTGGGCACTGTTGTTTTGTTATAGAAATTAATGGGAAAAGGATTATGACTGATCCTAGTAATTTTGATTACGGGGGAGATTCGGTATCCGAAAGAGATATTTCGCTTATATTGATAACTCATGAACATGCTGATCATTTGCACATAGATACGCTAAAAGAAATTTTAAATAAAAATCCAAATGCAAAAGTTATTTCAAATACATCTGTAGGTAAATTACTAACTGAAGCGGGTATAGAATACATAAAAATTGAAGATGGGGAGGATTACGATTTTGAAGGAATTCTAATAAAAGGCTTTGGAGACAAGCATGCTCAAATCTATGAGGATTATGGGCAAGTCCAAAATACAGGATATATGGTGAACTCCTTTTGCTATCCTGGAGATTCATTTAGTTTGCCTAATATGAAAGTGGATATATTGGCTTTGCCAGTACTTGGTCCATGGATGAAGATGAAAGAAGCTATTGATTACGCAAAAGAAATAAAACCAAGAATTTGCTTTCCGGTTCATGATGGTCCACTGAAGCCTTTTGCAACTTTTGTTTATAAAATTCCTGAACATTTTTTATCGAAAGATGGAATTACTTTTAAGAAATTAGAAATAGGAAAAGAAGAAGATTTATAATGCATCACATATATCACACCCATGGATTTATATTAAATTCGCGCAATACTGGTGAGGCTAACAAGATGCTCACGGTGTATACGCGCGAGATGGGTTTGGTGCGAGTAGCTTGCCAAGGGGTGCGACTTGCTAAATCAAAGCTTCGTTTTGCTCTGCAAGATTTCTCATATACCAAGATTGATTTAGTCCGAGGCAAGGAACTCTGGCGTGTAACTTCAGCGACCAACATTTCTTCATTCCCATATGCCCGCTCTGATCATCAATCACTTTTACTTATCGCTCGTATCAGCAAGCTCCTAGAGAGAGTTTGCGATGGGGAAGAAGAAAGCGGAATCATTTTTAATGACTTTATCCAAGCACTTTATCTTCTTGACGATACATCTGTACAAACTTCTACTCGCGAGGCACTTGAGTTACACTTAGTTTTACGCATTATGAATACATTAGGATACATAGGAGATTCTACAATCCTATCTGAATATCTATCTACACCATTTGATAAGATAGAGGAGAGCTCAATTCTCAAAGAACGCCAGTCAATAATTGCTCATATAAATAAAGCATTAAATGAAAGCCAACTATAGATTCTTGTGATATAATAGGACTCATATGTTAGAGAACGAAAATAAGAATAGAATTGAAGACATAAAGCGCCGTCTATATGACCGTGAAGATACCACTACCAATCGTCCTCGAGAAGGAGTCCTTCACCCTGTGGCTCACCATGTCGCTTCGGATTGGAAAGCTGACGAAGAAGAGATAAAAGCGCAATCAATCAAGAGAGATATTATGATGAAGGGTCCACCCAAATCTCCATTCAAGAAGTTCTTCATCGGAGCTTCTATTTTCTTCATCGGAGCTCTAGCTTTTTCTGGATATATGTTTATGAGTGGTGGAATATCTGTTTCCAATGACAACATAGATATCACGGTTATCGGTAATGCATTTACCAAAGGCGGTGAAGAACTTCCACTACAGATTGAGATAAATAATCGCAACAATGCAAGTCTTGAACTCGCTGACCTCATCATTGAGTATCCAAAGGGAGCGAGTGACAATGTCGCCGATGTTGTGCGCCTACCACGAGATACTATCGGTACCATAAAAGCTGGCAGTAGCATTACTCGCAATGTAAAAGTTACACTCTTTGGCGATGAGAAATCTCTCCGCAATGTGAAGATTAGTCTCGAATATCATCCTGAAGGTTCCAATGCGATATTCACAAAAACAAAAGAATATCCGATAACCATAAGTTCTGCACCACTATCTCTTTTGATAGAGGCTCCAAAGACTGCAACTTCAGATCAGCAAGTATCATTTACAGTTACTGCAGCACTCAATACAACACTCCCGGGTGGAGCTACTATGCTCCAAGTTGCTTATCCAAACAATTTCGTTTTTGAGAGTGCTCTACCGACTCCTTCGCTTGGGAATTCGGTTTGGAATCTTTCTGGGCTTACGAAAGAGAATCCTGTAGTTATAAATATCAAAGGGCGCCTTATCGGCCAAGATGGAGATGAACAAGTTTTCCATGTATACGCAGGTACAACTTCCGCTTCCAACCAAGCCGTCGTAAACGTAGTCTACAACTCACTTCTCCATGCTATGACTATTACAAAGCCATTCCTCGAAGCACGTATCTTAGTAGGCAACCAAGATCTACCGACATATACAGCAAGTGGAGGAGAAACTATAAATGCCGAAGTAACTTATGTAAACAACTTACCGACCCGCATAACCGATGCGCAGATTATCCTTAGTCTTTCTGGTAATGTTTTTGATAAATCGTCGGTGAATCCACTCGAAGGATTCTATGATTCTGCAAATACGAAAATCATTTGGGACAAGAATACTATTTCCGACCTTAGTTCTATAGAGCCGGGAGGTAGTGGGTCCGTCTCATTTAGCTTTAAATCCATATCACTCCTAGGTGTAAATAGCCAGATGAAAGATCCGCAGATAATTCTTGATGTAAGTATCAAAGGTAGACAGCCAGCCGAAGGCTCTACATTTAACGAAGTAAATAATTTCGCGAAAAAGATAGTCAAAATAGCGTCCGACTTCCAGATTGCAACGTCTGCATCATTTGATTCTGGTTCACTGCCTCCGAAAGCTGAGACTGAAACAAAATACATAGTAAACTGGACACTATCCAACTCTGCCAATAATATATCGGGAGCTGTTGCTCGCTCAGCGCTACCTATATATATCAAGTGGGTAGGTGCAGTCGGAGGAACAAATGAGAACATCACTTACAACGCGACTACTCGCGAAGTCACCTGGAATATCGGAGTAGTGAAGCCAAACACTGGTTTCAATTCAAACCGCGAAGTTTCATTCACGCTGTCTTTGACTCCATCACTTTCTCAAGTTGGTTCTGTGCCTCAATTGATGAAGAATGTATACCTGACAGGTACAGATACATTTACAGGGACTCCAGTGAAAAGTACAAAGAATCCGATAACGACAAAGTTTAGTAATGACCCAAGTTTCAAGAGCGGTAGCGAACGTGTGGTAGAATAAAATTATGGAAAAAGACCAAAAAGACATACAGCAGAATTTAATGGAGAAAATAACATCGCTTAGTAAGCGCCGAGGTTTTGTCTATCAAGGCTCTGAAGTCTACGGTGGACTCGCTGGTACTTGGGACTACGGTCCACTCGGAGTAATGCTAAAGAACAATATCAAAGATCTATGGCGGAAAAAGTTCGTCTCCTCTCGTACTGATATGTATGAAGTTGATGCGGCGATTCTTATGAGCTCAAAAGTTTGGGAAGCTTCCGGCCACGTCGCTGGCTTCTCTGATCCAATGGTGGAGTGTAGTAAATGCCATCACCGTTTCCGTACTGATCAGCTTTCTGATGCGAAATCTTGTCCTGATTGTAAAGGTGCCCTTGGTGAATCTCGCCAATTCAACATGATGTTTAAAACTCAAATTGGAGCGATGGAAGATTCATCGGCGACAGTGTATCTTCGCCCAGAGACGGCTCAAGGAGTATTTGTGAATTTTAAAAATGTTGTAGATTCTTTTCATCCAAAGTTGCCATTTGGAATTGCGCAGATTGGTAAAGCATTCAGGAATGAAATCACACCTCGAGACTTTATTTTTCGCGTTCGCGAGATGGAGCAGATGGAAGTAGAATATTTTATACGCGAAGAAGATTGGGAGAAACATTTTATTTATTGGAAAGATGTTGTTACGGAGTTTGTAGAAGAGCTCGGTCTTGATATGAATATGTTGCATGAAGTTGAAGTAGGCGATGGCGACCGTGCTCACTACTCCAAGCGCACTATAGATTTTGAGTTTGATTTCCCATTCGGACAGAAAGAGCTTCTAGGTCTCGCATATCGCGGTAGCTTTGATTTAGATAATCATAAACTTGAATACATAGATGAGGAAGCAGGAGGTAAAATTGTTCCCCACGTCATAGAGCCTTCTATGGGAGTAGACCGTATGATGCTTGCTCTTATGGTGTCAGCATATAAAGAAGATGAACAAGGGGAAGAAACTCGCAGTTATCTTGCTCTGAAGCCCAACGTTGCTCCAGTGATTTGTGCAGTTTCTCCGCTACTCAAGAACAAGCCAGAGCTTGTAGATAAAGCACATCTTGTATATGGCATGCTCAAAGATGCATTCGGCCGAGTAATGTGGGATGACAATGGCAACATCGGCAAGCGCTACCGCAGACAGGATGAGATAGGTACTCCGTGGTGTATAGTCATAGATTTTGATACTCTCACCGATGAAGCAGTAACCATCCGCGACCGCGACACAGGAGTCCAAGAAAGAATAAAGATAGATGGCGTTGTGGAATATATAAAAGATAAACTAAATTAAATATGCATAAAGGAATTGACCATATTGGAATTTCTGTTGGATATATGTGTCATGATGGAGATGGGAATTTCCTTTTGAACAAAAGGAGTGAAAACTGTCGTGATGAACATGGTACCTGGGACTTTGGTGGCGGTGGAGTGGATTTTGGAGACACAGTTGAAGATACACTACGCAAAGAAATAGAAGAAGAATATTGTGTTGAACCTATTTCATACGAATTTTTAGGCTATATTGATAATTTTCGAGATATTAATGGAACAAAAACTCACTGGATTGCGTTTCAATTTATAGTTGAAGTTGATCGGGATAATGTAAAAAATGGCGAACCACATAAGTTTGAAGAACTTGGATGGTTTAGGCTCGATAATCTCCCAAGTCCTGCCCATTCAGTACGAAAAATAATTTTTGAAAAATTTAAAGATAAACTAAGTAAATTTTATCTATAATTTTGACAATTTCTGTCACCTCTGATACTGTGAATAAAAAACTAAATAGCCATGACAACAAATCTCATAACCGAAACAGGTCCCAGAGGGGCTGGTAAGGATACCGTATTATCAAGCATTATTGAAAAATTTGGATCAGAAATTTACAGAATTAAACCTTGTACTACCAGAGCGCCCCGTCCGGGTGAGACACATGGAATTGAGCAATACTTTATTTCTGAAGATGAGTTTAAAAAGTATGAAGAGTTAGGAAAATTTGCTTTTGTAAATCCTCCACATAGCGGTTACCGTTCAGGTACTCTCAATACAGAATTGATACACCCCATATCTATTGTGGATATCACTGCATTAGGAGCTGGCATACTTCGTGATTATGTTTACCTCACAAGGTGGGAGAGTTTTATCTTTTTTCTTGTTTGCCGACTTCAATACTCGTTTCCATCGTATTCAGAACAGGCAACTTGACTTAACCCCATTACAAGTTACAGATCTTATGGAGTTGGATCCAACCAATCCAGATCCAGATAATCATCCTGATTGGTTCATAAAAATTCATAACCCAGATGATTATTTAGACCAAACTATTTCAATAGTACATAAAGAAGTTTATAACTTTCTAAGAAATTTGTGAATTATTTAAAATGGATGAAAGAGCAAGTACTAAACTTGCTCTTTTTTAATACTAGTCATATATGTGATATATTAGATTTATGAAAAAAGCTATAAAGAAAACATTAAAGAATGGGTTGAGAGTTATCACAGTGCCGATGAAAGATAACCCGACAGTTACAGTACTGGTACTTGTAGGTACAGGTAGTAACTATGAACCGAAGAAGATAAACGGAATTTCGCATTTCCTAGAGCATATGTGCTTCAAAGGCACAGTCAAAAGGCCTAGTGCCCAAGCCATATCGCACGAGCTCGATGCTCTTGGTTGCCAGTACAATGCTTTCACTTCTCACGAGATGACAGGTTACTATGCCAAAAGCGATGCCAAGAACTTCAAGCAGATTTTTGAAGTTATTTCTGATATTTATCTGAACTCTACATTCCCAGAAAAAGAAATGGAGAAAGAAAAAGGTGTCATAGTAGAAGAGATAAATATGTATGAAGATATGCCCCAATCTCACGTCCAAGATTTATTCCAAGAAGTTCTCTATGGCGACCAGCCAGCTGGGCGTAATATAGCAGGTACGAAAGACAATGTACGGTCTATGAAGCGCTCAGATTTTGTAAAATACAAAGCATCGCACTATGTAGCGAAAGGTACAGTCATTATAGTTGCTGGCAGTGTGAATGCCAAAGAAGTTGCAAGTGGAGTTACAAAGCATTTCGGGAAAGTTCATACAGGAAGTAAGGGAGGAAAAGTAAAGACGAAAGATAAGCAGTCAAAACCAAATTTAATTATAAAGCACAAAGTCACTGACCAGACGCACTTCGTCTTGGGCGTACGGACATTTCCACTAAAAGATAAAAGGAATGTTACTCTCTCGGTTCTCTCCGCTTTACTTGGCGCTGGTATGAGCTCACGACTTTTTATCAAGCTTCGGGAAGAGC
>CAYHMN010000003.1:0-20694 GCA_964357795.1 uncultured Candidatus Saccharibacteria bacterium
TGTTGCACTATGTCCAGTAAAATTACCTATAAAGTTAGAATATTCTGCATCTGTAGCTCCATATCCAGCAAGGGTACCAATAAAATTCCCCGAAATTACGTCAATTGCGTTAACTCCAGCAAAAGTTCCTATGAAATTTGAACCAGAGGCATTAGTAGCACCATTACCAGCTTGTCTACCAAAAAAATTTGTTTCACCGGCATCTACACCATATCCAGCACTCTCTCCAAAAAAGTTTGAATACTGGGCATTAGTTGCTCCATATCCAGCATTAGTACCAAAGAAATTTGAATATGATGCACCAGTTGCAGTATACCCAGCATTAGTACCAAAGAAATTTGAGTTATTTGCACTTGTTGCTCCTTGCCCAGAATTTCTACCAAGGAAATTAGAGTACTCAGCATTGGTTGCACTAGAACCTGCTGATTGTCCAATAAAGTTTGAATTATTTGCACTGGTTGCGCTACTACCTGCACCATTTCCAAGAAAAATAGCATTGGTAGCATTTGATGCCGACCCAGCAGAAAGTCCAGTAGAGAATAGGCTCGTGCTATTTGAAATAGTTATAGGGAAAGTTACTGTCACATAACAATTTGAATCAGATGGACCACAACCACCCCAAGCAGTTCCTGGATCACCAGGGTCTTGAATGTTGTCGCTTGGGAGAATAGGAGTCACAGGGTTACCTGCATACACAATAGAAACAGAAAATAACATCGAGAACATTAAAAGTCCTAGAAATAATATTTTATTTCTTAATGTATGATGTAGCATACATGTCTATTATATCATTTATTCTCCAGTATACTCAAACCTTGGCCCTTTATAATTATCCTTATCGATGTCTTCTAAAAACATGTTTATAGGCCTTGCCCACATCTGTTCTTTCCCTTCGTGCGGATGGGTGTAAATCACAAGTTCTTGATTATAATCTTCACTATGCTTGGCTACTCCAAGAACTGTGACAATACCTCCTTTATAATGTTTATATTTACCCAGTTTAATTTCCATATTTAAGATAATAATTCTTTTAATATTTTTTGCACAAGCGCAGGATTAGCAGAGCCTTTAGTTTCTTTCATAATTTGGCCTACGAGCGACATAAGAGCATTTTCTTTACCTCCTTTATATGTCTCCACAACTTGTGGATTAGCATCTATAATTCTCTGGGCAATTTCTTTCAAAGCACCTTCATCATTCTTCTGTATCAAATCTTCTTCCTTAGCAATTTTTGCGGGTGAAGCATCCTCAATTACAATCATAGCAAGTATATCTTTCGCAGCTCGGGAAGATATTTGGGCTTCTGTAACCATATTAATTAGTTCAGCAAAATTTCCAACACTCGGAAGTCTTGCTTCCGTATTTGATTTCTTAATACCAAGGTAATCAGACGTAATATAATTAGAAGCCGTTTTAATTTTTTCTTTGTCTTTCAAAATTTTAGCTACAGATTCAAACCAAGAACCAAGTTCTGTATCTACTATATAACTTTCTATATCTTCATCTTTAATACCATATTCATTTTTATATCTAACTCTTTTTGTAACTGGTAATTCTGGTAATTCTGACCTTAGTTTTTCAATATTAAAGACTTTATTTAAGTAAAGTTTCGGTAGATCTGGATCTGGGAAATATCTATAGTCATTAGCATTTTCTTTAGAACGCTGTGAGAATGTAGATTGTTTGTTTTCATCCCAACCACGAGTCTCCTGCACTATCTCACTTCCCTTTCCAGAATCTAAAAGTTCCGACATTCTCTTTATTTCATATTCAGCTGCACGCTCTACTGAACGAAACGAATTAATATTTTTCACCTCACATTTTGTTCCTAGTGTATTTGGGTCATCAGATATTGAGATATTTAACTCTACACGCATCTGACCCTTATCCATATTAGCCTCAGATACTCCAAGTGTGCGAAGTAGTAACTGAAGTTCTCTTCCGAAATCACCTGCTTCTTTTGCGCTATGAATTACTGGCTCAGTTACAAGCTCCATTAAAGGAACTCCTGCGCGGTTAAAATCTACAAGAGAATAATTCCCTCTATCGTGCTTATTATTCGCTGTATCTTCTTCTAGATGGATACGTGTGATTTTGACACCATTTAATTCACCTCCGGAAACTATTGGAAATTTATATTGAGATATTTGGTATGCTTTTGGTATATCTGGGTAGAAATAATTCTTGCGATCAAATTCGGTAAAATCTGCAATATTTGCATCTAGGGCAAGACCAACTTTAATAACACTCTCAACTGCTTTCTTATTAATTACTGGTAGAGTTCCAGGGTGCGCCATGCATACAGGGCATATATTTAGATTAGGCTTCTCTTCATCTGGATTATTAACACAGCCACAGAACATTTTGGAGTTCGTGTTTAATTCCGCGTGTATTTCAAGCCCGATAGTTGTGTAATACTCTTTAGACATAGGCAGAGTATAGCAAAATTTGTAAAATTACAAAAATTATGTAATTATCTAGTCATTGCCCGAGTGGATAAAGAGTAAACTTCTTTACTCTTTATCCGACTTCCAGGAGGAGGCCGACACGAGGGTAATATTAGAAACATTTATGTGTTTCATTGCCCGAGTGGCGGAACTGGTATACGCGCACGACTTAAAATCGTGTCTCGTAAGGGATGTGGGTTCGATTCCCACCTCGGGCACCAGAAAATAAGTTAGATTAATTTGCTACTGGCGAGCTAAATTGATTTATTTCCTCTTCAGAAGTGATATTGAAGTAATTTTTAATTTTATCTGGTTGGATTTTCTTATCAATTGTAGCATCATCAATCTTTGGAGTTCCTATACTAAATAAATTATTCCAAATAGACAGGGTTGGTTTTTTGATATATTTTTGAAAAAAATTGCTGGCTTTTTCTTCTATGTAAGCAATATTCGATTTGAAACGAGGCGACTCCATATCCTTTCTTAAATCAACTTTAAAAAGAATAATAATGATTACTATAGCTAGGATTAGAGCTCCTATGCGGAATCGTTTGTGTCTCTTAGGTTTTTCCTCTATATCCATACATTGTAATTATAGCACCATTATTTAATCATGCTAGCCGATAACTTAGGTAAATAAAGTACTGGGTCAAGGTAAGCACTCACTGGTGCTATTGGCATTGTAAATGTTTTACCATTACAAGAAAGACTTGGTACAGTTTTCACATCGGCTCCTTGCGAAGCATATACTGTCACATGTAGATGTGGAGCTGTAGAGTGGCCTGTGTTACCTGATAGAGCAACTACATCACCAGTGGATACTTTCTGGCCTGCTTTACTTGATATAACAGATAAGTGACCATACGTACTAGATAGACCGTTATCATATTTGATAAATACCCACTTACCAAATGATGCACCCTTACAATATACGTCTGTGTCTCCAGTACCGACAACTACACCATTACCCATAGATTTTACAGGTGTACCTATGCTTGCTCGGAAATCTATTCCAGAGTGGGAACCAGAAGTATACAATCTTTTTGCTGCAACTGTTTTACCGAAAAGTTGAGTTACGAACACTTTATCTAGTGGCCAAGCTAGAATACCTGACCCTTCAGATGGTAGCAAACTAGGGTTGAGGATGAATTTTAGTTGAGCTTCGTAGTTCTGTAAATCTTTTTCAAAAGCATCTCTTTTCTTTATTCTGTCTGCTAGAAGTTTTTTATAATTTGATTCTTGATTTTTTGTCTCTACTAAAAGAGTATCTTTCTCTTTCTTTGTTATATCTATAGCGAGCTTCTTACTTGCTAGACCGTTTTTTAACTCAGTTAGGTTTTCTTTCTCAGTTTCTTTTTTATCTTTTGATACTGAGAGAGCTTCTTTCTCATTTTTAATATCTAATATATATTTTCTAACGTTCTCGTTTACTGATAAAATATCATTGTATTCTCGACTAACATCGCCTATATTTTCTGTTGTTAATACTTTCTCTATAAATGTAGTATTGTCATACTCTTCCAAAGAGCGGAACATCTTACCTAGTAATTGCACAGAATTGTTGATAGATTTTTGTCTTTCACTGATATCTTTATCCAAGTTTACAATCACAAGCCCAGTTGCCGTGATTTTCTTCTGTGTTTGCTCTAGTTCTTTTGTTAGTTTAGTCCTAGTTAGAGTCAGTTCTTTTATTATAGATGCTAGAGTGCTTGATTGGGCACTTGTTGTAGATATCTGGTCCTGATACTGCTTTATCTCTCTATCCAGAGCTTGTATTTGGGAGTTTATGTCATCAATTTGGGCTGTGACACTCTCTACTGTCGCAGCGAACAATGAAGGTAGCAAAGAAAAATTGCACCATATAGCCAAAGCAACGATTAAAATCTTGTATTTCATTCTCTCTATTATACTATTATTCCTTAAGTAGCGAAATTGCTCGATTTAGACGTTCTATTGTTTCATTTTTTCCAAGAATTTCCGAAAGCATAAATGGATCTGGAGATTTATCCAAGCCAGAGAGAGCGTAGCGCATAGGCCAAAGAATATCTCCGCGTCCAACTTCTTCAGCATACGGCCACAATATTTCCTTTACTTTATCTTTTGAAAAATCTTTTTCTTCTGTTGTATTCAGAATTGCTACCACATGGGTAAGGTAATTAGCCAATATTCCATATTTCCCTTCACCACTAATCTTTGAAGATTTAAAGAATAACGAATCTTTAGAATATGATGGTCGGGTAAAAAAGTAGGTCAACTCCCCACCTTCTGCCATAGCTACGATATCACTTCCTTTTGAAATCCTTTCAATGATAGTAGGAGTAATATTATGAACAATTGTATTAGAGTAAGTGGGTAAGTTTTTTAAATTATCGGGTATAAATTTTTCTATATATTCTTCTTGTTCTTCATATGATAATTTCTTTAAGTACTCTCGGTTAATCCAGTCTAGCTTCTCAACATTAAAACCTCCACCAGAGTGATGAATTCGAGAGACATCAAAAATCTGAATAAATTCTTCAGGTGTAAGTATCTCCCTATTATCTTCCGGACTCCAACCAATATATGCAAGAAAATTGATAATTGCATTTGAAAGATATCCTTCCGCTCTGTAGTCAAGAACATCTTTCGCCCCGTCACGCTTGCCAAGCTTCTTCTTTCCATCAGTTGCCATTATTGGTGGAAGTGTTGCAAATTGTGGCGGATTAATCCCTAGCGCATCGTAGAGTGCAAGGAACTTTGGAGTTGAAGCTATGAACTCATCTGAGCGCATAATATGGGTAACGCCCATCTCTAGATCATCTACAATATGAGATAAGTTATATGTAGGGTACCCATCACTTTTTATTAGGATGAAATCATCAAGAGCTTCTTCTCCAGCAGAAAGATCACCAAAAACAAGATCGCTCCACTCGTAGCGTTTTATTTCAGGCACTTTAAATCGTAGAGCTTTGGTACCATCCCATACACCAAAGTCTTTTGGGCGATGGTTACGAAATAAAAATGGCTCCTTTTTTTCTTCAGCTTGTTTTCTAAATTCTCCTAATTCTTCTTGAGTATATGGGTCAGGATAAGCATAACCTTTATCAATTAAAACTTTTGCATATTTTTTGTATGAATCTAATCTTTGTGATTGTAAATAAGGAGCATTAGGTCCACCTATATCTGGCCCTTCGTCCCATTCTATCCCGAGCCATCTAAGTGTCTCAATAATGTGATTAATAGACCCATCAACTTCGCGAGCCTTATCAGTATCTTCAATCCGTAAGATAAATGTTCCACCGTGTTTGCGGGCAAATGCCCACGCATATAGTGCAGTACGAACACCACCAATGTGCATGAAACCAGTTGGTGATGGGGCAAAACGCGTTACAATTTTCTCAGATTTATTTTCCATATTATGATTCATGACTTAGAGCTATCTCAATCGCCTTACCTGCGATTTTAGATGCAGCATCTGGGGAAGCAAATGCTAGTGCCTGCTCTTTCATTTTTGCTAATCTTTCTTTACTGTCTATAAGCTTATCTATTTCTGATACAAGTACATGAGAAGTGAGATTACTCTCTTCTATAACTTCGCAAGCACCACTTCTTGCATAACTGAAAGCATTCTTCTTCTGGTGGTCACCATTTGAATTAGTAATTGGGATAATGATAGACGGCACTCCCCATGAAGCAATCTCAAAGATAGATGAGCCAGCTCGTCCTATAACAATGGTTGCTATGCCAGAAGCCATACGAACTGCAAGATTATTTAAGTAAGGCATCGGTTTGTATCTTTCAATATTCTTACTGTTTTCAAGTACTAATTTTGAACTTCCTAGAACATCATTATAAAGCTTTTCTCCAGTTTGATGGACAACCTGATAACGAGAAAGTAAATCAGGGAGAATTTGTATTATTGCATTGTTAATAATTTCTGCTCCTTGAGAACCACAGTACACAAATATTACTGGTAAGTTTGAACTCAATTTAAAAAAGTCGTATGCTCCTTCGGGACTACCGTGGAGTATTGCCTTTCGGATTGGTTGACCAGAGAGAGCAGTCTTTTCTTTAGGAAAGAATTCACCTCCTTCAGGCCAAGATACTGCTATATATTTTGCAAATTTGGCAGTCCAAAGGTTTAATCTTCCTGGAGATGAATCTGATTCATGGACAATAACTGGAATACGGAGTAACCGAGCTGCCAGTACCGCTGGGAATGCGGCATAGCCTCCTTTTGAGATAACAACATCAGGATATATGAAGAACATGCTTAGGAATCCAAAGAAAGCACCGACAGCCGTTGTAAAAAAATCAAAAAAATTCCTTATAGAAAAATAAAGACGCATTTTACCAGCTGGTATCTGAACATAGGTAATTCTATTCTCAAAAAGCATACGTTTATCGTAAGGTTTATCTGACATATAGTAGAGCTTAACATCAATAATCTTTTGTTTGGAAGCTAGCTCATTTATCTCTTCAGCTATTGCTATAAGCGGGTAGAAATGTCCACCTGTTCCGCCACCTGTAAGTAATATCTTCATATTGGTCTATTGTAGACTATTTTATATAACTTTTCTAGCCTGCCTGCGCAGACAGATTTTATTTACTAGTAGATAAGCTCTGCTTCTTTGTCTGGCCAGAAACATTAAGAACTATCCCTATCATACCAAGAGACAGAAACAGTGCAGTGCCTCCATGACTAATAAATACAAGGGGCACTCCAGTTAAAGGAAAAACTCCTATGATAGAAGCAATGTTCATGAAAGATTGGGCGGTAATCATAGTCACGATACCCAAAACGAGTAATTTACTAAAAGAATCTGGAGCTCTAGAAGATATTTTATATCCACGCAAAGCAAAAGCCACATATAGAAAAATTAGAATGACAGTTCCGAAAAATCCTAATTCTTCGCCTAGAACAGCAAAGATGGAGTCTCCTTGTGGTTCAGGCAGATAATTAAACTTCTGAATACTCTGCCCAAGACCTCTACCAAATACTCCTCCAGAACCGATAGCGATAAGAGATTGTTGAAGTTGATAAGAAGCGCCACTACTATTCTGACTCGGATGTATGAAAGTGTTCACACGCTCCATGAGATATGGTTTAAATGCGAGCAGTATCGCTACACCGACAAGGCTCACTCCTATTATTCCTAGAATGTACTTCCATGGTAAGCCAGCAACAAATAACATTACTATTGCTGTAAAAATAATAAGGATTATACTCTTGGTGTCAGGTTGTTTAAGTAAGATTATAGTAATAATAGAAATGAGCACTAATAGAGGTAATATACTAAACCTCATATCAGTAATACGATTTTTTACCCAGGAGAGCCATGCAGCAAAATACATAATGAAACCAATTTTGAGAAGTTCTACTGGTTGAAATGAAATACCAAAAATATTAATCCAACGCCTAGCTCCACCATGGAGAGATCCAAGTTGTGGGACAAATACGAGCAAAGTTACTATTATAGATGCAATGAATATCAGTAAAGAATATTCCCGCCAAAATTTATATGGTATTTTGTATCCTATATAAAGGGCAACGAGTCCTCCGCATAGTCCAAATGCAAATTGGGCAAAGATAACGCTGTAGAACTTTGCTTCATTCTTCGCAAGTATCCCAAGTGATGCAGAAGTAAACATTACTACGCCTATAATTAGTAGTACGATAAGGATACCAAAGAATATTTTATCAAATCCTTGTTTTTTCATTAGCTGACTAGTGCGAAAATTACTCCCATAACAGCAGTAATAACTCCGACTATCCAGTAACGCATAGTTATTTTATATTTAGACCATCCGAGTGCTTCAAAATGATGGTGCAGTGGCGCAAATAGAAAAACTTTTTTACCATTACGCAAACGCCTAGAAGCCATCTGAATTATAGAAGAAAGTGAAGTTATAAAAAGTGGAAATGCGATTATCGGTAACAATAAAACTGTATTCGTTAGAAAAGCTATCACTGATAGTGTGACAGTGAGCCCTATCATACCAGTCTCGCCCATATAGAAACGTGCCGGTGGTACATTAAACCATAGGAATGCGAGGGTACCGCCAGTAAGAACTGCACAAAATGCTGCAAGATCAATCTGGTTATTGAAAAAAGCTATGAGTGTATACGCTCCAAATATAGACGCTAATACTCCACCAGAGAGTCCATCTACTCCATCTATGACACTAGTTGACCATGTTCCTAGCATTATCAATATGAAAAATGGAATGAATAGATAACCTAGTTGAACAAATCCAAACCACGGTATATATAATTCTGATATACCAAGCTTTGCAAAGAACCACCAACCTATAATAATACCAAGTAAAACAATGATTCCAATTTTTATGTACCTTAGCATTATAGGATCAGTCACCCATTTACCCTTAGAGAATATTTGTAAGAAATCATCCCAGAGTCCTATTAATGATGCTAGGAGTAAAGTGAACAGTGGAAGAAGTGTCTGATTCCTACTAATAAAATATAATTTATTAGTTATCGTATTATCAAAAACGAAATCTAGAAGTCTTAGTAAGGATATGGTGATAATTATACCAATCCAGATTATCATCCCACCTGTGCGAGGTGTTGTGAGCTCAGCCGCCTCATCGTGCATTTTTTGAAAGTCCCCTTCTGCTACATTTTCATTCCTTGAAACTTTCCGCCACATTTTATACTTATAAAAATAATGTGTCGCAATCGGAGTTAGCATTATGCCTACTACGAAGCTTATGGTTGCTGGTAATAATATTTTTATAGCGTTAGTCATTTTTTTCTATTTCGATTTGATTTAGTAAAACCCCTTCTAATTGTGCTTTTACATCCGAGTAGTTGGGTAACTGCCCTATAGATGATACGCCCATATATGACATAGTATC
Organism: uncultured Candidatus Saccharibacteria bacterium; assembly: GCA_964357795.1. Classification (GTDB taxonomy): domain Bacteria; phylum Patescibacteriota; class Minisyncoccia; order Phycocordibacterales; family UBA9973; genus UBA8515. The sequence goes on from CAYHMN010000003.1 coordinate 9,306, forward strand.
AAATGTTGGCTTATAAAGCATTCTTCTATTGTCTTTCTCATCTACAACCTTTTCGATAAGTCCACGAACTAATAAATTTCTTATTATAAAGCTTGAATTTACTCCTCTTATATAATCTATCTCACTTCGAGCAACGCCGTCCTTATAAAGGATGATAGATAGGGTTTCAAGTGAAGCTTTTGATAATTCTCGTGTAATCTCATCCTTGCGAATAGACTCTATTAGTGGGCTAAGTTCTTTTGATATACCTAAAAGCACAGAATCATCTTTCCTTACGAGTACAAGTCCGCGAGAAGAAAGTTGTAACTCAAGTTTATCTAAAGCGTTCTCTATCTCTAGGTTCCCTACTTTTAAAAGCTCACTGAGCTTCTTTATGCTTATATCTTCACCTTTATAAAAAAGCAACCCTTCAATTTTTGATTCTAGTTCCATATTATTTTATTTCTTCGTTAATAGTCTCTTGTATCTGCGGTTTGGTAATATTTATATCTTCAAATGAAGTGTTCTGTATAACGTCTATAATGCCTTCACGTACCAATTCTAACATAGCCAAAAATGAAACGATAATGTGAACTTTCGCTTCACTTGCATCACCTGCGTTATGACTCTTGGTAAACTCTCTAAATGATATATTTATCGCATTCTGGATTCGGTCTGTAAGGCTATTTATAACTTCATCAATACTTATAATTTTCTTTACTTCTACTTCGGTCAATTTTTCTTGTGGTTTTGGGATATGTGCCAATACATCATTGACCGACGCGAGCATTGAATCAATAGTGATAAGTGGGTCAGGTGAGAAAAGTGGCTCATTCCACGTATGCTCAAGTGGAGAAAATATAATTTTTACTCCAAAGTTACTCTTTATATCTACGCTCGCATTTTTTATAATCTGGTAGAGTTTGAGCCTCTTTTCTAGGTCACTAATCTTTTCAGTCTCATCTTCTGTTAATTCAAGGTTTGGTAAAAGTGATTTAGATTTTATGAGTATTAGTGTCGCTGCTATAAGTATAAAGTAGGATACATCGGCTATACGCTTGTTATTTGATATGTCAGAAAGCGAACGTATATAGGCTACATAGTCATCGGTTACTTGAGCAAGGGCTATCTCGTTTACAAAAAGCTTCCTACTCTCTATAAGTGAGAGTAAAAGTTCCAGTGGTCCTTCAAACGAACCTGCTTTTACCTTATATGTAGATATAGTAGTTTCTTGTTCCATGCTTAAAACTTAATTTTCTCTAGATAATCAGAAATTTCTATCTCAGATGCATACGAAGCTTTATTCCATTTTGCAGTTTCATTTCCAAAGTATGACGGTATAAGGTGTATATGCGCATGGGGAATTTGTTCACCTGTTATTACAAGCTGGACATAATCACAAGAAAGACCTAGTTTGATTTTATCATTGAGATTTTTTGCAGTTTTGAATATCTTCTCAATCATCGCATTATCTCCATCAAATATCCATCGTATATGTTCTTTAGGAACTAACAACGTATGTCCTTTTGATACTGGATTAATGTCTAGAAAAGCAAAAAAATCAGAATCTTCATACACTTTAGCAGAAGATATCTCACCTTTAGTTATTTTACAAAATATACAGTCATCCATAATTCTCCTATTCTACCCTAAAATCGGGTACAAAAAAAGCCTCTCCTAAAAAAGAGAGGCTTTAAATATTATTCGGAAAACATTTTTATCCCTGGGTTTTATTTGTCCACCAGGTTGTATGCCGGCAATTAGTGTTTGATATCTTAATCACCAGTATATACGGAACTGTACCTTTCGGTATCTGAACACTTTTAGTCATCGTTGAATTTGTGTTCAGTGAAAATTTCTTCACTCCGTTTCGCCAAAGCTCAACAACAACAGGTGCGTCACCGCATTTTACTGTAAAGGTTGTAGCCTGTGTAGTACTTGGATAAAACCTTCCTACATCAATATCTCCTGAAGTCAGAATACCCCTAAGTGGCAGACCTGTATTTTCTGGGATACAAATCCATGCAGTCCGCGTATTCACAAAATCGTCATCCTTAACACCCAATATTGGAATTAAGTATGCGATATTACCAGCACTCCAATTAATGAAGGTCCGCTGTGCAAACTGACCCATAATACTTGCCCCAGATAAAAATAAATTTGGCAGTCCCCATGTTATGTATTCATGGTCTAAGCCATACTGATGCCCACTTTCATGAGCTATTAAATGTCCGATGTCAGTCGCCATTGCATTGGGATTGCACTTGTTTGTTAAAACAAATCCCGGAGTATCTAAGCCCCAAAGATAGCAGTTTTTCCATGCATAGCCGGGGTATTGCCCTAACACTTCAGTTTCACCAACAATAATTATGCTACGGTGCCAAATATCAAAGCTGTAAAAAACTGCTGGATCAGTAGTCACTACCACATTAAACATTGCATAATGCTCTTCTGCGATATTAATTGCTTTTTCCAGAGTGTCGGCATTACCATACGGTGTTACAGTAAAAGTGATACCATTATTCCAGTTTGCATCAGTGACAGTGCCACCATTCTGGATAAGAATTACCCTGGTTGGCCCTTCACTTAAATTGCTAAAATTACTCGGGTTTTCACCACGCAGTTGTGCAGCTCTTAACCCGGCTTCAGTTTTTTCTTTGTTCTCCAAAACCGAATCCAGAATTTTTGGCTGATCAATATTAAGCGGTGCTGTTTTAACTTCTTCAGCTTTTTGAATTTGCTGAAGGACCTCTTTCTTACTGCAAGACGCAAGTAAGATGGCTACAAATGATATTGTAGCTAAGATGATTTTTTTCATATCAGTTTATTTTATTTGAGTTTAAAAAAAATTGTTAGTTAATTGAATGATTCCAGACTCCAAAAATGAAGTTCAAAATTATTCAATTAACCTAAACCCAAAAATGTCAAAGAACTATATTACTGAAGGGTAGTATAGCATATTTATATGTAAAAGTCAATACTAGTTATACGCTAATACATTAGTAGAATCGGTCTCTTTTAGGCCTAAAATAGGGGTTAAAATTTCAGTATCTTCACTACCCCAAGTTATATACTTTTTACCTGTGAAATTACTCATAATATAAGCTACGCCGTAATACGAAGCTTTGGGTGGATTTAGCCTATGTTCAAGCCCGAACATATGGCCACTTTCATGCGCAATTAAATTTCCTATATCGCTTATTATCGTATTAGGGTTGCAATTATTTATTAAAACAAATCCAGGGGTATCACTTCCCCATATATATGAGTTATTAAAAGAATACCCAGTATCTTGACCTAGTGCATTTGTACTTCCTACTATTATTTTAGTTCGATGCAAAGTATCGAAACTATTGAAAACTGTCTCGTCTGTAGTAATTAAAACATCAAACATAATGAAATGAGTTTTAGTTATTTCTACTGCTTGATTTAGTTTTATTGAGTCACCATAGGCAAACACTGAAAATGTAATACCATTATTCCAGTTTGGATCAGTAATAGTTCCTCCATTTTGAATGTAGATTACCCTAGACTCTGGTGTGGTTGCTTTAGCATTTGTATATGCCGGAGAAAAAAGTATTACTGCAATAAATGCGATAATTATTACTTTTACCTGTTTCATTCTTTGACAATATCATATTTATAGCTAAAAGTCAATAGGGTTAGTAGCCGTCAGAGTTTAATTTCTCGTCTATTCTATTCATATCTCTTGGGAACATACAAGCTTCGCGTATATTCTTCAATCCAAGTAGTTGCATTGTTATCCGTTCTGCTCCGAAAGCAAACCCCCCTTCTGGTGGGACTCCATATTTGAAAGCTTCAAGGAACATTTTAATTTTACTTGGATCCATTTTCCAAATTTTCACATGTTCTTCTAGTTGTTTATAATCATTTATTCGTCTACCTCCCGAGAGCCACTCTACTCCACGACAAAGTAAATCCATACCTTCATTAAACTCTGGATTCTCAGCATTTGGATATACATAGAATGGTTTCTGACGAGTTGGATAACCGTATATGAAGACAAAGTCAGAACCAGTTTCTTCTTTTATAATTTCGCATATCTCTCTTTCGTCTTGTGGGTTTGTATCTTTATCACCTCGGACATCACGTCCAAATTTATCAAAAATCTTTTGTTGAGCTTCTGCTAGAGTTATAGTCGGTGTCTTGTCTATCATTACAGGTAACGTTGCGTCCAATAATTTTATATGTTCACTGTTCTTTGCTTCTACTTGTTTGAGGATATACTTAACAGTATTTTCAGCCATATCACGTACATCTGTCCATGAGTCGATAAATCCCATCTCAGCATCGAGTGACACTATCTCAGTCACATGGCGAGTAGTAGAAGAAGGTTCAGCGCGGAAAACTTTGTTCACAGAGAAGCATCGCTCAAAAGCAGACATTACAATTTGTTTATATAGTTGGGGTGATTGAGTTAAATATGCCTTCTTGTCAAAGTAATCTACTTGGAAAACTTCAGCTCCGCCTTCTGCAGTCGCAGGAGTTATAGATGGTGCTTGAAACTCAAAGAACATATTTTGCTTCATGAATTCTCGGAATGAGTCGATAATTGTTTCTTGTACTTTAAATATTGCTTGAACTTTTGACTGTCTTAGGACTAGTGATCGGTTATCAAGTTCTGTTGTCAACTCCAAATTGTATCCATCATTGGACATATCAAATGGTAGTGGTGCAGCTTCTGCTAGTATTTCTATCTTTATTATCTCAAGCTCTATGTCGCCATTCATAGTTCCCTCTTTGATATTTTTTTCTGGGCGCTTATTGACTATGCCGGTGACTTTCAGAACCCATTCAGTACGAACTTCTTTTACCTGTTCCATCGCTTCCGTATGGCTTGGTAGGACTACACCTTGGACTTTACCTGTCATATCGCGCATATCCATAAATACAAGCTTGCCTTGGTCACGGCGAATATCCACCCATCCTGCAATGGTTACTTCTTTACCTACAAAATCTTTCAAATCTTTTATATATATTCTATTAGTCATACTAAAACACTGTATCACAAAAAGTGATAAATTTATATATTAATGTATCTCCATCGCTATCACAAATTCGTACGGTACGGAGATAATGAAAGTAATAGCAACTAAAATCCAGTAGAATGGGGTGAATGCGTAGTAGACTATCTCATCTTCCTTTTTCATTTTGAAATACCATTTCTGGACTGCAGTATTTAAACCATTTATAGGTATATAAATTATACCAAGCGCTACTGTGCATATAATACGAGCAATTTTGACCGTTTTTAATATTACGTAGATAAGTATGACTATTAAAACTATTTTAAGAATTAGAGACCACATAATTTATATATTCACTCCTATATTATCTCTTACAATTTTCATTTTCTTTTCTGCTATTTCTCTTGCTTTCTCTCCACCTTTTTTTAAAATTTCTTTAACTTTATCTAAATCTTTCGCATACATATCTCTACGCTCACGCATAGGTGTAATGAATTTTATTAAATCCTCTGCAAGTTTTTCTTTAAGCCATTTATATTCTTTTGGATGCTCCTCATAAATTTTACTAATTTCATCCTTGGAATAAAAAGGTAAGAGTGAGTGGATAGCAAAAACATTCTGTGGGAACTTTCCATCTGAATCAGTTACTATACCCATAACGGCTTTTTTAATTTCTTCATCAGTTCCAAAAAGTGGAATAGTGTTACCATAACTCTTTGACATTTTTCTTCCATCTGTCCCTGGTACGACAGCAACTCCGTCTAATATCATTGGTTCGGGAAGTTTAAATGTTTCTCCAAAAGTATTGTTGAATTTCTGAGCAGTATCCCGTGCGTATTCTACATGCTGTTTTTGATCTGCACCTACTGGCACTACCTCTGAATCGTACAATAAAATATCTGCAGACATTAGTAGTGGGTAATCAAAAAGGCCAACATTTATCTCTTTCGCTTTCATATGCGCATCTTTATATGCATGTGCACGTTCCAAATACGGCATAGTTGTTATGCAATTAAATATCCAGCAAAGTTCAGGATGAGCAGATATATCTGACTGTTTAAAAAGAATAACTTTTTCAGGGTCAATTCCAGCTCCCAAGTAATCTAAAACAACATTGATAATATTGCTTTTTAGTTGCTCTTTATCATGGATGACAGTAAGGGCATGGAGGTCAGAGACAAAAATTAAACTTTCGTGTGAATCCTGTAAATCAACCCATTGTTTCAAGGCTCCAAAATAGTTGCCAATATGTAAGTTTCCTGTTCCTGATGGTGTAATGCCTGAAAGTAATCGTTTCTTCATATATATACAATAGTATCAAAAAACCAATAGTTTTGCACACTTTACTAACATATTTGTCCTAAAATACAAGATTTTGAAAATCTATAGCTATGCTACAATGAATCTTATGTCAGAGAAGATCAATAGAAATAAATCTAACCTTCGAGTGCCTCCGCAGAGCATAGATTCTGAGAAAGCGGTTTTGGGTTCAATTATGCTTCGCCCAGGTGCAATCCATGAGATAAATGATATTGTCTCTATTGAATCTTTCTATGTATCCAAAAATGCTCAGATTTACAAAGTTATGCTTGAGCTTTCAAGTAAAGGTGAGCCGATAGATATCATATCTTTATCCCATAAACTTGAAGAAAAAGGACAGCTTGAAAGTATCGGCGGAAGTAATTATCTTAGTGAATTAACAAATGCAGTCCCTGCTTCTACAAATATCAAGCACTACGCAGAGATAGTAAACAAGAAACATATTTTGCGAAAAATTATAGAAGCTGGAGCTGACATTTCCGAACTTGGCTTCCGTGAAGAAGTAGAAGATGTATTTGATACTCTAGACCAAGCAGAGAAACGTATGATGGGTATCAACAACAATGCCGGAGGTCATGCCTTCTCATCTCTAAAAGAAAGTCTTCCTGAAGCTTGGGAGCGTCTAGAGCGACTCCATGAGAACAAGGGTGAGCTTCGTGGAGTACCGACTGGATTCCACGATCTTGACCAATACCTTTCTGGCCTCCAAAAATCAGACCTCATTATTCTTGCTGCTCGGCCATCTGTCGGTAAAACTACACTTGCGCTAGATATTGCTCGCCAAGCTGCGCTCAATACTGGTACACCGACAGTAATATTTTCACTTGAAATGAGTACTCAGCAACTTGTAGATAGAATGCTTGCCGCTCAGTCACGCGTCAACGCTTGGAACTTACGTACTGGTAACCTATCTGCCGAGAATGAGTTTTCAAAGATTCGTGACTCTCTAGATAAACTCTCCAAAGCACCAATCTTCGTAGATGACATGGCCGGTAATTCTATCGTGCGCATGCGTTCAGTATGTCGTCGTATCCGCGCTGAACATGGTATCGGTATGATTATTGTGGACTACTTGCAACTTATGTCCACTTCCAAGAATTATGACAGTATGGTAAATCAGGTTACAGAAATCTCTCGCTCACTCAAAGCCCTTGCTAAAGAGTTTGATGTGCCAGTACTTGCCCTTTCCCAGCTTTCTCGTGCTGTAGAGTCTCGTGGTGGCAGACCACGTCTATCTGACTTGCGAGATTCCGGATCTATTGAACAAGATGCTGATGTAGTGATGTTCCTCCATCGTGAAGATAAAGGTAAGGATGAATCAGAACATACAAATATTGTAGAAGTCCTAATAGAGAAGCACCGAAACGGCCCAGTTGGTAAAGTTGACTTATACTTTGACCAGAAGCTAACTACATTTGTATCTATGCAGAAAAGTAATGTAAATCAATTCCTAGCAACATCATTAGACAAGGGTGACCTAGATGAATTCTAAAATATGAATCCTATTGAAAAACTAGCAGGATTATTCAAAGAATTCCCAGGAATCGGTGAGCGCCAAGCCAAGCGCTTTGTATTCTTCTTGCTCCACAAAAATCCTAATTATGTAGAAGATTTAGGCAAAGCCATAATTGAAATTAAAAAAACTATTCATCAATGCTCATCATGCTTTCTTTTCTTCCAAGGTGACAAACAAGACTTATGTGAGACATGTAGCAATCCGAAAACAGATAAAACAAGTCTTCTTATTGTGGAGAAAGATGCTGATTTTGAAAGCATAAAGAAAAGTAAGAATTATAGTGGAATGTATTTTATTCTCGGTGGTTTAGTACCAATAGTCACGAAAGAGACACCAAGTTTTGTACGCACCAAAGAGCTGGCACGCACCATAGAAGAGCGAAAGAATAATCTAAAAGAAGTAATCATAGCTTTGTCTCTCAACCCTCAAGGTGAACATACTGATACATATCTACGCGAGATACTCTCACCTCTTCAAAAGAAATATAATTTCAATATAGTATCCCTCGGCCGTGGTCTTTCCACTGGTACCGAGCTAGAGTATTCAGATAGCGAGACTATCAAGAATGCATTAAAAAATCGGTCATAAAAATAAAACCACTCAATCATGAGTGGTTTTATTTTATAGCTGAAATTTTTACTTCTATGAAAGGTTGGCGGTGGCCGTTCTTTTTAAGGTATCGGCTTTTTTGTTTGTATTTAACGACTTTGACAGTCTTGCCACGGCCGTGTCTCTGGAATAGTGATTCTACAATGGCTTTTGTTATATAAGGAGTTCCGATAGTAGTATCTATACCGTTATCTACAAGCAAAACCTTGTCAAAGACAATTTTGTCTCCAACAGCGAAAGTTCCATCAAGTTTCTCAACTTTTAGGACATCGCCGACAGCCACTTTGTATTGCTTGCCACCTGTTTCAATCACAGCGAATTCAGTGCTTCCAGATGTTGCCTTTTTTGTTGTAGTTTTGGTAGTTGCCATATATTATCTTACTTATAGAAAGGCTCTAAAAGAGTATTTCCACAGGGCTCATAATACACAAAACCTTTGAAAAATGCAAGCCAAAAGCTATACTGTACAAATGGCTTTAAAAATTCATAATTCATTATCTAAACAGCAAGAACTATTTGAGCCTATAAATGGTAACTCTGTTGGGCTATATACTTGTGGGCCAACTGTCTACAACTACCCTCATATCGGTAACTACCGAGCCTATATTTTTACCGACATACTAAAAAGATACTTAAAATATAGTGGCTATAACGTAAATCACGTTATGAATATTACCGATGTAGACGACAAGACTATTCGTGATAGTATTGCTCAAGGTAAAACTCTAAAAGAACTGACAGAATTCTATACTAAAGAATTCTTAAAGGATCGTGATGCTCTAAATATAACTCCGCCAGACAAATATACCAAAGCGACAGAATATATAGATGAAATGGTGAAAATGATAGAGCAACTCATAGACAAAGGACATGCATATAAATCTCCTGACGGATCTGTATATTTTGATATACATACAGATCCTAATTATGGAAAACTGTCTGGTTTCAATATAGCTACACTAAAAAGAAACGCTGACAACAGATTAAAGGTAGATGAATACGAAAAGGAAAACGCACAAGATTTTGCTCTCTGGAAAGCGTGGGATGAAAATGATGGAGATGTATTCTGGGAAACTTCACTTGGTAAGGGGCGTCCAGGCTGGCATATAGAGTGCTCAGCGATGAGTATCGCAGAGCTTGGTGAAAATATTGATATCCATACTGGTGGAGTTGATTTGATATTCCCCCATCATGAGAATGAAATAGCTCAATCAGAATGCGCCACAGGAAAATCATTTGTAAAGTATTGGATGCACAATGAGCACCTTATGGTAGATGGCAAAAAGATGGCAAAGTCAGCTGGAAACTTCTATACTCTCCGTGATCTTATAGATAAAGGTATTAACCCTATAGCCTTTCGTTATTGGCTCTATAATGCTCACTACCGTACGAAAACTAACTTTACTATAGAATCTGTGAATGGAGCTCAAACTCCACTTGAGAAACTATATGAAATCTTCCTAACTCTTCCGTCAGAAGATGGATCTGTAGTAAAAGAATATAAAGATGAACTTATGGAATGTATGGACGATGACCTAAGTACTCCGAGAGCGCTAGCGCTTATGTGGAAACTAGTACATGACGCAAAAGTCACAGATACCGATAGAAGAGCAACATTAATAGCGTTTGATCAAATATTTGGGTTTGAATTAGATAAATTAGAAAAAGATATTATCCCAGAAAATATTGTAGAACTTGTAAAAGAACGCGAAATAGCAAGAGTGAATAAAGATTGGGCTAAGAGTGATGAAATACGAGATAAAATCACAAATCTAGGTTACGAAGTGAAAGACTCTGACACAGGTTACAAAATCTCTAAAATTTAATTTATTTAATCGTGTTTAATTCAAAGTGAAAGGTAGAACCTTTGCCCATGCCTTCGGATTCTACGCCGACGGTTCCCTTGTGAGCTTCTATGATTTCTTTAGCGAGGTAAAGTCCTAAGCCAGAGCCTCCTGTGTTCATACGAGCACCTTCACCACGAGCAAATTTCTGAAATAGTGTTGCTTTTATTTCTGGTGTCATACCCATACCAGTATCTTTCACTGCAAATACAACTTTATCACTTACTTTTCTGACAGATACATCTATAGTTCCCTCCTTTGTATATTTTATAGAGTTATCTATGAAATTTAGAACTACTTGGCGAATCTTTTCTCTATCACCGTTCACTGTGCAGTCTAGGTCACTATCAGATTCAAAATTTAACTTGAGATTCTTCTGACTAGCTGTTATAGATAAATCTTTAGACATATCTCTAGCAATCTCACTGAGGCTAAATGGACCCATCTCATATTTCATTCCTCCTGCTTCTATTTTGGAAACATTAAGAAAATCTTCCACTATTTTTGTCAGATTCATTGTAGATTGGAAAATGCGCTCAACTGCTTCTTTGGCTTTTGGATTAATTTCCCCATAATCCCCCTCTATTAACATAGATGAATACCCTTTCATGGCCGTAAGTGGGCTTCTGAGCTGGTGAGACGCAAGAGAAAGGAACTCTGTCTTTAATTTATCTAAATCTTTTAGTTTGTCATTGGCATCTTCAAGTTTAAGATTTGATTCCTCAAGCTTCATTCTTAGAACTTCCAATCTTTCTCTTTGTTCAACCTCATGTTTTACAGATTTAATTAGTGTTCTTCCTAGAATGAGAACGAACAAAAGAGTAAAGGCAACAACTAGTTTTATATTTTCAATATTTCTTACAAAGACTATTGCCAGCACTAAAAATCCAAGTGCAATAACGAGAACTTGAGTACCTAGAAGCTTAATATTAAATGTTTTAAATCTAACAATCATATATGCAAGAAAGCCTGCAAATATAGGCATTCCAAATAGACCAATCTGTGCTACTGTCCAGTTCTCAGTAAGACTTCCTATAATATTTCCAGAAACAAAACTTAATAAGAATAGAAGGATGCCAATCGTTATAAGTATAATCTGATTTTTAATCGCTGGGATGGATTCTTTGTATTTT
>CAYHMN010000003.1:20704-32146 GCA_964357795.1 uncultured Candidatus Saccharibacteria bacterium
TATTTTCTAAAAGCAAAAATTATAATCCAGACTGCATAGATAATTTCAATAAAATATACATAAAAAGTAGCTATAAATCCTTCTATGGGTTCTCTAAAACAATTAGTCAGATCAAATCCTAAGAGAGCAAATTTTGTAGGTAAAAGTATAATTACAGGTAATAATAGAGAAAATATTCCAACTTTTTTCTTGAAACTAATATCTTTTTTACTAATAAATACATCAATAAAATAGACACACAAGGCGTATATAAGAGGTTCAATAAATATCATCATTGACCAGAAAAACATTATTAAATCAGGCTTCTCGTTGGCCCATAATATCAAATCAAAGAACACCCATATGGAGAAAGCTGTCATTATAAAAAACAACAATCTATTTACGAGTGCTTTGCTATCTCTGGAGAGCACAAAGATACCAACAAGCAAAGATACGGCAATAGCTATGAAGTGAGAATAGTAAATTAAAGGTCCGAAAACATTATTTGAAAAAATAAGAAAGTTAGCAGTATCCCATTGGCACATATTTATAAATGCTTGAATTGATGTTTCCATTTCGTTATTGATCTAAAAGTGATTCATTAAATACTTCTTCGTCTGTAAAAGTATCATAACTATTTAAAATTACATATTGGTAAAAAGTAGCTACAATGGAAATCATTATAATAAATGAAAATACTGCAAAGAAAGTTTTAGATTTTTTATCCATCATAGTTAGTATATTATATACTATCCTTATTTTTTAATGAAACTTACCCATTCCAATTCTAAGTTTTTATAATTATTAAAATTTGATACATTAAATTTTTTAAAAATTCGCTTGAAGTAGTCTGGTATATAAGTTATGTACTTTTTAAAGATATTTTGTGGTAAAAATTGTATTGATTTTATAATTTTTCTACAATTTTTTGAACCACAAGTACACTTTATATGCCAGAAAATATCCGCTTCACTTAGAGAGTAGTCTGATGTTATTTCCTCATCTTTTTTTATATTGCTCATAGCAACGACCGTTACAGTACCTAAAATCGCAGAATTTGGGTCGCAAGAATGGTTGATATACAGACCAAAACCTTCTGGGTCTATCCACTTATTTTTACCTATTCCTATCCAATTCCACCCAGCCATTTGAGCTTTCTTTTTGTTGTTGATTAAGAAATTAAGCTTTCGTCCTTTTATCCTAAATAGAATTTCTCCTTTTTTTATATCTTTTGAGGCAAATAAGCCCTTTCCATGTAATTTACTTTTTCCAATATATATTTTCATAGTTTAATCATGCTTTACCAAAAAGCTTATATCTTTCATTATACCTTTTTTCTTCAGAAGTAATATAAAAATTATTATTAAATCAGAAACAAGCATATATATAGGATAGAGCAAGATTGCAAACGAAAATCGCTCTACAGCAAACATATTTAAACTATCAGCAAGACCAGTACCAAACCATGCCCAGAAATCTTCTCCTTCTGGTCGTAGATACGACTTCTTGATTGTAGGCACAATAGCAAAAGAATCTATAGCAAGATTGGTAACAAGTGCAACTACAGGACTATCAAATATAATCCAAAGAATTACACTAATAACCGCTCCAAATAAGCAGAGAAGATCAGTTTTATCTGTTAATCCTCCTTCACCGTATTTTATAGATAATATAGCGATAGAGAGTGGCCCTAAAAATTCTACGTATGGTACCCATACTGTATTGCTAGCTCCAGAGAATTTGTAACTCAAAGCAAGAATCAAGCCCATAAACGCCCAAATCCACCATGTGGCTCTATTAGGCTTTGATTTGCCTCTGAAAATAGAAACTACATAAACAATGTAAGCTAGAAAGGCAATAATGCCTGCGATAACTCCCAGTGTTGCCTTTAAATCAAAATCCATATATACGTCTATTGTAACATATAATCAATTGCATTGTGAATTGGTTTTTAGTAGTATTAACACTATAGTATTTAATTAATTTATTTATGGTTGACTCAATAATATGCACTAATAAGTCTGGCGATACTGACGTAGTAATAGTATCCGCTCCATACGAAAAAACTGCTTCAAGTAGAAAAGGTACAATAAATGGACCAAAAGCTATCATAGATATGATAGATAATAAACTGGAACTTTTTGATCGCCAATATAAATCTCAAGTATGTGATAAGGTTAAAATTGGGCAAAAAGATTTAGGTAAAATAAGCTCTCTTTCTCCGCAAAAATCATTGGAGAAAATTACAGATGAATGTAGAAAGATTTTAGAGAAAGATACTTTTGTTTTTCTACTTGGTGGTGAACATTCAGTATCTCTTGGACTTTTAAAGTCTCTCGGTGAAAAGATAAATCCAAGTGAAGTGACAATCCTACAAATAGATGCTCATTGTGACCTGCGTGATACAGATGCAGACTACAATGATGAACCCTCAAACCTTGCCCATTCTTGTGTACTCCGCAGGGCTCATGAGCTAGGATACAATCTAGTCCAAGTAGGTATACGTACATATTCTGTAGATGAACATAAATACTTCAGTGATCCGAAAAATAATATTAAAGTATTTGAATGGGGTAACGGACATAAAATCCCAACTATAGATGAGATATTAAATTCAATAACGACTAAGAATATATACCTTACTATAGATGTAGATGGTTTTGACCCTGCACACATGCCGGGAACTGGTACTCCAGTCCAAGGTGGACTGGAGTGGTGGTATGGCATGGAACTTATAACTAGACTCGCAAAAGAGAAAAATTTAGTAGGCGCAGATATAGTAGAAGTCTCCCCTATGCGCGATTCAGTCCTCACAGAATACGGCGCCGCGCAACTTGCGTACACTATCATCGCTAATAAGTTTAAGGACAAATTAAAATAGAACGAAGAAGACCATAGAAATTTTACGAGTAGGTGTGGGCGCGCCGGAGCGACGAAGGAGCGGAGAGGGATAAGCGAGTAAAATTTCTATGGTCTTTGAAGTTTTTTAAGAGAAGCTAATTTATGTTTTTAACTATACTTTGCGATTAATTCGTTTGCTTCTTTTGGATTTGCTTTGCATTCTAGAAGTGCAGTGAGCATAAGTGGTGCAACAATAGTTGCATCGGACTCTATGACAAACATAGGAGTATCTTTGGTAAGTTTATCCCAAGTGATTTTCTCATTTGGTGTTGCTCCTGAGTATGAGCCATATGATGTTGTAGAGTCAGATATCTGGCAGAAGTACGCCCAAGGCTTCGCTTCCTGCTCCATATCGTACTTGAGTGATGGGACTACACATATTGGGAAATCTCCAGCGATACCTCCACCGATTTGAAAGAATCCAATTCCCTCTCCTTTTGAAAGCTCTTGATATTGATCGTAGAAAGCACCCATATATTCTATTCCACTCTTCGCTATAGATGCACTCGCGTCACCCATTTTTACGTGTGAAGCAAAAATATTACCGAAGGTAGAATCTTCATATCCAGGAACAACTATCGGGATATTATTCTCTGCTGCTGCAAGTAGCCAGCATTCTTCTGCTTTGCCTTCGTGCTTATCTTTATCTATAGCTTGAATCAAATCATAGAAATACTCATGCCAGAATTTGCGAGTGCCGTCTTCTGTGGCTTTCTTCCATACTGGAACTATATGCTTTTCTACAGCACGAAAAGCTTCATCTTCTGGGATACTAGTATCTGTAACTCGGCGCATTCTGTCTTCTAAAATTTTTGTATCATCTTCCTTAGTGAAATATCTATAGTCAGGAAAATCAGTATAGCTATCGTGAGCAACTAATCGGAAAAGAGATTCTTCAAGGTTCGCACCAGTCACAGACATGCCGTGTATCAACCCTGCGCGTATAGCCGGAGCAAGTACGATACCAAGCTGAGCAGAAGACATCGCTCCAGCTACAGCCCAAAACATCTTGCCTCCGCGCTCTGCATGACGCCAGTAAGCAATGAGTGCATCGCGAGTAGCACGAGCATTAAAATTCTTATAATTTTTTAATATAAACTCTAATGTAGGAAGATTATTTTGCATATAAATATTATAACAAATTTATTATTAATTACTCCGTAAACTACCATCCGAAACCTTTTCCGACATCGTCTGGTGATTCGCGCTTACGAGCGACGACGATGTGTCCGTTCTCAGCGATAAGTTTAAGTGGAGATGAGAGCATGCAGTGGTGAGCTGCAAGTGGGTCTTGATACGCTCCTGTGTCGTGAACCACTATATACATAGCCTCACCTGTAGCACTATCGTAGTCTGGAAGTGTTACAGTACCGTGGACACCAGTATAGATATCATCTGAGTCACAACTAGAGCCTGCGAGCCAGACATCGTTCAGATCGCTATCATTCTTGTTGTTGGCTGGCGATATAGCCCACTTCTGACCTATAGCCCAAGTATCAAGAAGGTCATTCATAAAGCTTCCGTCTATGACATACCATTTTTTCGCAGGGCTTTTTTTATTGGCTATCGCTTTTGTATCTATAATTTTGAATACAGTTATCTGCGCAGGAGCGACAATATAGCGACCCCATTCACAGATTAGATTTGGTGGTGGAATACCTCTTTTCTCAGATTCACTTTTTATAAGCTTTAATATTTTCTCCATGAGTTTATCTACTGGGTAGCTCTTGTTGCGAGTGTATGGTATCGGCATTCCTCCGCCTATATCAAGAGTATCTAGCGATGGATTCTTCTCTTTAACTTTAAAGTAAACATCAAGAGCATATTTAATAGGACCGATAACATCAGAGAGCTTCTCAATCTGTGAGCCGATATGGTAATGGAGAATTTTTAGATTTTTAAATGAACCCATGTGAATAATTTCTTTCGCAGAAAATCCGAAGCGGTCTATCGGCTTGTTCCAGTATGAGCTTGCCTTTATCGGCATATCTAGGCGGATACCGACATCGTATTTTGAGTACTGTAGAAACTTGAGCTCGTTTGGTCCTTCAATAAGAGGAAAAATTTTAACGCCTTTATGTTGAAGGTCGTCTATGAGTGAAATATATTTATCAGTCTTTGGTCCTGAGCAAAGAATACGGATGTTGGGATTGAATGTCTCCTGTTCTAGCATTTTCTTCACTAGCCACAAATCGTTGTAAGAAGAAGTCTCAAGATGCGCACCTTCACCGACTAGCGCCATGACCACTTCCTTGTTCTGGTTGACCTTCATAGGGTAGTGGTAGAAGAACTTGCCTTGGTAGCCAGTCTTCTTGGAAAGGTCTTTGACGAGGTCTAGGAAGTCCTCTATACGTTCCTCAATAACGAAAGGAAGGAGTATTTCAAGCGAAGTACCGAACTTCTCGGCCATATAGCGGACATTATAAACATTATGACCTTCCTTGATGATAAGGTCGCCATCTTTATTGTAGTCAAAATATTGAGTATTAAATTCCTTCGCACCTATCTTCCAGAGCTTCTTTGAAGCAACAGAACGTTTAGTCATTTCTTTATACCAGGCGAATCTCACGCCCGCAATAAAATAATAATAAGATTATAATAGCAAACTGTGCGAATATGTAAATAGTAAATCCCCGACTCCACGATGGTGGCAGCCGGGGACTTTAAAGTCAGTAATGCTGTTCAAATCTTTTGAAACCTACTCTTGATTTCTTATGTAGATGGCAATTATCACATAATGCAAAATTACCATTACTTTCATTGATTTTACGACAGGTGCATTTAATTCTCAAACATACTTCAGTGAAATGCTCATAGTCATCTAAATTAATCTTTTTCAGATTAGATTTATCAAGAACTTTATCAGTCATAACTATGTCCTGTGTGATCATAAACGGTGTAATATTGTTCTCTTCACAATAATCCAGTCGCATACCTACACAAGTGCCTCCATTACCTTTCTCTCTATGCTCAAAAACTATAAACACTGAACCTGTTTCAGCAAGTAACCTATCGTTGAGATAGATATATTCACCAGTTAACTTATCAACACAAGGGAAAAGGCCAGCAGCACCCACAAGTTCACCTTCTTCTGTGTAAACAAAAATAGTGAAAAGTGACATTTTTAAATCTTCCGGTGTTTTAGGCATCAATCTGTTTTCTTGTTGAGTTGCTTCGGACCACCATGGAAAGTTGTCCTTAAATTTTTCAAGGTCAGACTCAGTCGAGCATGTCTTGAACAAATAGTTCGTAGGATTTTGTGTCTGATTCATATTTGCAATTTTTAAGTTTGAATTAAAATGGGTTTCAAAAATTTTAAAGTAATCATAGCAAACACACAGGATATGTAAATAGAAAAAGAGAGGATAACTATATCCCCTCCTTTTTCAGCTCTTCTATTGTATCTCTTGATTTCTTTGATAGCTTCGTTGGCATCTTGATGAGCACTCGGATGATGATATCCCCTCTGCCATGACCAGATGGTACGCCTTTACCTCGGACTCGCAAGAGTTCGCCATGGTTTATACCTTCAGGAATTTTTACTTCTACCATATTACCTTCCAATGTCTTCAAATCATATTTCATTCCGAGTAGTGCATCTGTGAGCTTGATATTTAAATCTAGTGTTAGGTTTAGTCCATCACGTTTGAAAGTTCCATGTGAGCGAACATTTATCTTGATATACAGGTCGCCAGCTTGTCCGCCTTGGACTGCTTCACCCATACCAGTCATACGCACCATTTCACCTGCATTAATACCAGATGGTACATTGATGTCTATTTCTTCTTGTTTGGTACGAACTCCTTTGCCATGACATTCACTACATTTCTCAGTTGGAGTCTTACCTTGGCCGTGGCAAGTATCACAAGTTTTCCTTGTCTCAAATGTTCCCAGTATTGAGCGCTTCATTTCACGAACATGGCCGTTACCATTACAAGTCTTGCAAGTATCCATCTTTGTCCCTGGTTTACCACCAGTACCCTTACATATATCACAGACTGACTGCTTGGAAAGAAGAATAGTTCTCTTCACTCCAAAAATAGACTCCTCAAAAGATAAATCTATCTCTGTAGAAATATCTCTGCCTCTCTTGGCCTGTCTGCGACTTCCACCACCAAAGAAATCTCCGAAAATATCTCCAAGGTCACCCATATCAAATTCCATTCCTCCTTGAGCGCCAGAGAAATCGAAACCTCCGAATCCTCCTTGATTTGGATTGAACCCTTGTGGACCATCTGCACCAAAGCGGTCGTATTGCGAACGCTTCTGGTCATCGGAAAGAGTCTGGTAAGCTTGGTTCACTTCCTTGAACTTCGAATCATCACCCTTGTTCTTATCTGGATGGTACTTATGCGCAAGCTTATGATAGGCCTTCTTCAGCTCATCTTTTGACGCACCTTTATTTACTCCCAATATTTCGTAGTAATCTTTTGACATAAGTGAAACGCTTATTTCTGTTCTGGATTATCATTTACTTCTGCGTCTTTGATTTCTGGGCCTTGTTCTTCTGGAGCTTTAGTTTCTGCACCTTCGGCTGGCTGAGCTTTCGCCATGGCTTCGCCGATTTTTGAGACTTCGGTAGTCAGCGCTTCAACTGCAGATTTGATTGTTGCTAGGTCGTTGCCTTCCTTTGCAGTTTTGACTAGTGCGATTTTTTCTTCCACACTTGCTTTGAGAGTCGCATCAATTTTGTCGCCATACTCTTTTACAGATTTCTCCGCAGAGAATATCATCATCTCGGCTGTATTCTTTTCATCTACGAGTTCTTTCTTCTTCATATCTTCATCTTTATGAGCTTCTGCTTCGTCTTGCATACGCTTGATATCGGCATCGGTAAGTCCAGATGATGCTTCTATACGGATAGATGATTCTTTACCACTGGCTTTATCTTTGGCTTTCACATTTAGTATACCGTTGGCATCTACATCAAAGGTCACTTCCACTTGTGGCATACCTCGAGGTGCTGGTGGTATATCGCCTAGAATAAATCTTCCTAGAGATTTGTTGTCAGAAGCCATTGGTCGCTCACCTTGAGTGATGTGAATCTCCACAGAAGTCTGGTTATCAGCAGCTGTCGAGAACACTTGGCTCTTACTACTTGGAATAGTAGTATTCCTCTCTACAAGCTTTGTAGACACACCTCCGAGGGTCTCTATACCGAGAGATAGTGGAATGACATCTAGAAGTAGCACATCCTTTACATCGCCTTGTAGGACTCCAGCCTGCACCGCAGCACCAAGAGCTACAACTTCATCTGGGTTGATAGAGCGATTTGGTTCTTTGCTGAAAAGTGCTTTCACTGCCTCTACGATTGCTGGCATTCTAGTCTGGCCACCTACCATTATGATTTCATTGATATCACTCATCTTAAATGGTGAGGCTTCCATAGCGCGTTTTGTAATCTCTATTGAGCGGTCAATATACTCTTGTGAAAGAGATATAAGCTGAGCCTGATTCATCTTCAATAGCAAGTGCTGAGGACCTGCATCTGTAGAAGTGATGAATGGAATATTTATTTCTGTCTCTGCGGTTGTAGAGAGCTCAATCTTTGCTTTTTCTGCTGCTTCGTCTAGGCGCTGAAGTGCTAGTGGATCTTTCGTGACATCTACTCCTGACTGCTTCTTGAATTCATCTGCAATCCAAGCCATAATCTTCTGGTCTATATCACGGCCTCCCATGTGTGAATCGCCATCGGTAGACTTCACTTCTATGACATCATTTGAGACTTCAAGAACTGACACATCGAAAGTACCACCTCCAAAGTCGTAGACGACTATCTTCTCATCTTTCTTGGTATTGAATCCGTAGGCAAGGGCGGCTGCTGTAGGCTCGTTTATGATTCTCTTCACATCTAGTCCTGCAATCTGACCGGCATCTTTAGTAGCTTTTCTTTGAGCATCGTTGAAATATGCTGGTACTGTAATTATCGCTTCTGTGATTTTCTCTCCGAGCTTGGCTTCTACATCTGCTTTAATTTTTGCGAGTATCATCGCAGAGATTTCTTCTGGGCGATTCCACTTGTCACCAATATTTACTTCTACTCCACCATCTTTTCCTTTCTGAATTTTGAATGGTGCTGTTTTCTGTGTCTTCTGGATTTCTGGATCTTCAAACATGTGGCCCATGAAGCGCTTGATACCGTAGATAGTATTTTGTGGATTAGTCACCGCTTGGCGCTTGGCAAGTAGACCGACAAGTCTGTCGCCAGTCTTACCTATAGCCACAATAGAAGGTGTAGTTCTTGCACCCTCCACGTTCTCTATAATCTTTGGCTGTCCACCTTCTATGATGGCAACCGCACTATTTGTTGTACCCAAATCTATTCCTATTATCTTTGACATATGTGTATTTGACGGAGCAAATTATTTTATTTCCGAGCCGGTCTGGTGACTTTACCCGAGGACCCGAGGAAAGAATATAATTTGCGAAGTCTTATTAATTCTATTAATTATTATTTTAAATCTGACGACTGTATCGGACTTGGTATCGGAGGAATCGTCATATCTATTACTCCATTCTGCTTCTCATAATTTGCGACGTGATTACCAAGGAATGTCGCTATGTCTTTCATTACCTTTGGTGTCGTAGCAAAGACATCTATGTTATTGCCTGATGTCATACCGAAATAAAACACGTCCTTGTTAAATGCTCCAATAGCTCCGTCACAGAACTTCTTTGGTAGCTGATTAAAATCTATCTTTGTTGGGTCTATCATATATTTTTATACTTAATTTAATAATTTTCGATTTCTAGAGCTATTATATACCCATCTTTTATTTTTGACAAGTATTTCGTGACCACTGAAACTATGTTGATATTATATTTATACTTGGTATAATGTCAAATATGATGAAAAGACAGGATTTTTCAAGAAAAATCATTAAAATACTGATGGATAAGCCAGCTATCTCATTCCCTGAGATAGTAGAGCGAATAGACGCTCAGAATGGCTCAAAATACGCGATAAATCGCTCTATGCGAGGCTTGGAAGAAGCTGGTTTAATAGAGCACATATCTTCCCCTCAAAGCCAATATGCCCGCCTTACAAAGGAAGGCAAGAAGAAAGCCCATAGTATAAAACTTGAGGGCGAGAATACCTTAGTGGACACCACTTGGGATGGATACTGGCGGATAATACTCCTAGACCTTCCAGAGGAGCGCAAAAGCGAACGTGAAGCTCTCCGTTACCTTCTCAAGAAAGCCGGATTCATATGTATCAAGAATTCCGTCTG
This sequence comes from uncultured Candidatus Saccharibacteria bacterium, assembly GCA_964357795.1. Taxonomy (GTDB): domain Bacteria; phylum Patescibacteriota; class Minisyncoccia; order Phycocordibacterales; family UBA9973; genus UBA8515. The sequence goes on from CAYHMN010000003.1 coordinate 30,817, forward strand.
GATATCTATGTATCCATATGAGCATCTATTCACAAATATTAAAAAGGATCTCGGTCTTACGACAGAGATGGTAATAATTGTCACTGACAAAATAGATAAAATATCAGAGGAGATATTCCTTGAAAATCTCAAAAAATAGGAAACTCGCCCCGTAGGAAGTACTCTTTCCTTTGGGGTGATGATAGTAGTGACAGATAAAATAGACACCGAAACCGAAGATTCTTTTCTTAAATTAATTCAAAATTAATTATTTTTTATATTCAAATATATTTACGCGAGCGGGGCGGATGACACGGTCACCTATTTTGTATCCTGCTTGGACTATTTTTTCTATAGTATGATCTTTACTCTCATCATCAGTAGTTATACTTTCAATAGATTGGTGAAGATTTGGGTCAAATTTAATTCCTGTCTTATCTATTATTTCTACTCCGACATCAGATAAACCAGTGATAATTTGCTGGTAGATATATTCCACGCCTGTACGCCAGTTTTTATCAACACTCTCCCATGCTTCCTTGTTTGCCATTGCCATATCAAAGCTATCAATAGAAGGTAGCAAACTTTCTACAATTTTCTCTTTCGTTATAAGTGAAGTATTAGCACGGACTTGATCCATTTCTTTCTGGAGATTTACATAGTCAGCTTTAGCTCTCTGCCAGCCTGTCAGGTATTCCTCCTTCTCTTTGCGAGCAGTCTTCAAATCCGCGCGAAGTTTTCCTACTACATCTTTCGTAGGCAAGGTGTCGCCGTCATCTCCACTATCCACAAAAGTGACATCCTCAAAATCTTCTCCTGCCTCGCCGGCAGGCAAGTCATTTTTAACTTCATTTTCATCCATAGTTTTCCCAGTATACAAAAAATCAGACTTTTTTCAAAGTCTGATTTTTCTCTAAATATATTAACGCTTACCTCACAAGTTACTAAGTCTGCTCGGCGATTACGCCTGTGCGGACTAAGTACTCGCGAGCCCACCTCACGGTCGATTACGACATCGCTCCGGCCGAGCAAACGCAAAGAAAAAGCCGGCGCAGGCCGGCTGTTTTCTAGCGTTTGCTCCACTGTGGTGATTTACGAGCTTTTTTGAGTCCGAATTTCTTACGCTCAACTTGACGAGGGTCACGCTTGAGCATTTTTGCCTTTTTGAGTGGTGAGCGGAGTTCTGTATCAAATAGTACAAGTGCTCGAGAGATACCATGGCGGACTGCTTCAGCTTGAGCATGTGAGCCACCACCCTTTGTTGTGACTACAACTTCAAACTTCTCTGAAGGTGTTGCAGTTTCAAATGCGCCTGTGACAATCTTTTTCAATTCTGCTGTCGGGAAGTAAA
>CAYHMN010000004.1:0-7374 GCA_964357795.1 uncultured Candidatus Saccharibacteria bacterium
ATAAGAAGTTCATATGCAGGAATTCTCCCTCCGGAAATACGAGGTATTAGACGTTGTGAGAATACTCCGATAAGACTAGACGATAATTGTAAGCGAATCTGGTCTTGTTGATTCGGAGGAAAGGAGTCAATAATACGATCAATGGTCTGTGCAGCGTTATTGGTATGGAGTGTTGAGAAGACCAAGTGTCCAGTCTCAGCAGCTGTAACTGCAGCAGAAATAGTATCTGGGCTTCGCATTTCTCCGATAAAGATAACATTCACATCTTCACGAAATATTGCCTTAAGAGCGACAGAGAAATCCTTCGTGTCATCTCCTACTTCACGCTGGTCAATAATAGATTTTTCAGGCTCATATACGAATTCTATTGGGTCCTCAATAGTCACTATATGAGCAGCTCTTTCTTTATTTATCATATTTATCATTGTTGAGAGTGTTGTAGATTTACCTTGACCGACAGGTCCAACACAAAGGAAGAACCCCTGTTTTTTCTGAGTAAAAGACGTCAAGATTGGGGGTAGATTAAGTTCTTCTATAGATTTAGCTTTAGGAATTAGACGAATAGCTATGCAAATCTGCCCACGTTGAAAAGAAGCATTACCTCGAAGATGAGTAACCCCTTTGAAAGAGTAAGAGAAATCTACTTCCTTCTCTTCTATAAACTTATCTGTTCTCTTAGCACCGATAAGAACATTCAAAATTCCCACCATATCTTCTTTGGTTAATACATCTTGATTAACAATAAACAAGAGTTCCCCGTTGATACGCATCGCTGGCTTCCTACCTGCTCCTAAGTGTAAATCTGATCCATCTTCATGCATCAAGCTTGTCAATAATTCATCTAAAAGTTTCTGATGGTTCATTTTATTTTTTATTTGAATTACTCATAATACTATTCACCTTCTCTATAACTTCTGATGGAGTACTTGAAGCTTTGACTATGTACCCAGCCGCTCCGAGAGATTCGCCTCTAGCAATATCAGATGGTTGACCTCTATTTGAAAGTATTATAATGATGGCTCCTTGTGCTAACTTCTCTTCTTTCATTTTTTCTATAAGTTCAAAGCCGTCCATAACTGGCATTACAATATCTAAAAGCATCACATCGGGAACAAATCCTTGATGAAACTTCTCAAGCGCTGGCTCAGGCCCCAATGCAGTTGTAACAGAAAAGTTTGATTGGTTAAACTTTAGTGCATACATATCGAGCAAGAAACTGTCGTCATCTATGATAAAAATTTTCTTCTTAGGTTCTTCCATATATCAACATTATAATATAGTTATATGTCTTTTCCTATAGCATTTTCTACTATAGGGTGGATTAGTAGTTATAAATCTCTTGGAGTGGGATGTCACCATTAAAGGCTTTCACGATAGCATCTTCACGTATAGATAGCATTCCACGAGAGCGTGCAAGCCGGTATATCTCTTGTTCTTGAGGCTTTTTGAGTATTATATCCTGCATTTCTTGATCTACTTTAAACATCTCAAAGAGGGATATTCGTCCACGTAACCCTGAAGGGCATTCAGCTGATGGTACTGCCTCGTAAATTTTATCGCTAATAGGTAATTTTGATTTAAATTCTTCTGGTAAATCTGAAAACTGCTTATCTAGCATAAGCTTTGTGGCTTCATTCACTGGAACTGCATGTTTTGAAGCAGGATATATTCTATGAGCAAGACGCTGAGCAATACAGAGAACTAAAGTCGGTGCGATAAGATAAGGGTCAATACCCATGTCTATCAGACGAGGGATTGCCCCGATAGAAGTATTAGTGTGGAGTGTAGAGAAAACCAAGTGACCAGTAAGCGCAGCCTGAATAGCAAGTTCCGCGGTCTCTTTATCACGAATTTCTCCCACCATGATAATGTCTGGGTCTTGACGAAGTATTGAGCGAAGTCCTGAAGCAAAAGTATAGCCGATTTCTGGCATGACTTGAGACTGGTTTATCCCAGGAATATGATACTCCACTGGGTCTTCAAGTGAAATTATATTTTCTTGTTCGTGGTCAAGTTCGTTTATCATCGAGTACAGAGTTGTAGTTTTACCAGAACCAGTTGGTCCAGTGATGAGGATAAGACCATAAGGTTTATCTAAGGCTTCCCGCACAAGGGCTAGGTTCTCAGGTGACATATCAAGATTATCAAGCTTCTGAACACCTCGCTCAGAATCGAGTATTCTCATTTCAATCTTCTCTCCATAATATGAAGGCATTGTAGAGACACGGAAATCAATTTTACGCCCATCAATCTTGGCCGAGAACCCTCCATCTTGTGGTTTACGTTTTTCATCAAGTCTAAGTTTCGCCAAGATTTTAATACGAGCAACGACACCATTATAAACGCTGATAGGTAAAGTAAGTGATGTATGGAGTACTCCATCAACACGGAATCTTACCCTTATTTTGTCCCCAATATTTTCAATATGGATATCAGAAGCCAACCCTTCTGTTGCATGGCGTAGTATCACAGCTACAATCTTTATAATAGGAGCATCTTCAACAATTTTTTCCTCTTCTCCTGGTTTGAGACTGTCTGATGTTTTAGAACTTGTCTCAATTGTTACTCCATCATCCTTTTTAGTATCAGCAATCTCAGCATCGAGCTCAGATAGAGCTTGGTCAACTTGACTATCTAATCCTTCATAAGAAGCAAGTAATTTGTTATAAATCGAAGTTTTAATTAGAAATAGTTTATATGGTTTATCAATTTTTGCCGTAATAAAAGTAATAGCATCCATAGCTTGGACATCGTCAGGATTCAATATGCCTATTTCAACAACGTTATTAATATATCCAATTGGTAAAAAATGATATATTTTAGCTGCATCAATTGGAATTAACTTTAGCATTGAGCTATCTACATGCTTTGTATCCAAATCTTTAATAGGTAAATTAAAAAGTTTACTCTTTATTTCAAGAAGTTTATTTTCATCAATATTAAAATTGAGTAGCGCTTGGTCTACGCTACCGTAATACTTATCATCGGCAATTTTTATAACTTCAGGAATCTGATCTTCTCTCAGAATATTTTCTTTAACAAGCGTGTCTAAGAGTATCATAACTAATTAGTACTAAATGAGATTATTTCTCCATAATGTAATTTGCCACTGACTTTAGCTACTGCGCGGAAAAAGTATGCGCTTTTAGGTGTAAGCCCAGTTATATTTGAACCAAATGTGCCTATGAGTGATTGTTTGGTTTGTGGTGTCACTTTACCCAGAGTTGGAGTCGGCCCATACTCAAAGTAAACACTTGTTACCCCTTCTGTATTGTTTGTTGTACCATTTAGTAATGCGCCTTTTGTTGTAATTTGATCTGGAGGATTTGTCACTACAAGTGACTCTTCTGCAGATGTAAATCCTACGCCATTGTTAATAGGAGCAAATGGATTAGGGCGACCTGTAATACTTGGTTCTAATAATACAGTATTGTCTACTAGTGCATTGAATGCGGTATTTTTAAATATTGCTGTACTAATCTTAATCTTAGTCAGAGATGTTAGTGTATACAGGAAAGATGTATCATCTAATATGCTATTATCTACTCCAGTACTTGCTCCACTGGTAGATAAATCATTGGATGAGGAAAGCGCAGAGTCGCCAACCGCTGCTTGAGTTTCTAAGTTATTGGAAAAGTACACATATACTCCTCCAACAAGAAGAATTATGGCAAGTACGATTAAGAATTTATTGTATATTGTATTCATATTATTTTAACCAATACGTTTCAACTTTTAATGAATAGGTGTAAATGTTTGGATCAGGACCGACACCTCCTTTTTGTGGAGCTGGAACTATAAACCCTACTGATTTAATATCCACAAGACGTAGATTATGTTCTAAATCTTTCAAGAATAGGACAAACGTGTCGTAATTCCCTTCTGTTGTAAAATCTATAGGAAAAGTTCCATAAGGACTCATTGCAGATGGGTCAGAAGCAGTCACTACTGTTGTTTTACCATTGGCAGTTGTTTTAGTTTCTGTGGGTTTGCTTACATCAAATTTAATATTCTTTATTGACATACTATGCAGATTAGCAATTCTTTCAACTTCTAGAATAAATTTAATATTATTAACTGTGTTTGGCAGGAAATGTTCTAGTCTGTCTCTATCTTCTACTTTAATACGTTTATATGTATTCACTAAATCATCACGAGTCTTTTGTAATTCTTTTGAGTTATCAAGTGCAGCATTATATGTTGCGACTTCAGTTCGGAGTAGTGATACATCACCCCTAAGTGGATTAACTATACTAAAGAATAGTACTCCGGATATTATTATAAGTGATATGGAAAAAATAAATTTCATAATATTATTGTGTCTCGTTATCAACTGGTACTCCGCCTGGTAGAGGAGTGAGTGCTCCTTCAGAGCTCGGACTTATAGCATCTTCAACTGAAGGCACTCCAGGATTCGGAATAGTAGGAGTAACTTCTGGTTGTTGTACTGGCGGAGCTGATTGGGTTTTTGCTTGGATTTGTTCAAGAGCCATATTCTTCTCATATGAAAGTAATGCTGGGTCAACGTTAAACTCTAAATCAAAAGTTATATTATTAGTCTTATCTTTAGCTAAATTTGAAAATACTACATTCTTGAAATATCGTCCTTTTGCACTATTGAATACATCAGCTTGAAGAGCTATAGATTTATAGTCAATAGCTACTCCAGACATCTTTACCACAAATCCGGAAGCATTGGTTTGGTGTTCAAACTTTGTATACTGAATAGAAGGTATCGTAAGACTACCAAGAAGAGTAAACATTGGCGAGAGGACTATGTGACTCCCTAAAATTTTCTCTGAAGCAGCCACCCTCTTATCATAAAGCTCGAGCTCATCTATAGTGTCTTGTTCAAAAGTATTACGTACTTTTGCTAGTGATTCAGATAATACTTCTTTTTGTTTTATAAGATAATTCTTGTATAAAAATAACCCACCAGATGCAACTCCCATAAGAATAAGCAGTAAGAAAGCAAGTATTGTAAAAATACTAGTTGGAGGACGATTAGCCTTAGCGCTTGGAGCAGCTATCGGTCTCTTGGGTATAAATGATGTTTGAAATGAATTCTCCATAATATTATGATAGTTGGCGAAGAGCCAAACCTACTGCGACTGAAAACTCTGGTCCACTAAGTTCAAGCACTTGCTTAAGAAACGCTGGGGCTTCTGTTTTTGAAAATGGATCCCCGTAAACAACTTCACTGTGGAGACTCTCTACTGCGCGAGGCATTAGCCCTCGGATAAGTGAACCGCCACCAATCATGATAACTTTACTGATAGTCTTATTATACTTCTTCTCGTAAGCAAGTACAACACTATTAGTGTCAGAAAAGATGTAATCCACAGATAATCTCACAATATCGGCCACTTCGGCATTAGCTCCCGCATCAAGACCGACGGAACGTTTTAATTTTTCAGCTTCAGCAAATGTAATTCCGAGTGATGAAGATATATTCTTACTTATATCTTGTGAACCACGATTTACTACATGAAATACTCGTACTACCCCAGCTTCTACTATAGATAACTTTGTTTTTGAAGCCCCAAAATCCATGAACATTACTGGGGCAAGATCATAATTAAAGGAAGAACGAATATTAGAAAATATTTCCATCTCAAAAGAATCAGAATGTATCTCTGTTTTTGTAAGTATTTCTTGATATCGAGATAGGATATCATTGTGAATAGCCACAACTAGGACTTCCATTTTCGCTTCAGGAGCTGGTGTATCAGTAACAGGGGTTTCCATCTCATTATTATCCAAGAGGGCTACTTCTGAAGGAACCATGAACCAGTCTAGGGTAACTTCAGATATTGGCACTGGGATATATTTGCGAGCCTCTATTGGTACGATGTTAGGTAGTTGGTCTTCTGTGACTTTCCCTGGAAGGGTGATAGTAAAAATTAAACTAGACGATGAAGGAATGGCAACAACACCATTTTTGGTTGTGATATTTGATTCTTTCATTACGTCTACAAGCGCACGAGCGATGTCGTCAGTTTGTAAGTTTGTAACAGTTCCTACATCAGCATTACCGTAAGGACCAAGAGAAAGAGCCCCATATGTTTCTAGTACTGCCTTACCTCCTTTCTTCTTTAATTGGACAACTTTAATAGCCGAGGAGCCGATATCGATACCAAGTGCGCTACTAGATGATTTGTTGGATGAAAAAATGTTAGATAAGTTTGCCAATCCAGAAGATATGATTTTCTTTAATGAATTATCCATATAGATACTATTCAGTATACCATAGCTGTAGTAAAATATGGGTGTGGAATCAAGCATAAATCTTATAAAATCTATAAAATGGTGGTGCTTGGACTTAATGTTCCCAGAAGCTTGTTTGGGTTGCAAAAAGAGAGGTATATCACTATGTGATAATTGCATATTGAAGATTCGCAAAGCAGAACGAGAAACCGAGCGTGATATACAAGCCTGCTATGATTATCGCGACCCTTTGATTAAAAGAGCTATATGGGACTTAAAATATCATCATCGTTTACACCTAGGACGGAAATTGGGTAAATTAGTGTACGAAACATTGATTGAAGATATCTCAGATATGAAAATATACACAGGGCAAAGCATAGTTGTCGTTCCGGTTCCCCTATCTAGAAAACGTATGAAGGAGCGTGGGTACAACCAAGCTGAAATAATCGCAAAAGGGTTTTGTGACTCAGGGAATAAAGAAGTGCTCGAGTTACGGACTGATATTTTAAAAAAGAAGATTGATACAAAACCCCAGGCAAGAATCACAAATCGGAACGAAAGGCTTAAAAATGTAAAAGGTGTATTCGAAATAAAGAATCCGGAAGTTGTGAAAGGTAGAACTATTATTATCATAGACGATGTCACAACTACCGGCGGAACAATCAAAGAAATATTAAAACTCTTAAAAAACTCTGGAGCAAAAAAGGCTGTCGGCTTTACCGTAGCGCATTAATTATTTCCACAAATCCCAAATCATGCCTGCGATGTTGCGAGGCTTACCTTCTAGAGCGTAATAGTGGAGATCTATAAATGGCAAAGTGTTGCACTCTATGATTCCCCATCTCTGGGTACTCTCATCTTTTGTTGGGTCAGGAATAATACAATCAAAGCCAACGACAGATAGCCCTACGACTTGTGATGCTTTTTCTAAGATAGGGATGAAGCTTGGGTGAAGTTCATCTATCATTTCTTTTGTTGTCCCTCCAAATAATCTTCCATTTCTATGAGAGAGTATTAGGGTAGTTTCATTTGGAAGCACATCATCAATATGAAAACCTGCTCTTCTTATATATGCATCAAGCTCTTCTCCGACGCGCACTTTCTCTACGCGTTCATTACGCTTTTCATCTTTTTCTTCTATAAGCTCTCGTATAGTCTTCTTTC
>CAYHMN010000004.1:7384-9664 GCA_964357795.1 uncultured Candidatus Saccharibacteria bacterium
TCTTCTTTCCGTCACCGACTATATGTGGAGCTTGTCCCCTGTAGAACCCAGCGAGTACTCCTCCGATTAGTGTCGCTCGGCAGACATTCCCATGCAAGTGTTCTTCCACTACAAGGTGGGGAGATATTTTTCCTGCTATAGCCACTCCTTCTTTAAAATCTGCAAATGTATTTATGTTTGTCACTGTATGCCGAGAGCGAGAGCCTAGCTGTGGTTTGATTATGACAGGGGTATTGAATATAGAGAATATATTTTTCAAATTTTTAAATCTAAAAGGCGAAAGTTTTTTATATTGTGGTACAGGGATATTGTGCTTTGATAATTCTTCTTTGAGAACTATTTTATTATCCCAATCTTTTTTGAAGTCTAAGAATTCGGCCTGTATAGGAATACTTTCAAAGTATATTGTCTTACCACCAAGCCCTGCCCGATACCAATCAATAGCTCTTTTTCCTAGGATAACTTGCTCCATATCTATCCCCCGCCTCTTTGCTTCCTCCCAGATAATACGAGAACGGAAAGAACAAGCTTTATCTATATCAGAAGAAAAATGAGCAAGTCGGAGTCTTGAAAGTGTATTAAAAAGAAATATTGGAATCCATCCTGCAAAATCTTTTATAAATCGTGGTGCGTATTTTGTCACCCTTACTATATGTGAATCGACTGTTGATGATACTAAATTCTCCAAGTAAACAAGTTTATGATTAACTTGGGCATCTCCGCAGTATGAGCAAGACCCTTGTTTAACTATCGGTTCAGATGTATTCATAATTCATATTATACACACAAAAAGAGAGCTTGCGCTCTCTTTTTGGTAAAGACCAATGTCTTTTAATGTTCTCCTTTTACCATAAAAATAATCTAGACTATTTACGGTTAATAAACGACCGTAAATATAGTATACCACATTTATCCTTGTCTAGTAGTGGATTATTTAGTTTCCAATTCTTCAGTATAGCTCACAACAAAGCTCTCTAAGCTGTGTGAGAAAAATCTGAATACTAAAATATTCGCTATTATGAAAACTGCAATGAATATCCAGTTTTTGTTGAATTTACCTTTCATATATTTTTGTTACTTGGTAATGGGTGTAAATGTGCAGCGATGCCGACCGCAGCTGCTATAAGAGCGATATTCTTTATTATATACTGTCCTTCCATTGTTGGCACTAGTAATCCAGACCATGTCTCTTCCCTGAGTAAGAACAGTGGCATAAATGTTGTTATCATATGAATGAAGAGAAGTGGTATAACTATGCGCTCAACACCACGAATCAAGAAAAGTACCCCAATAAGCATTTCAAATAGACCAAACAATATAAGGAACGTAGAGAATTCCATCCAAGGAATTGTATTTTCAAAGAGACTCTGGACTAGACCACTTGCAGGTGAGAGTCCTATGACTTTCAATAATCCGAACCAAAAGAAAATTATAAAGAGTCCGAAGCGAGCGAGTGGCACGGATACACGTCGAAAGAAATGAATCAATTGGACATCAACATTATGGACATTCATAATTTTTATTATAACACTAATTTAATATTCCCCAGTATAAATATAAGCACTATAACTTGGATACCAAGCAGTTTGAATAGCTCGTTGTATCCAGCCCTTTACAGAAGCTCGGAGCGGATGAGAAGTATTTTCAAATTGTGCAACAAGGTCATATTGAGTACCTGCCAATGGATAAGAAACAGGGTCATATCCATATGCATATGCATAGCTTCCAGTAACCCAAGGCGTCGTGCTATTGTTTACTGGGTCTTTAGGTAAGTTTGGCATATAAGGGGCAAGAGCTGTTTGTAATGAATTCCAACTTGAATTACTACTATTAATCCAATACGCTATGACCGGATAAGTCCCATTCTGATTTCGATAAAGCTCAAGCGCTATTCGTATCTGTCTGATATCAGAAATTCTTTTCGCATCACGCGCATTCATACGAGCAGTACTTAGGCTTGAAAGTATGACACTAGTTAGTAAGCTAATGATAGATATGACTACAAGTAATTCTATAAGTGTGAAGCCTCTAGTTTTATTATTTTTCTTATTAGCTTCTAGCATATAAACTATTGGTTATTAGCGGAGTTTGCTCTTAGTTGTTGCTCCATTGTAGCCTTCATTTTTTGAATTTCTTCTTCCGATAGCTTCTTCCCACCACTAGAAGAAGAGAAATTATATATAGATACAATTATAAAAATAACAGCAATAGCAACAAGTACATACGAAGCTTGCTCATCTGTCTTAATTCTTCCACCAGATAATTTCATTACCAATCTTA
>CAYHMN010000004.1:9764-27069 GCA_964357795.1 uncultured Candidatus Saccharibacteria bacterium
GAAGCTTGCTCATCTGTCTTAATTCTTCCACCAGATAATTTCATTACCAATCTTATAGCCCAAGACTTTTTTGCAGGGCCTTGCATAGATGGTAATGGTTTGTATTTTTCTGTATCAAATTCAATTCCTTCCATCCCGTATGAAGTAGGGAATCTTTAGATTCCCGTACATAAATTAAATAATAAAATCAAAATATCAATACTATCTTGATATATCTCCCGTATCTAGAATAACATGTAGAACTTCATACGGGATCCATAATATGTATTATACCAGAAATATTACGTATTAGTTCCCGTCTAGATAGTTCATTTCATAAGAGGAATTCACAAAATTGTATGTAGGGGCAGAGCTATCTTCAAGACGCATTCCTAGAATATAGTCAGTTGTGGTACCAGGGCTAGTATATGTATTGACCCCAGTTTTTTTACTCCCTCTCAAGTACATATATGAATAGATTTTACCGTCTGAATGCCAGCCATTAATAGGATCATTTTTTACTCTAGAAATATACGTCGGTACTATACCAAGAGTACTAGTTGAAGTCCAAGTCAGATTTGCACTCTCACATATACCCGAACCTCCACATGTCGGATAAAATCCATTCTGAGCAAAATACAATTCAATAGCATTTTTGATTTGCTTCATATTTTGGTATCTTTGCGCATCACGAGTTTTTACACGAGCGTTGCTTATCGACGCAAGTACAACACTAGACAAAAGACTAATAATAGATATTACTACCAAGAGCTCTATGAGAGTGAACCCGGTAGTGAATTTTGACGATACTCCGATATTTTTCGGAGTACTCGAAGAGCTTCGCCAAAATCTACTACCGGGGAAACCTTTTTGATAGTTATTTTTCTTTATTTTATGGCTCATTATTTTCATTGTAACATTATTATACATAAACCTAGTTCCCATCTAGATAGTTCAGAGTATATCCCCATCCCGAATAATTATTTGAAGCAGAACCATGCTCAAGATTCATACCAAATATATAGTCAGTGACATTACCAGTATAAGCAAATGTATTAGCCCCAGTCTTAATATAGCCTCTGGCGTAGAAATACCCATAATTCCCTAAATTCAGAGGGTCACCTTTTATAGCTACGATATATGTCGGCACCACAGCAAGGGTGCTTAAGTCTCCAAAAACTCCGACGGAAGTGCACATATCATCTGGGGTGCCGCTACATGTCGGGTAGTATCCATATGTTGTGAAGTATATTTCAAGCGCATTCTTTATTTGTTTTACATCAGAATATCTCACAGTATCACGAGCTTTGGAGCGCACAGAACTAAGTGATGCAATCACAATACCAGAAAGCAAACTTATAATAGATACAACTACCAAGAGCTCTATAAGAGTGAACCCGGTAGTGAATTTTGACGATACTCCGATATTTTTCGGAGTACTCGAAGAGCTTCGCCAAAATCTACTACCGGGGAAACCTTTTTGATTTGTTTGGAATTTTTTATTCATAAAGATTATCGGCGTGATTGCATTTCTCTTATAACTCTTTGCTGGTCAATTATTATCGGCTTCAAATCAGTCTTTGCACTACCAGGACCGACAAAAAGGAATACTGATGCAACAATAAAAGAAAAAGCAATACATAGAAGTATGTAATTTGCTTTGATAGGGTCAGAAACTCCAAGTTTCATCAGTATTCTTATTAATTTAGGTTGCTTCTCTTCTATAACCACATGTTGTGGTAAGGTGTCGTTATTAAATTCAATTCCTTCCATATAGATATTCTATCAATAAACACTAAGGAGTAGTATAGCAACCAGGGCTATTAAACGAACCAGTATCTATAGTAGAAGTACCGCTTGGTCCAGTACAAGCATATCTACCTGTACTTAACAGCGCCATTATTGAATATGTTTGATCATTATCGCCTGCTGTGTCTGAAATTAATGTATTACCAGATACAGCAGCGTTTGCTATTATACTCCGGCATACACTAGCAGCATTTGTTGCATATGTACCGAGGAATGAAGTGTTGCAAGACGCTGCGACAGCAACCCAACCAACAGAATTTCCTCTTTGTAGATTTGCATAAGATTTGTTTTCGTTATATTCAAGATTGTGAATTAATGCTAATTGCTTTAAACCAGAAATGATAGCTGCATCTTTAGCTTTTGCCCGAGCAGTATTTAGGGCGCTAAATACGAGGCTAGATAAGAGGCTGATAATTGATATCACGACAAGCAATTCTATAAGTGTGAAGCCTCGATTTTTTAAATAATTATATTTCATAAATAATTTTTTATTGTGTTGTAATATTCATTATTGCCGGATTTATTTTAGGAGCTACAGTTTTTTTATTTGAAAAGAAAAAGTTATAGAATGAAAATAAGAATAGAATCACAACAAATACAGCAAGTACCTTAGAAGCTTGCTCATCTGTCTTAATTCTTCCACCAGATAATTTCATTACCAATCTTATAGCCCAAGACTTTTTTGCAGGGCCTTGCATAGATGGTAGTGGCTTATATTTTTCTGTATCAAATTCAATTCCTTCCATATATGGTTATTATAGCATAAGTATACTAAAAAGGTGCAGTATCGCAAACTTTTTTCTTTAATTATTAAATCCAGTGTGCTAAGTAGGCGATAAATATTACAGCGCCAAGTGTTCCTAGTAGTGGTTGTGCCCGAGATAGGAGTGCGATAATTACAACTGCAATGATAACTTTAACCCAGCCTAGAACTAGAATAGATGCCCATATAGTTGCTAAAAGTGTTTGTATGAATGTCATAAGCTAATTGTACAATGGATACAATTATAAAGTCAAAGGAACCCTTGATATATAAACCCATAACTTGACTTCTATAGTAAAACATGTTAGAATGCCGTCAAATAGTTTAGTGGGTTTTCTGAGTTCCCTACTCGGCTTTCAGATAACCCCCTAAACTAAACAGTATGAAAAATTTAAAATTGAATACTAAAATCATTTTAATAATGGTTTTAACTATGTTTATATTTTCTGCTGTTGCGTACAGCCAGAAATATATGAGCGACTTATCAAAGTTCGACAAAAAGCGTCCTTACAGAAGTAAGACACTTTATATCGTTCTTCACACTACAGAAGCCGGAGATGAGTCTTCTCTTGCTAGTGTCAAGAGAGGAGGAACGTGTAATTATTTGGTTACTACCGATGGAATAGTCCACATAATAATCAGCCCAGGGAAAATGGCAAAGCATGCTGGGCGTAGTATGTGGAACGGAAATTCCAATTTATCGGAGTCAACAATTGGAATTGAGATATCTGGTTGGCATAATAAAAAACCAACAAAAAAGCAAGAAGCTGCTTTAAAGAAACTCATAGCAATGTTGAAAAAGAAGTATAAATTGGATGACACAAAAGTAGTAACACATTCAATGGTTGCCTATGGCAACCCAAACAAGTGGTTTAGCTTCAAACACCGTGGCCGGAAACGTTGCGGTATGCTATTTGCAACATCTTCTATCAGAAAACAGCTTGGTCTAAAAAATACATTCAAAATTGACCCAGACTGTAAAGCTAGAAGATTAAAAGTAGCTGATGTATATTTGTCAAAAATTCTCTTTGGAGTATTCACTTCCAAAGAAGAACCGTCCAAAATAATTAAGCAAACTGATGGCGATGATGCTATTGAAGAATTCCAAGAAATAACTTCTAAGGAGAGCATCCAGGATATTGCTGGAAACGAATATAAACTAGCGACAACAATATATTTTTTCGAATCAGGAACAATTCGCACGGGAAAAGAACTTGTCAAAGAGAAGTTTACATTCAAAGATTTCCCTAAAGGTACAAAGGTTCTGGTTGGATATATATATTGTGGAAAAATTTCTGCTAATCGCTCAGCATATAAGGCGGTCGGAAAAAAGAATTGGAATCTTCCATCTACTTTTTATATATTACCAGACGGTAATATAAAAACAGGTGATGATATAGACGATGGTTCGCTTCCCGAAGGAACTATAGTGGTTCGCAGGAAATAGTTAGTCCTCTAATATACAATGGGCAGTCTTAAAGACTGCCCATTTTTTTATTTATACTAAAACTTGTGCTGATTTCATTTTATGATAGTTCACATAAGAGAGAACTAGGAGAACCATTGCTACAAGTGGAAGCGCTAAAGCTCCACCAAATCCAGTAACTACCCATAGACTGATAAATGCACAGATGAAGTCAATCCCAAATCCTGCATATGCCCACTCTTTTACACGAGCAGGTACTTTCGGGATAATAAGCGCAAGTGCGCCGAGAACTTTAAAAACAGTAATTATTGTTACGAAATAGAGAGGATACCCCAAGCTAGTAATCCCTTGTATAGCCATCTCAGAGTGCCCAGTGAATGCAGGTAGGACACCTTCAAATAAAAATATTAATGTAGTTGTAATCCAGAAAACGATTTTTGCTTTTTTCATATTCATTCATAATAAAACCTCACAATCAATTTTGCAAGGTTTTATTTAAGCTCTCGCTTTCTGTGAAAGTTGGTGGAGAATCCGACATGGCTCTACAATACGAGGGTCTATAATATTATAATAGCCATTGAGTCCTATACGGTGCACAGTCACGAGCTTGGCATGGCGAAGAAGTGATAAATGTTGAGAAACATTTGCTTTAGAAATACCTAGTATTTTTACTAATTCTTCCACTGGCATTTCTTGCTCACGAAGTAAGTTCAAAATTTCCAGACGTTTTGGGTTAGCAAGAATTTTATATATTTCAGCATTTTTTTGGTATGCAATTCTAGGAAGTGGTTGTTTAATCTTCATATATTAAAGTATGCGATAAGTTGCAAAAAATTGCAACTAGTTATATTTTGGTTTATTTTCAGTGTATCCCTCCTGATAGTTTGCAAATCGTGCAAGAGCATACAACACACTTGAGAGTCTATTCATATAGGCAATACTCTCATTACTTACAGTTCGTTCGTTTTTATTTAATAAAGACACTAATCCTCGCTCTCCCCTACGAGCAATTGTACGTACTATATCCAAGTATGCTCCACACTCTCCTCCCCCAGGGATGATGAAAGATTTTATAGGCGGTAGAAATGTTTCTACTTCAGCAATAACTTTCTCAAGGTATAAGATATGTTCATTTTTTATATGTATATCCGACCCACCAAGTTCTGCTTGAATAGAGAATAAATTCTGTTGAAGTTTTTCAATGATTTCTTCATACGGAACTCTTTCATTATTCATAGAGAGTTTGTCTCCTGACTTTCGAGATAATGCTTTGGCATATCCAAGTGATGAATTTAATTCATCTATAGTCCCCAGAACTTCAAATATATAGGAACTCTTAGTGAGCCTTGTCCCTTGTGGGCAGTCAAAAAGTTTAGTTGTTCCGTTGTCACCTTTTCCTGTGTAAAGCATATATCTAAGCTATGTCACACACCCCAGCCACACAAGCGAGCTCACGCTTTGCTTCTGTTTCATCTTCTGTTTCGTAAGTCATAATTTTTGAGAAATCCAAATCTCCAAGCGTATTCTTCATTTCTTCATACTTCTCTTTTGTTATAGTCTCATAAGGGGCAAGTTGATAGATATGATTTGAACGAGGTAAGAATGATAGCCCTCCGACCAAATCCCAGTTTTCATATATCCAATGCGCCACTTTTAACCATTCATCATCCCCCACTGAAATAGTGACCGATGGATTATGTTCTGTATAATGCTCTTTCACTACTTTCCAATGTTCTAGTTGAGTTATAGCATTCACGTCATCTTTGCATATGGCACCATCTGGGGCTTTGACTGGGAACTCAAGTACAAAGGTAGATGCACCTTCCAGCGTCTGCCCAACTTCTGGAAAGTATGGCACTCCTTGATCTTTGAGCATTTTAAAAAGTGCATCAGTCGCTGAAATACGAACACGACGGATATAGTAAGGTGCGTGGCGTGGATGCATACCAGAAGCACAGTCAACAGTCTGCGATACTGTCCCAGAAGGCTTTACACAAGTAATACAAGTAGAAACTCCCACACCGAAACGTTTCGCATATTTTTTATTTGTTTCTATTGAGAGTGCTTTCATCTTTTCAAGAATTTTTGCATCACGAACAAGCCTACAATCCCACTGACCAGTGATAGACACCCCGAGCAATCGCTCGTCTTCGCAATTTTTCTTCCATTCTTTGGAAAGATACGGGAAGTAAGTAAGAGTAGATTGATATGTTCCAAGTATAGTAGCCACGCGAACTTTTCTTAATAAGGATTCTTCTGTATCGTCTGCTCGAGCAATAACTTCCGATAAGTTACAGAATTGTTTTGACTGCAAAATAATTTCCCCACATGGATTTGTTCCCCATGCTGGATATATACCGCCATCCCATTGTGCAAGTCTTCGCTTAGGTAGTGTACCTGCAAGACCTCCACGATTAAATATTCCTCTCTCCCCACTACCACTTTTCATAAGGGCAATCCATTCATCCATGAACTCTACGGTCGTTGGTTTAGAAAGATAGACGGCTGAATTATTGGCAAGCATTCTCTGCCCTTCAGAAATATAAAATTGTCCTTTTTTTGAATCTCGAATAGCTTCATCATCTAAGTCAGAAAGTGAAATCATTGCACTTCTGCGGACTCCACCAGCAACAACACAATCACCAATTTTACAAATTATATCGTGAGCATCAAGGTTGGATAAGTGGCGACCAGCTCTTCGGAGTATGCGCTCTCTTGTAAATATAAGTAGTGATTGTAGCGGGGCAGGTCCAGAACTTTTTCCTCCCATAGTGCGCAGGCGAGACCCTGCAGGACGTATTAGTGAGTAATCAAAATTTACATCATTACCTTCAAACCATGTCTTCATGCCGAATGAAAAGGCATCCGCCCAACCTTCTTTACTATCGGGGATTATACAAGGTGCTAGCATTTTACCTGTCTGTTTTTGAATTTGGGGTAATGCCTGTATATTCTCACTCTCTACAGACCAGCCGACACCAGTTCCACACATAGATATATACATAATTTCAGCAAAATCTTGGAAAGTTCTGGGTGCTATGAATGAGCAGTTATAAGCACACACATTTGTCCTTCTTGCCGGCTTCCCAGCAAATTGTAGTAGACGCATAGATGGCATAGATTCTTGTTCTAGAATTGTCTCTCTGATTTCTTTATATTCCTTCTCAGTAAGTTTTTCCCCTAAGTTGTCATACATAAAGCTCATATATCTATCTACTGTCTCTATCCATGTTTCGCGTCGGCCTTCTTGGTCAATCCACTTTGCATAAGTACGATAGTAGACAAATTCGGCAAGTGGATTTCTGAAATATTTTTTACTTTCTGCGACTAGCTCTTTCACTTTCTCGGGTACGAAGCCGACTTTTTCTCGAATCAAAGATCTTTCTTTTCGATATAGAATATACGCCTTCGCAGTCTGGAGGAACCCAGAAGCGATAAGCTCATTCTCAACTGTATCTTGTATTGTTTCAACATTTGGAATGAAGACTTTTATCTTCCTTTCTTTCTTTAGAGCAAGAATTGCTAACAAAACTTTATGCATTATTTTCTCTGCTGTGACTTCGCTTCCCTCCTTTACTGATTGCATAGCCCGAAAGATAGCACGAGTAATTCGCTTTTCATCAAATGGGACAATTGTCCTGTCTCGTTTTTGTATTTGGGTAAGTTGAGAATATTTCTTTTTGCTTAGTTTACTTTTCATACTTGTTTTGGGTTAAAAATTCTTACAAGTGAAGATGACTCAAGTTTTTTATTTTCAATCACAAATCGATAGATTAGAGGCGAGAGTACTATAGCAAAAGATACATTCCCTAAAAAGTGTAGGGCTGTAAACGGAATTTGCCCTATTAATGCTTCCATAAAAGGTTGCTGGAAAAATAGTGGGCCGACGGAAAGACCAGTCACAATATCAAAAGCGAGTGTTCCCATTATTGCAAACTTGGCATAGTTCCATGAATTATTCTTTCTATTTTTAAAATATATTGAAGCCCAAAATCCGAGAAGTCCATAAGCGAAAGCAGTTATAAATGTCCACATTCCAATTCCACTAGTAAAAATGTCAAAAATAACAATGCTCAAAAATGCAAATGCGAATCCGGCGTATTTACCGTAGGCTTTAGCAAATGGCATCTGTGTTGCAAGAATTGGCTCTATATTCGGAGGGCGAAATGGGATAAGACGAATAAGAAGGCAGGCGATAAACCCGACAATGTATTTAAACCAATTCTTTTTATAGTTTTCCATAAGATTAGTTATTAAAACCGCTTGGCAACAATACAAGCGGGGTGTATAATGATATTAGTTGCATAGTTTCGCAACTACTTAATCAGTATACTCCCGAAGTTGAAACTTGTGCAATGGTGGATAACTTACTTTGCTATAATAAACATAGTTTGTCGAGACTATTACTTATAGAGTTCAATTAATAATAATCTTATAAAATATAACTATGAATAAATGGAAAATAATGGAGTGGATTTTAAGAATCGCGGTTGCTGGTGAGTTTATTGGGCATGGAATGTTTGCCCTCCAAGGCAAAGAAGGCTGGTTTAAGTATTTTGAATTTTTTGGTATTACAAATCAGGAGACAATGGTATCTATTTTACTAGTCGTTGGTGCTTTAGACGTATTGCTTGCTATCCTTGTGCTTATAAAGCCTATTCGGCTTGCTATATTATGGATGGCGGTATGGGGATTATTTACAGCTATGATTCGCTGGCCATTGGGTCCAGACCCTATTTGGGACTTCGTAGAAAGATGGGCAAACTGGGGCGCTCCGCTTGCTCTCTACTACCTACTAAAGAAAGATAACTAAAATATATCTTTTAAATTAGCAAACGAGTCAACAACCTTCCAAGCTTCGCTCTCTATCGGAGAACCTTTCCATGTCACACCGTGGCCCGTTTTGCGGAACATTTCTATATCGTTAGCCCCATCAGCAATACAAGCGCATTCTTTTATGTTTATGCCGAGCATTTCGGCTATGCTTTCCAAGTGCTCTAGTTTACCAAAGACATCGTTGCCATATGTATGGATACCATCTAGTCTACCTCTATCATCAAATACAAAAGTATTATGAGCTTTGTAGTATTTAATTCCCAAATCACGAGCTACAATATCAACTAGGATATCGATTGACCCTGATATCAGGGTTAATTCATAACCTTTATTTTTTAAATATTCTACTGTCTCACGGACATCTTTTGCATAAGAATATTTAGAAAGAATTTTAGTTATACCTTCACGATTAGCATCGGCATGCTTCATATAAAGTTCTATGACTTTATTATTCCATTCTTCGTATGTTATTTCCCCTGATTCGTGCTCATTAAAGAGTCTCTTATCTTCTTCATCTGAAACGCCAAGTCCCCTACCTAGCTCTTTCCAGCTACTGTGAGTAATCAAAGTCTCGTCTAAATCAAAACAAATTAGTTTAATATTATCCATGTATGCGGAGACGGAGAGATTCGAACTCTCGAGGCCGATTAAAGCCTGCCTCCTTAGCAAGGAGGTACGTTAGACCACTCCGACACGTCTCCGTAGATACCTTATCATATTTACTTCTTTTACTCAAAAACCTTTTTAAATAAAAGCATCTTATGTTAGTATGTTTTAATCGGAAGACAATAAGAAGGAAGCGTGGATGAGTGGTTTAAATCAACGGTTTACTAAACCGTCGTCCCTTTAAAGGACCGTGAGTTCGAATCTCACCGCTTCCGCACAAATACTAAACGGCTCAATTCTTACGAATTGAGCCGTTTAAATTTTATGAAGGGTTGTAGATTGCCTTTCCCCTAAGGTGTTTAATCCCTCGGAAAAGACTTCTATATACTCCCCATAGGAACATTGGGACTAAAATTATTCCTCCATACACAGTTCCAAATGTTACCCCCATAAAAACAGTATAGAAAAATAAGTTATTAAAGTTATTATCTGTAAAAATAAACAAACTACTAGTCACAGAAATTCCTAATACTACTGCAAGTACTGAATATATCTTGAATTCTTTCAAATGCAAAAATACTCCTAACAAAAAAAGTAAGGCTGAATTAAAAATATAATAATACAAAACAGGAAACGAGCCGAAGTTACTATCAGTCTCATTCCACCAATAGGTCAGCCACATAGCCCCTATACCAGCAATTATCAGAAATGTTGCGAAGCGATTTATTCTTTTTTTGCTATTGAAAAAACTTTTCTTTCTAGGAACAGGTATAGAGCTATCAGGAGTTGGAATACTGGCATCAGGTGTAGGTATTTCCATACTTAATTACTTGCAGCAACACAAAAATCTGATATAACTGTACCTTTATAATTACCTAGATTACCAGAAGCATGCCATGTAGTTATAGTCTCTCTTTTATACGGTGAAACGAATGTTGCATCTGGATAAAACTTTTTGCAATATACAAGCTTATCAATATCTGCTCCAGAGGTTCCATCGGCATCAGTCATCCAGCTCTGACTTTTCACATCCCAATGTTGATTTACTTTTCCAGGCCAGTACATTATACGAGGATAATTATCGTCATAAGAAATAGGGTTCTTCTGTTCCATTGAGGGTGTATCATCTGTAGTTGGGGTAGAGTATGTATTATTTAAATTATTATTCTGATTAATATTATCTTGCGGTATATATGTGTCATTATAATTGTTCTGATATGAGTTATTTTGGAATGTATTGCTTTCTACTTTCTTATCATCATTGAAACTCAAAATCAAAATTGCAAACAGAGCAAAGACTACTATAAAGATAGCGAGTAGCCCAGTAGAGTTTGCTTGGCTTGTATCGCGCACTTTTTTGTAATTATTCTGAATATGGAAAATACCGTAACTTGAGACTACCACAAGCAGTGTCATGACCAAGTAGAATTGCAAGTTGCTATGATGATTTGTGAAGTATACGCCGAGCTGGATAGCAAGCTGGATGGCAAGTATTATGCTAGTTATAAAGTAAGGGATGAGTGCGATAGCAAACTTTTCTTTTCTTCTTCCAAATACATAATTAACAATAATATTGAGTATTAGTAACCCTACTATAAACACAGCTTGAACTACAATGACTTTTGAATTATTAAAATATCCAAAATCCCCAATTGGAGAAGCAGAGGTGCGAGCCAAGTCATATAGCACCCTCTCCCCTAAGCCTAGGAGGGCAAGTACAAGTAATATCAGTATCACCATCCCTGCATCAGTGAATCGTGTCTTGAAAAGATTTTCTTCGTTGTAAGATTTTATTAGTTCCATAATTTATTTTTTTATATAACGCTGAACAAAGATAATAACCCCAGTAAGCACAGCAACCACCATGCCTAGGACTATATATACTCCTAGGGCATTGTTAGCCTCCCAGATATTTTGCCCAACCTTCCAAAGTAATCGCAGTAGTATCCAAGCACTTATGATAAAGTACGGATATGAGAGTATCTCAAATCTTTTCTTATCAACTCGAAAGGAGCTGTGAAGTAAGAATGCAGCCAAGAGGAACGGTATGACAAAGAATCCTTCCAGTAGTAGTATCTTATTATCAGTTGCCGTCATACCTTTGATATCTGAGAAGATGCCATTGGTAAGTATGAAAAGGGATATAACTAGTACTACAGATAAGATTGAACTATAAGGAGAGTTTATGGACTCGGTGGGCATTTGGCCTACTGCCGACTGAGCGGAAGTTGTAGGATTGTTTGATATTACAGCATCGTAAGCCTCAAGGATAACACCGTCAGCCCATCCAACCTTTTTTAGATTCTCTACTATGACCTCATGTGAAGTCCCGAGTGCTAGCTGGGTTTTTATGTAGGAAGCAATTTCTTGATTTATCATAACTGCCCATATTGTATCAAACTGTATAGTAATAACTACTATACATGGGGATAACCTGATAAGTTTCTGATATACTATAAACTATGGAAGAATTGGAGACCTTAAAAGCCGAGAATGAAAAATTAAAAAAGTTAAATGCTATCAAGTCAGACTTGATTTCTATTTCAGCACACCAGCTCCGTACATCACTCTCAGCGCTCAAATGGATTCTGAAAATGTTTATAGATAAAGATTTAGGCAAGATTACGACCGAGCAAGAAGGTTTCATCGAGAAAGCATTAGAGAGTAATGAGCGTATGATTACACTTATAAATGATTTACTTACTCTCAACCACGCTGACGATGCGACTATTCCATTTAATTTTAAAAAGATAGATATAGTAGATTTAATAGATCAGACTGTATTTGAATTCTATGGCGAGACACACAAGAAAGATATAGATCTTATTCTATTAAAACCATCTACAGATATTCCTCTCGTCCACTGCGATCTAGAGATGATTCGTGTCGTTTTTCAAAACCTCATAGAGAATGCCATCAAGTATAGCCAACCCAACGATAAAGTAGTTATTTCTTTAAAGCACAATAAAGAAGCAAATAACGTTGAAGTCTCAGTTCACGATAGTGGTATCGGGATTAGTGAGAGCGACAAGTCAAAGATTTTTGATAAATTCTTCCGAGCAGATAATGCAATAGCTAAAGACCATATAGGCTCAGGCTTGGGGCTGTTCACAACAAAGAACATTATAGAGCGTCATAAGGGTAAAATATGGTTCCAAAGTTCCCCTGAAGGAGGTACGACCTTTATTGTTGCGTTGCCTATAGATTAGAACCTATGTTATAATTGTAAGTATGAAAAAAGTATTAATCATAGAAGACGATAGTTTCCTTCAAGGCCTTGAAGTTAGCAAACTCAAGAAAGATAATTATGAAGTTATCGTAGCTTCTACAGGAGAAGAAGGAATGGACAAAATAAATGAAGAAGGTATTGATTTAATTCTTCTTGATCTAATACTCCCGAAGTTTGACGGTTTTGAAATTTTGAGAAAAGTCCGAGAAACGGAGAAGCTCAAGAAAGTCCCAGTCATCGTATTCTCAAATCTATCTGAAGAGAAAGATATCAAGAAGGCCGAGAATCTAGGTGCCACCGACTTCATGGTCAAATCCAACTTCACTCTAGACGAACTCGTAGAACATATAAATAAAATCTTAAAGTAAAACCCCCTCTGGGGGTTTTACTTTTTGTGCCGTGTTATAATGGCGATTATGAAGAAGTCCGAAAAAACTCGCGCTATAATACTACTCATTATCCTCATAGCTATCGGTGGCGTCGTTATGTATGGCGGGGCGACTCCTCCATCGCAAGATATTGAAATTAAACCTACAATAGACAATGCAACTCCTAGATAAAATTGAAAAGCATTTCCGTATAGATGCATTCCAGAAAAAAGCTCTAGAGCGTCTATCACTCCATAGCTTGCGTGATTTACTTTATTACTTTCCCTCTCGTTATACTGATATCTCAGAAGTCCGTCATATAAACACATTGGTATCTGGTGAAACTGCTACTATCTTAGGCACACTATCAAAACTAAAAACAAAGAAAAGTTTTAAGAGCAAAATCCCTATGGGCCAAGCACTTCTATCTGATTTAACCGGCTCTATAAATATTATCTGGTTCCATCAGCCATATCTAGCGCGTATGCTAAAAAATGGGACAACTGTGCGCGTCACTGGTAAAATATCCGAGAGTAAATCCTATGGTTTAACTTTGACTAATCCACAGATAAACCCAGAAGATATCTTGCCGATTGATTTACATGATTCACTATTTAGTAAAGATGGTAAACATGGAGAACAATTCGGTTACCCTGTCTATGGCGAGTCGCGAGGCATTACCTCGCTTTGGATTTATCACGCAATCCAGAAAATATTGAAGGCAGATTGTGTTAAAACAATTAAAGATTATCTACCAGAAGATATTGTGAAGAAGTATGGCTTACCTGCTCTCCACACTGCCCTTGTCTGGATACATATGCCACAAAAGGCGAAGCATGCCGATATTGCGCGCAAACGTTTTGCATTTGAGGAAGTATTTTTTATCCAACTTGCGCGCCAACAAGAGCGCAAAGCCTACGAAGAACTTTTTTCATACAAATTAAAAATTCCCGAGAGTGATATCAAAGATTTTATTTCTCGCTTTCCATTCACTCCAACCAAAGCTCAAGACAGTGCTATAAAAGTTATCATGGATGATTTGAAGCGCGATAAGCCAATGTCTCGCCTTGTAGAAGGTGATGTCGGCAGTGGTAAGACTTTCATCGCCGCGACCGTCGCCTATGCAGTAATCAAGAATAGACCAGTTGGGCAAAACTTTGGCAATCTCCAAGTTGCCTACATGGCTCCGACGGAAGTTCTAGCCACCCAGCTTTATGAGAGTTTCATAGAATACTTTGACCATACTGGAATTTCTATCGGACTTATTACTGGTTCCGGTTGCAGGAAATTCCCAAGCAAAAGTGCGCACTGGGAGAACGGCGCGCAAGTGCGTACATGGACACCTATAGCAAAAAACCAACTTCTTAAATGGGTGAAGAATGGTGAAATTCCGATAGTCATAGGCACCCATGCTCTCATTTCAAAGAATGTTTTGTTTCAAGATTTAGGTTTAGTAATCATAGATGAACAGCACCGCTTTGGCACCAATCAGCGCATGAAGCTTGCCAAGAAGGAGGGTCATGCACCACATTATCTTTCTATGACTGCAACTCCAATCCCTCGCACACTTGCACTAACCATCTACGGAGATTTGGATTTAAGTATCATAGATGAGATGCCAGCTGGCAGAAAAAAAGTAATTACTGAAATAGTCTCGCCAGCGAAACGTGAAAGTGCCTACGAAGCTATAAGAAAAGAATTAGAACAAGGTCGCCAAGCTTATGTCATATGCCCACGCATAGATGAACCTGATCCCGACAAAGAGCAAGTGGTAATCGCAAAGTCAGTACTTGCGGAAGCCAAGCGTTTAGAGAAAGATGTATTCCCAAAATATCGCATTGGCGTTATGCATAGTAAAATGACAAAGCAAAAGAAAGAAGACATTATGCAAGAATTTAAAGACCATGAACTAGATATTCTTGTTTCTACTTCTGTCATTGAAGTAGGAGTAAACGTCCCTAATGCCACATCTATAATCATCGAAGGGTCCGAGCGCTTTGGTCTTGCCCAGCTTCACCAACTCCGCGGACGAGTCATAAGAAGTAACCATCAATCGTATTGCTATCTATTCGCTGATGCCAAGACTGACAAAACAGTAGATAGATTAAAAGCTCTAGTGAAAGCCTCCAATGGATTTGAGCTCGCCGAGCTAGACCTTACGCTTCGCGGAGCCGGATTACTTTCTGGTGACAAGCAGTGGGGTATCACAGATCTAGGTATGGAAGCTATCAAGAATATTAAAATGGTAGAAGCTGCCCGCACCGAAGCTATCGCCCTCATAGAAAAAGACCAGAATCTCTCTGGTCTTCCACTACTTTCCCAAACTCTCGCAAGTAAAAACTTAGATTTACATTTTGAATAAGTCTTAATTTTCAAGCTTTTTTAGCTTGACATAAATCAATATTTGTGATAGAATACGAGTAAGGTTATTAGCTAGACCTGAAAATTAGCTAATTAAAAAACATCTTTCAAAATTAAAAACAAAAAGACATGGCACACTTCAGTTTCAAAAAAGCCCCCGATGGTTCGATTAAAGTATGGGTAAAAAAATCGACAGGCAATTTCACACTTAAAGTTACCCAGCAAGGCTACTGGCAACCTAACGACGCAGAGCTTAAAGGAGCGCTCCGGCTTGAAAAAGATTTTTTCGATGCTAAAGGTGAGATGATCGAAAAGGTTAATAAACATCTCAACAGCCGCGTGCAGGTACTAGTTGGTTATCTTATCGAGGATCTAAGTAAAAATGTTACTGCAAAAAACATTAACGTAGAAAAGATCAAGACGATGGCCAATAACGCTTTGTACAGAACCTGGTTCGGCAAGGAAAAAGACAAGGCTTGCTTCTTTTATCTCTCACAATTTCCAAAAGAGAAGATGTATCGTTACCGGACATCCTCGAGTGAAATCAATTTTGGTTCACTTTTGACCAGTAAAGACTGGTATAAGCTGAAGGAAATGATTTCTATAGCTGAAGGAAAATGTGAAGTAATCCCGGTCACTGACAAACATGAGAAAGCGGCGGCGCTTAATGCATTCTTTTATTCACTTGCGTTGAAAAAAATAAAAGAAGACAGTATTGAAGATTACAAACGGTCCGCCAGGAAAAGGCAGGAGGTAAAGTAACCAGAAACCACAAAGACAAAAACAATAAATACTAAACCAGTAGCTAAAAAATAAGCTGAAGTTGTTTTGTCACAGCACCTCACACGTTTTTAACGAGTGAGGTGCTTTTTTATATACTGGCAAAATTTTGTCTCTTATCTTAAAGAAAAGATATCTTAGGAAAGATGTTCATTATAATAATTTACATCATTAGTTATTTCACGCTTTGCAAATTCTATACCCTTTTCGTCTTTTTCCTGGAAGACCCAAACAAGATTTTTAAGGCCTTCATATAATCTCCATAAATTAAAACGTTTATTATAGTCTTCAGAAAAAATTTTCTTATTTGTATACCCCTTAATAATTTCATCGACAGTTAGACGGTTCTTCTGAAAAAAATGCCATTTGGCCAAATCGTGAACAGGATCTCCTCCTTCGGCCATTTCAAAATCAATAACTCCAGTTACCTTACCTTTTTCAACTAATATATTTTTAGGGTCAAAATCATTATGTATGAGCATTGGCTTAATATGTGAAACTGATGAGATTCCACGGTCTTTTATTTCAAGGGCACGACGGATTATTGCAGGATCCAAGGATACACTATCAGCTATTTTAAACATTTTTTCTTTGCGTAAATAGGGATCATTTAGAAGCTCTTGTGCTGAACTATATTGAGCTTTTCCATTTTCGTCGAACTGTCCAAATCCTTTAACCGGTATTGAATGTATTTTTGATAGAATCACACCAGATTGATTTAGTAACTCATTTTTTTGTGATTCAGATAGTTCTCCTAATTTGTCTGAGAAAGTTTCTCCAGGTAGTCTTGACTCGATACAGACGCTATATTTTTCGTTGTTTCTTTTTATTTTATCGAGCAACTTAACCTTAGGAACCGAGATTCCTTGTGATAGACACTGATCAAGGGCCCATTTTTCTTCTTCGTGTCTAGTATGGTTAAGATTGAGTGCTATTCTTACAACAAACCCTTTCCCTGACTCTGTTTTTATCATGTAGACCTCGTTAGTCCCACCCGTATTAATTCTTTTTTGTTCTGTAACAGGCGACTGAGCGACTTTTTGAATCATACTGTTAATAAGCTCGGTTTGTGTAGCAACTTTTTCTTGTTTTGTGTGTATGAAACTCAATTCAATACTATTCATAACTTAAATATTCATTTTAGTAAT
>CAYHMN010000005.1:0-24903 GCA_964357795.1 uncultured Candidatus Saccharibacteria bacterium
ACATATTATTTCTCCAAGCCCAGCGTCTCTGTCTTCTACATTCTGGGCAAAAAGTAGGCGCTGGTACTTTCATTTTCTCATAGAACGAAAAATCATCTGGTTCTATAGTAAAAGAGTTTTTGCAGTTCTGACAATTTTTAGTTTCTGGATTCATTTAATATTGATGAGTGAAGTGTATCCCCTTTGTGAGCTTTGCCGTATACTAGCTCTATCTCTGGCAAGATACCGTCACTTATAGCTTTACTTATATTATCAAAAAGGGCTTGCTGGTCATAGCCAAGGTAAATAATATCTGGTTTGATTTCTTTAACTATATTGTAAGTACCTTCCTCTAGATCGCCAAGAAAAACCAAATCAATATCTGGAACTTCAAGAAGAGATTTTATACGGTCGGCTTCATTGTGAAGTGGAGGTTTCCCTTTCAGTGTATTCACAACACTATCTCGAGCTACAACTGCTACGAGTCGCTCCCCTTGTAACTTTGCTTCACTTATAAAAGCACGGTGCCCGTCGTGGATACCATCAAATACTCCAAAAATTAAAGCGGTCCGAGGATTCATTATTGTATTTCTTTAGTCATCCATTCTTTGTAATCATGATTTATTCGACGAATATCAACTCCGGCGATAAGAGGCACGCTATATTTATGGTTATCATTTATCAGCTGAGTTACTGGGTCAAGCTTGGACTCTAGCGTAGTAACAAGTAGCATCGCCTGAGATACGCATTGATAACTACCTTCCCAGTTATAGCAGGACTTAATGGCCCAGAAATCTACGCAAGCACCCATTTTAGATTCTATGATAAGCGCTCCGAGCCTCTCGGCTTCATCCATGTTCTCACATGTCGTATATATAAAAATCATATAATATAAAGCAAAATTAAAACTAGCTTAGGTTGCGACCTTCATATGTAAAGTGTAGCACTATCCCTCTTTATATCAAGGGTTCGCTGGCTTTCTCTTCAACTTGCGCTTTTTCGGCTTGGTCACCGTAAGCAGAGTTCTTGCCACCAGTAATCGCTGCTTTTTCTTGGGCGGAGCGGATGATAGTAGATTCTTCTTCAGCAATGAGGCGCTGGGCGTCACCAGCAGGGATAGCAAATTGCCTACGGGAAGCATCAACGATACGACTTCGATACGATGGATGGGTTGCTGGGAGTACACGAAGAGTTTCTGCAGAGAATGGGTCGTAAGATTCGCCGTCTATTGTCATCTTCACATAGAATTCCCCCACTCCCAAGTTAATCATATCTTTGACATCAAATATCGGCGAGAATTCAGGTTTCAATTTTACTGCATCGTCACCTCCTACACGGAAAGAAATAATAGAACCGACGTTACCGAGCACGGCGGCCTCCACCTTCACTGGAATCTGTCCAACGTATTGGTGAGCCATAGTCAGATTGATAGCGTATTTACGAGCTTCTGAAAGTAAGTTCTCAAATGTATCAGTCACAACGTTCTGGAACTCGTCTACATACAGATAGAAATCTTTACGCAAGTGCGCCTCCATCTTTGCTCGTGCCATTCCGGCCTGCTTAATCTTGGTAAGGAACATCGCTCCAAAGAATGAGGAATTCTCTTCACCAATTTTTCCTTTGGAAAGATTTATGAGGAGTATTTTTTGCTCATTCATCATCTGCTCTATATCTATCTTGTTCTCTTTCTGTCCGAAGATATTTCGGAGCATCGGGTCAGAAAGAAATTGACCGAGTTTGTTCACAAGCGGGATGATAGCATCGGTATCAAATTTCTCAGACCAGTCAGCGAATTCTATAGCCCAGAATCTTTTCACCATGTCGTCTTCTATATACTCCACAACTTTCTGACGATAGTTTCTGTCAGTGAGCATTGAAATCATTCCACGCATTGTCGCGTGCGGATAGTCTAGAAGGGCGAGAGTCGTAAAGCGGAAGACGTGCTCAAGTCTTGGTGTCCAGTTCGCCCCGAACTGCTTGCGGAGCACCTCAATCAAGCCTTGGGTTAACTGGTGTTTGAATGTCGGGTCCACATTGGCAAGTGGATTGAATGATGATGGGAAATCAATATCGCCTGGGTCAATGATACAGACATCTTCAATACGCTCTTCTGGTATGAACTCTAAGATATCATCTATAAACTCACCGTGAGGGTCTATAATACAAACTCCGTGCCCATAGGCGATATCTTGGCGAACCATAAGCTCTTGGAGCTTGGACTTACCTACACCTGACTTACCTATGATATAGAGGTGTCTTCGTCGGTCAACTCGCTTGATACCAAAGACGAACTTCTTCTCTTCAAGTGAAGCCACATAGTTCGTCCGCCCTATGAAAGACACTTCCGAAGGGTCAGACTGGCCTAGGGTTGGTAGGTCTGGAGGCGGAGGGGCATATTTGATTATTTGAATCTTGTTAGGTTTATTTAGGGCCATGTACAGGTCTATTGTACCAAATACATATGAAAAAGGCATGCTTTAATGCATGCTTTTTTAAAATCAATAATGAAATACTAATTTAAAACCTCAGATTGTTTCAATCTTTTCCAGACGCCGAACATAATTATTTTTTTACCTTCAACCTCACATTTCAATGAAACATGGGCAATGTGAGAAACAATTTGATTCTGTACTTCTTCAAAAAGAACATCAGAATTAGAACCGAACCTTACAAGGAACATGTTCTCAAACTGGTCCACAGGTAGCTGAACCACATCAACATTTTTTGTAATTTTGTTTACTAATTCTTCAATGGCTCTTGCCATTTTGGCTGTGATAGAAAGCTCTGCACTTTCACCAATAAAAATAGAGAAGGTGTGCGTTGCGGGAGTTGTCTTTGTTGCGCTCATAACTGAATGGGTTGGTTTTAGTGATTTAAAATTTACAAATTCCCCCAGAGTATACCTGAAAAATATATAATGTCAAATTCCAATTATATATAGTATAATAAAACCTATATGATTGAAGAGAAAAAATCTCTGCTAGAAGATGGAAAGGAATATATAAATAAACTTGGGCCTGGACTTATATCTGGTGCAGCCGATGATGACCCTTCTGGTATAGCCACCTACTCTCAAGCAGGTGCTCAATATGGCACAGGCTTACTATGGCTTGCAGGATGGACATTCCCGCTGATGGCTATGGTTCAAGAGATGTGTGCACGTATTGCTCTTGTTACTGGCCAAGGACTTGCTGCCAATATTAAACATGCATATTCCAGGAAAGTACTTTATGTGTGTACATTTTTGCTTTTTATTGCAAATACTTTCAATATCGGCGCAGACTTGGGTGCAATGGCTAAAGCTGTTCAATTAATCAATCCAAATATTTCTTTTGTCTTTCTGGTTATTTTTGTCGGTATAGTTGGATTACTTTTGCAAATATTTATTCCTTACAAAAAATATGCGAGATATTTGAAGTGGTTAGTTATCTCTCTATTCTCCTATATTGTCGTAGGCCTGATGATTGGTATGGATTGGTCTGCCCTTCTTCGGGATGGATTCATTCCGCATATAACTTTCTCAAAGGCACAGATTTTACTTATCACTGGAATCCTTGGAACTACTATATCCCCTTATCTATTTTTCTGGCAGACATCACAAGAAGTAGAAGAGCAGATAGCCGAAGGCAAAGTCACAGTCAAAGCTCGCCGAGGTACAAATGATAAAGAAATAAAGAAAATGCGCGTAGATGTATGGACTGGAATATTCTTATCAAACTTGGTTATGTTTTTCATTATTGCTGTCTGTGCCAATACCCTCTTTGCCAATGGTATTACAAACATCAATACAGCAAGTGACGCAGCCCAAGCCCTCACACCACTTGCAGGAAAGTGGGCAACTCTACTCTTTGCAATAGGTATTTTAGGCACTGGAATGCTAGCTATCCCTGTACTTGCTGGAAGCGCCTCATACGCTATATCTGAGAGTTTTGGATGGAAGGAAGGCCTCTACCGTAAGCTCAATGAAGCTCGCGCATTTTACGGGGTTATCATAGTATCTATCCTCATAGGTATCCTTATCAACTTCATTGGTATAGACCCTATCAAAGCCCTTATATACTCCGCTATTGCCAACGGCATTATATCTCCAATTGTGCTTATATTTATCGTTCACATAAGCGGAAGCGGAGTGGTTATGGGGCGGTATAAGAACTCTCCCTTTACCAACGTTATAGGCTGGATTGTGACCATCCTGATGAGCATTACAGCCCTCGCAGCCATCTACTCGCTCTTCTAGCAAACGGCTCAATTGGTGGGAATTGAGCCGTTTGGTTTAAACACAACCTATTGCAAAAAGATAAAAATACGGTAATATAGACACACTGGGCCGTTAGCTCATCTGGTAGAGCACCTCATTTGCAATGAGGGGGTGGCAGGTTCGAGTCCTGTACGGTCCACATCGCACGTTTTAGTATCGTCGGAAAACTCAAAAACCCTTAGGGGTAAAGACAGATTAGCGGTTCCAAATCCATTTTCTCTGTCATAAATAATTCTGTCCTCAAACACTAGTTTCAGAACTAGGTGTTTTGATTTCAAGTCGTCTTTCATCCAATAAAGATAAGGATTTTTCAAGAAATTAAAAGTTATATCGAGAGCGGTTCCAAAGTCTGGCTTCCTACTTCTCATGACTTGGCTCTGATTCTCTAAGATTTGCTCCTCATTAGTTAATTTCTCAATCTCTTTTTCATAAGTTCTTACTAAATTATCGTTATCAGTTTTTGAGAGCCTATCTAATATATTTCTAATTTTTGCTCTAACATCATCGAGTGCATTCTCGCTGTTATTACGCTGTTTATCAGCTTCAGAAACCTTTTTACTCCAAACATCTAGTAGAATCTCTTTTGTAAGTGCTAAAGTCTTCTCCTTTGGATTTATAGAGCGTAATATGACCTCGAATCTATCCTCCATATCCTTCCTTCGTACAGTCTTACCATTAAGGTTACATCCTTTGGTTTTACAATGATAATAAGGATGTTTACCATTCCTACCTGTCGTCCAGCTCGCTGTCATAGGTTTAATACACTCCAAACACAAAACAAATCCTCTTAATGGAAATTCTTTACTATTGTCTTTTCTAGAAAGAACTTTAATTTTTCCATTTAACTTGTCTTGAATCTTTTCAAAGGTTTCTAAACTAATTATCGGTTCATGATGTCCAATTCTTCTAGTTACGCCCCATTCTTTGTACTCTACACATCCCGCAAATACGGACCTAACAAGGAGTCTTTTCACTGTATCCAAACTCACATCTCTCGAACCATTATATTTCTTCAAAGTAAGGAATTTCTGAACATCAATCTTATTTTCAAATCTACCACTAGCAAATCCTTCTAGAGCTTCTTTTATTATACTTGCATCGGGTTCATTCCTAGTAAGGATATTCCCATGCATAGAATTTTTAGACATTATATAACCTCTTGGTGCAACTAAAGACCAGTACCCATTCTCCATTCGGGCTTTATGTTTTTGAATAACTTGTCTTTGATTCTGTTTCCTCTCTAGTTCACCCTGAGCCGCTAAGATAGTTTCAATAAAATTACCTTCTGGTGTATCTTCAAAAGTAAAATTTAAACACTCAACTTTTGCTTTCCGAGCACTGAACTCTCTTCTAAGTTTTAAATGAAATACTGTATCTCGAGCAAATCTTTTCAAATCATCAAAAATAACTACAAAATTAGTTGCTGGTTCTTTATCAAGATAACCTAACAAAGATGACATCGCAGGTCTGTTCATAAAATCCCCGCCACCTGTAAAGCTATCCCTAAAAACTTTTATGACTTCATAGCCCTTTTGTTTAGCGTATTCTCTGCAACGATGTTCTTGTGAATCAAGTCCATGTCCTTCTGTACTTTGCTTTGTGGAACTGACTCGGCAATAAATGACTGCTTTTTGCATATATCTATTATACTAAATTCTTCGAAATAATTATCCATTATGGATTCGACCATAGCATAAAGAGAGTCTCTTAGGCTTTCAACCTTAGAGTCAGAAATCGCTTTATCTCCTAGTATTTCCTTGCATCGCTCTATACTTATCATAATTTTGTATTTAACCCCTTTTTATGCCATTTTTAGCCTATTTTTCGCCCTCTACAGGTAGTTTTGTGAGGTATTCTAAGTAGTCGACTAACTCCTTTGTCTCATCATTTGAGTACTCCTCTTCAGGCATTAATTCGTTGAAAGCTTTGACTAGTGCCTTTCTTGAAAACTTTCTATGTTTAACTACTGATGCCAAACAGACATAAGTGCCAATATTAGGATTACGATTCTGAGCTTTCAAGTAACTTCTTTTTATTGAACGCATATAATGTAAGTTAACTATTAAAATAACCCGTAGGTTATGCCTACAGGTTACTTTTTATATGAGTTGGAATATACCAAATGAACGACCTATGATGAGTTTCCTAATCTCTTGCTTCTTTCTGTTTGTAGTATCTTAGTTATTTCGTAATAAACTAAACCATTCTTAGGAAATTGTTCATCGAGGCATTCTTTTAACTTCTTTGGCTTTAGAAATCTATTAGACCACATAAAATCTAACATTTTTTGGTCGTGTTTTCTTTTACCATATTTTAGCTTTTTATCTGCATAGGTACGAAGAAAACCATTTTCTATCCATTTCCACCTTTTTTCGACAAAATCTAAAACATCATTTTTTGATGCTCTTGGGTGTATAAAAACACCAACTGGGTATGCATTTAAAAATGATTGTCTTCTCCTATTTAAATAAATTATTTCTTCTCCTTTGTTATAGGGACTTAATTCTTCATGGTGCATGTCATACACTTTGCACATATTAAAATCTGCTAATGACTTCATTGAATCAATAATATCTTCACATTTTGGACTAAACAAACATAAAAGATAAGCAATTTGTTCCATATCTAGATTGTAAATTGTAGAAATAGCTTCCTGTGACTTTGAGTAATCAGTAATCATTAATTTATTACATCTTTTCCTTAATTTATCATAAGCGTTAATTATTTCTCCAAGCTCTTTATTTATATAATCATCTTTTACTTTATCTTCATCAGTCCAAGTATCGTACATGCCTTTGAAATGCTTATCATTTTTTCGTAGCCTTTTAATTTTCCTTTGAAATTCTTTATTACGAATAAGGTCTTCAATATACCTTTCCATTTTAATCTCGCCTTTAGTTTTCTTTGGTATTTCTTCAGCCATATATACTTAACTTTACTTCACATTTCACTTGTTATCAACTCATAAAACTACCAATTATTACCCAATTTAACTGGTGTATATAGCTCCTGCTATTACTTGTTATTACCTGTTATCAGCCTGTTTATCTAGCTGTTATCTAACTGATAAGCAGTTACCGCAGTTATTATGCAGTTATCGATGAAGGAGCCGTTATCCACCGTTTAAAACCGTATGTGTGCCATGAAGTTTAACCTATAGAATCCTATAAACATATAAAATCATAATAAAGTCCATTTTTGTCTGTGTGGGAAAGGCTAATAGCTATATCAAGAACTATGTGTAACTCGACTTACCTCCCCCTCTATTAAGTCTTCTTTAGTAAGAAGAGCAGTGAACATTTCCACCTCCACCTACTGGATTCATACTAAAACTACAATGTGTGGTTACACTTAATGGAAGTATTGTTGGTGGGGGTATTAATCTAGGGGAAGAAAAGGAGTACTGACTTGGATTTGAATTCTGGTATGAGTAGTCTAGGGCTTTCTCTATTTGAGCTAACATGTCTTGATGATTTTCTGACCATTTGTCTATGGTAGTGTTAAAGTCAAGAATAATTTTACTTTGCTGTGAACGGATTTTATCAATATTGCTATTGAACGTATCTAAACTTTTACTCTCTTTTTCAAACTCAGCCTTAGACATAGATTTTAAATCAACAAGCCACTGAAGTTCATTATCCAAAGGTTCCATTAGTGGCTCAGACACCTCTTTTATATTAACTAAAATACCTATCACTTTTTTAGAATAATCAACTTCACTTTTTAGAAAATCGTTAAAACTTGATAAATATACCTCGAAAGATTGCCATGATGTATTACTTAAAGTAGATTTATTTTTTGAAATTAAATCCTCTAAGTCACTGTTTCTATTTTTTATGATTTCAGTTATACCGTCAGATTTACGTGTTATATCATTAATTCCAGCAGCTCCTAATGCTATTTTATGACCTAGAATCTTTTTATATTCTTCTGTCGTTAAAGAATTACTGGTTGAAATTTTAGTATTGATTTGACTATTTTCACCTTTTCTAACCCATTGATTATTCTTCTTTTCATATTCTCTTTCTTCACCTTGAGAATTAGTGATGACCAAAGCTGGCCAACCCTTTTCGTTTGCTTCGGCAAAATACCTTTCTTCTAATTCTTCCCATGATTCTGTAATATCTTCCGAACCTGCAACTATTTGTTCATTATTTTGCACCATCTCTGTAGTGTCTTCTGCTATAAAGACAGCGTATAGAATAAATAAAAAAGAAGCTATTCCTATCCCCATCGCAACCTTTTTTAATATTGGTAGTATTTTTTTCATGAATTATTCTTTAGGCTTAATTGCTCCTAGGTATATGTAATAAAAAATCCATTTTGGTATCTGTGATACAAGCCAAGCTAAAGCAAAAGAAAGTGGTAGGATTAAAAACAACCATAACATGCTTGGAGGAGTCTCAGGCTCGACAGGTTCTCTATGTAATTTTAAATATTCTTCTTCCCCATATATTTTTCTATATTCTTCTGAAGATAAAGTTATAATACGACCGCCAACTCTATAAGTTTCGGAGATTTGTTCTGTAGTGTAACCTTCATCTTGTAACCTTTGTATCTTTTTTAATCCCTCTGATATTTTATCTTGTTTCTCTTGATATGCTTGTCTACTATCATAAGTATCAGAAATATACATATAAATACCAGTTACAGCTATTATATAACAAAAGATGACGAAAATTACATACACTACCTTTACTGCTCGATACCAAGCTTGGGTATTTAGATATTTAATTGTTTTTTTGTTTTCCATGGCAATAAATATGCTTCTTTCCAGAACCACAAGGGCATTTTTGTTTAGCAGCTAGTTTCGTATTGTTTTCATTTACTCTTTCGACATAATCATATGAATGTATAGACGGTATACCGAAAGTCATTTTTGTTTTTCCATCGAGATTGGTAATAGTAAAGTCACCTAGTGTAATAATATCCATTCCTATTAATATATCTTCATCGGAAGGCAAGTTACCTTCTGTTACTGTAACTCCCTGTACATTTACATTCATAGGTAGATTAATATTGACTAAATAAGTATCTACATTCGGAACTTTTCCATTTGCTGTGTCGACATCAGTTTTTCCTGTTGGTTGTAAATTTAATTCATTAACAATTTTTTTTGTAATAACAGTGTTCGTGGCACCCGTATCCCATATTCCTTGGTATGTTTTAATAATTATGTCTTTTTGTAATTTAGGGTCCCCTGTAAAAGGTATCGAGACACCAACGAGAGATTTTAATGCTCTTTGAACCCCTTCTCCTTTTATGGTAAGAGCATGCTTATGACTCATATAGAAACACGAGAATAAAATGTTTGAGAATAACTACCTTTTCCTTCCTCAACTTTTTGTATTAAAAAGGACCCTAACTTATATTCCTTTTGAGCCTCCTGATATGCTTCTATTTCTGTGTTATAAACCCCTTTTACCTCTTCGTCTTTAATAACAACAAACTGACCCTCGTATTTATCTAAAAGGGTTTTTTGGTGTTTTTTGTAATATTCAAACTCTTTTGTTAGAGTAGAGGTCATGACTATATATTACTATTTTATAGATATAAATCAACTTTATTCCATTCTCTTATTGTGAGAAGAACGTTAGCAACATCTTATCATTTTAGCTATATTTTAGACTATTCAACGCATTAGAAGAGTTAAATACCCAGCTTTCTATTTGGTTCCAAGATTTGAGTAGTGTGTCCACAAAAAAGCGCCTTTAGGCGTTTTTCTTTTTTTGGACCGTAAGCAAGTAAACTGCTTTACTTGCGTCAGGACGAGAAAGACTTTTCTGTCGAGCTTTGCTCGTAGAAAAGTACCCGCGACCGTAGGGCGAGAGACTCCCTGTACGGTCCACACAATAAAAATAAACCCCTTTCGGGGTTTATTTTTATTGTGTCTATTTTATTTATTTAATATTTTTACAAGCCATCCAAAAAGACTAAACTTCCCTTCGTTATCGTCTATAAATGTTTCTATCTTTAGCTGCTCAGCTTGAAGGGCTTTTATTTCCAAATCAAGTTTGGCTTTAGTAGCTTGGTCTGTGGCTTTTTCAAGAGCTTTTGTTAAGCGATCAATACTATTGTCTGTAGTTACCATTTCGCTTCGAAGTCCACCCAAATTTTTATAATCTGAACCTATAAAAAATATCTTAAAACCACTTCTCTTTTCAATCTTTTCTATGGCTTCAGAAGCTTTCTTCGCTGACTCATTTTGTTCTTCTGCTATTTTTTTGACTTCCTCGCCTATTTTCTTATCTTTATCAGCTACTTCTTTAAGATTTAGGACTACATCAGCAACAGCACTGCGATGCTCTTCTCCCATTCCATTATCATCGTTATCATCATCTTTACCACTATTATCTTCTTCGTCATCACTCTTATTTGAGACACTATCGCTTGGACGAGATGAACGATCTTCCGTTTCTATCTTGAGAGCTGATTCCACCTGAACACTTGTTAGAGTAGGATATTTTACTAGTATTTCAGCAGTTATCTCTGCCCTGGTTTTAGCTGAAGTTATAAATGTGTCTTTATTATCATTTATTTCAACTTTAACTACAGTTTCATTTGTAAAGATATCTGCCTCTATTTCAAGTCCACTATTTGAATCGTCTGAACTATCGTCGTCGTCAGATTTTACTTCTTGGCTTGAAGAAGATTTCTCATCATCTGACCCATTTTTTGCGCTAACTACTCCTATAAACCCAGTGAAAAATAAAATTAAAACCAATGTGATAAATATATTTTTATTCATAAAGATTACTAGATTACTGATATACCCTTATTTTAAAACTATTAGAAATGTAAGTCAATTAACAAAAATAAACCCCTCTCGGGGTTTATTTTTGTTGTCTCTATTTTACTAAGCTTTCTTTGGAGCCAAAGGATTAGTTTCTATAGGAGTCAAAGCTGGTATTGGCAACTTAAGCTCTGGACACATAATATTATTCACTTGTGTCTGAGTTGTAAGATAGAATATACCAGTTGGTTTCTTGAATCCCCATGGACCAAGCACTGTCTCAGGATAAGCTGTTTGGAATTTCTTGAGAGCTTTTTCTGTCTGGATTCCAAAGTATCCAGTCACAGGTAAGCCTGCTTTCATATAATTATTCAAGAATGTTTGAACTTTCTTCACTGCTTCAACATCGTTCTTGTAACCTCTACGTAGGAATTTATCTACATAGATTCCACAAGAAGTCTCAGCACCGAGAACTAGACCTTGCCCTGCTGGTTTACTGCCACTACTATTTCCACCTCCACCACCTGAATTTGTAGTAGGAATATTGTTTGTCTCATCAGAATCACTTGGATTCCATGGATCAGCTAGATTATTGTTATCGTGACATCCTGGGTCATTTGAATCTATGAGTCCATCAGAATCATTATCTTTGCCGTCTGAACATATAGAAGATTCATTTGATTCATTGTCATCTGAAGGGACATAAGAGTTTGGATTGTTTACATTACCATCACTGTGACATCCTGGGTCTGCTTGATTGTTTAATCCATCAGCATCGTTATCAGAATCATCTGAACATTCTGTAGTATCTATTTCTACTAGAGTCGGTTCAAAGTCATATGTCTCTGTATGGGTATTTAGACCAGTCTTGATACCCATCATAAACTTGTCTACATTACCTGTGAATCCATCTGCGTA
Source organism: uncultured Candidatus Saccharibacteria bacterium (assembly GCA_964357795.1). GTDB lineage: Bacteria > Patescibacteriota > Minisyncoccia > Phycocordibacterales > UBA9973 > UBA8515. The sequence goes on from CAYHMN010000005.1 coordinate 11,889, forward strand.
AGGTTCACCAACTCGGAATCCAAACCATGAGTCAGTCGAACGAGTCTCTGCATTTGGATAAAGAGCTAATATCTGTGCCCATGTCTTTGGAGTGGTACCTGCTTCTACTGTTGTTGGCCATGTAGCGCCTGAGTATACCCAGAGTGCGTTACCACTGTTTATAGCATCCCATGTCTGCCATGTATCTGATACAACTACACCATTTGTAGCTGGAACGTATACAAGACGACTCTGCCATGTATCAGTATTGTTAAAGTCAACATTGAAATGTAGATATGGTGCTCGTTCTGAAAGTCCAAAAGCTCCATCACCTGCTAGTTGAGAATATGTTGAGAAGCTTAGGGTCTTTATGTCAGCAAGTTTTACATCTTTGAACTGATAAGTCGCTATGTTTCTGCGTTGTGTTCCAGTCACTGACATCTGAGCGCTACCTGTTCCTACTGGAGCAGAAGCTGGACCTGTAACAAATGAACCAAGTGCGTTATCTATAACATCTGTCTCATCATTATAAAAGAACCACTTTGTAGGAGTTGCAATAACAGCAAGTATATCTGCGGCGAGATCTGCTGCCTTTACTACAGTAGTATGTGAAGTAGCAGTTTCTCCTTGAACTTCACCTGCCTTATTGTAAGCTATGCAGTATGCAGTTCCATTATTTGGAACAAATGTTAATTCTTGGTTATCATTATTATTTGATTGGTCACCATCACCCTGACAGTAAAGACCTAGGATATCTCCATCAGCCATTTTTACATTATTGCTGTCTGTTTCTACTATTAAGTATCGTCCAGTAGCTGGAAGGTTTGAGATAGTTAGAATACCAGAAGCTGTTGTACCACCTGCTGTAAGCGGAGCACTGAGTTCTGGGTATGGACCGTTTGCATCTGTTTGAGAGCCGTGAACATAACCGAATGTTTTACCACTCTGCAAGACACAACCTTCTGGTACTGCTCCTCCTACTCCATTAGCGCTTCGTACAACTGTAGTATTCGCAGGACAAACATATTTTGTAATTTGGATAGAACCTTTTGGATCTGGTTCTTGGTCTACACATTTCTTATTCCAAACAATCACATTTACATCTCCATCTATCACAAAACTTGGAGTTTCTAGAGTTTTGTTTGCGCCACCCGCAATTGCTGATTCTAGTGTCGTACCACTACTGTATCCTTCTAGTGCGTAAGGCTTACCTTCTTCACAACTTGCTCCAACTAATTCAGTTGTAAGGTTTTCCCATGTAGAGTACGTTCCTCCGCCTGCTTGCCATGCTGTCGCTTCATATGGAATGTCTGCAGGTGATTGATCATTACCTCCCCACCAACCGTTTGGATTTAGAGTGTAAGTATTTACGTCTCTATTGTTGAACATTGGGAATGAGACTCCGTTTACTGATTCAGCTGTTGCTTGTACTCCATCTACAAATTTATATATGTGTATGAATCCATCATCTTTTTGTTCTGGATTACATCTTAAATCAACATTATCAAGATACCCACCGAAGCTTGTATCAGAACCTGTATCTTTAAATTCTATTGTTGTAGAAGTAGATGTCGCTACGAAGCTACGAGTCTGCGTACCCCATAGAGTATTTATTAGTGAAGTTCCATCATCAGAAAGAATTGCACCTAGAACATTTCCGCCGGCTTTAACTTCAATAGTATTGTCAGCAGTATCACGACCTGGGCGAGCAGAGTAAGCAAAGCTTAGGTCGTAAGTCTTACCTATAATGGTCGGAATAGTTTGAGAAATAGTTACTGGGTGGTCACCATCAAGCTCAGCATGCTGTGAACCTTCAAGTGGAGTGCCTGCTACATTGTTTTGAATTTCAAGACCGAGAGTTCCACTAGTTTGTGGACTAGTCCAAGAAACCAACCATTTTAGAAGTGGATTTGAATCCGGAATGATACCCCAAGTATTAAGACCTAGAGCTGGAGCTTCAAAGTTCCCATTCTCAAATAAGTTTACTTGTGGGTTACATTGTAGTGGTTCTTCTACTTGTACATTAAATGCAATACAATGATATTCAATATTTGGTTGTGTGACATCAATCCAATCATAGTTGTCATAATTTAGGACATCAGTACTACAGTAGAATTCAGCAGATACATCACTCCATCCATTCTCCCCATCAGTATCGCTAGAGAAAGGTAAATAACCATTTGGTATCTGTTCACGAACCCAAACACGACTTCCCACAGGAACTTCAGGCAAATTGTTTTCATCAAATACTGTCCAAGCACCGCCTCCTACTTCTACATTGTCGCCAGGATTTGCGGTTCCATCTACTGCCCATTCATATTTCCAACCAGATTGTTCGTAACAATTTGGATGTGTAACTAGAAAGTCTGGAGCAGTTGCAGCTGTTATGTTTGGTCCACCAGAACCCCAGTTTGGAAGGTCTGTTTCTGATGCACAAATAATCTTTGCTGCAGAAATTTGCGCTTCTTGTGGTTGAGGACAATCATTAGAATTTGTCTGGGTCCCTTCCATATTAGGGCAAAGATCTATCACTACTGGACTATGCTCACTACATTTTTGATCATTTCCTTCTCCCCAAGAATTATCATATAAAAAATCTCCATGACCAATATGACCATCTAGTGAAGGACCTGCTGGTGTATCCATAAACATCCATGATTCACCATTTTTGTGACATATATTTATCTTAGAAACCGCAACACTAGGTTGCTGGTCTATTACAAGATTCTCTACTATAGGAAAAGTTTCCTCTTCTACGACAGGGGTGATTACAATCTCTGGAGCCGTCTCAGTTTCTCCATCAACTGCAAAAACTGTTAGTACTGAGCTATTCAAACCTAGGAAACAAAAAAGCAAAACGAACGCTACAAACTTTTTAAATTCTTTCATAATAAAATAATTCATCTAATTAATAATAAAATAATAAATAAGACCAAAAACAAGAGCATTTTTTGGCATTCGCCGCTCACATTGACTGAATACGAGTTACTATGTATTCTACGGGATTTTCAAAACCTGTCAATAGCCAGGAGTGTACAAGGAAGTGTATAAAATGTGCATAAAAAAGACCTCAAAATTGAGGTCTTTAAGTGAAAAAGTTAGTTACAAACATTGCCCTATTTATATATATAAGGCACACCATTATCACAAATAAGAGAATTCCATATATGATATTTTTCTTATGCTTACGACTAACTTCAAATATAATCATAAGTAGAAGTACTCCGAGAACTATCCATATAAATATCTGATAGATGTTGTTCGTATACACTGGGGTCATAAATAAAAATCTTTCATACAAAGTTGAATACCGAGAAGATCTATGGGCAGATGCAGCTTGTACATTTTCACCTTCGTCAACATTTCTTACTGCAATAAATTCTTCCGTTTCAGTAATTGTTTCTAAATTTTTCTCTGTAATAATTACTTCTCCTTTTACAGATGAATTAGAAGCGAGAGTTGAAGGAGGAGCTAATGGTTTAGGATTTTCTTTTGGAGTAGGAGTTACTGATGGAATTTTAGCTTCAGCTTGGGTGGCTTTAAATGCAGGTGAGCCGAACATTTGTACCACATATGTGGTAGGTCGTCCTTGATACACACCATCAAAAGTAGCGATACCTATCTCAGTGAATTTACTACTCAAAATATTCGCTTTGTGCGTCGGAGAGTTGAGCCACGCATTTTGTACGTCAACAGATTCAGTAAAATTTATTGCTAGGTTTTCTCCTGCATACACGAATGAGTACCCAGCTTGATTGAACCAGTGCCATGGAGTAATACCAGTAGGGCTTGTGTGTGCGAAATAGCCAAGACTTGCCATATTCTCAGCCTTCAATTTAGCTGCATTGTCTAAGACTTCATTACGAACTAGTGGTTTCTCACTATTGGATGTGCGAGCGTCATTTGTAAGGTCTACGAGCACAGCTGGGAGCACTGTCGCCGTCATATCTGTATTCTTTATATATAAAGTTGTACTAGCAGAGAAAGCAAATAAACCTACAGCAACTAAAACAATAGAAATTACAGAAACCTCGCGGAAAAAGTGCGGTTTGTAGTCGTTGTGCTTGTGAGGAATGAAAAATTGTTTAAATGCTTTTATCGCCATATACATGAGTCCAAATTATACCATAAAATACAAGAATAAACAAATGTCAAAAAAGAGCTTGGAATTTCCAAGCTCTTTTTTGATTGATAAAACGATTATATTTTAACGACCGTTTTTTCCATTATTCCAATTCCCTTTAGAATTCTTTGATTTATTATCGTCATCTTTCCTTTTCTTATCTTCATCTCTCTTGTCATCTTCACGTTCCTTATTTTCTTTAAAAGTTTGGATACTCATATTCTTCACAGAACGTGAATTGATTGTAGGAGTTGTAGCAGATGAATCCATCTTACCTTTCACACTTACGTAGTCACCTACTTTATACATAGATAAATCCTTCACTCTACCATCAAACTTCGTATTAGCTGTGTTAACAGTAAATGTAATTCCCCAAACTTTTACAGTGAGGACACTTCCGTTGATTGATTCAAGAGTTCCTTGAAGATTAACTTGCCCACTTTGATTTATTTCAAGTTTAGACTTTAGATTCTTTACTGGAGATGATACTTTTTTTACAATTACAGTCACAGAATCAGATCCTGTGGCATTTGTATTATCTGTAACAGTAAGAGTGTATACATATGTACCTACTATTAACCCAGATACTCCTGTATTTGCAGTTGTTGGAGTAGAAATAACACTAGAGTTCGGGCCAGATGTTTGCACCCAATTGTATCCAGTAATAGTACGCCCATCTAGAACTATAGCCCCACCTGACAGATTCGCAGTAGAAGCGGGAAGTACAATACTTTGATCTAATCCTGCATTTACAACAGGATTTGTAACAGCTGGATTAACACTAATAGTTACAGCTGAGGAGCTACTTTGGACTGGTGTACTATTATCACTAGCAGTTAGTGTAAACACATAACTACCTGCTGATGAAAGACCAGATACTAATGTTGATGCTAATGTAGGAGTTGCAATAACTCCAGTAACTGGACCAGATGTCTGGACCCAACTATAGCCTGATATTAAGCTACCTACTGACGCTGTAGCAGTACCTGTAAGAGTTACTGTGCTTGTAGGTAATGTTATTGATTGATTAGAACCTGCAGATATAGAAGCAACCTGAGCACTACTAATTGATGCTATACCTAAAATACTTAAAACTAAACTAAACATTATTGCCGATGCTAAAAATTTCTTTTTCATATATTTCAATTCAAATTAAAAATTAATAAAACTAAATGTAGTACTATCGATATTAGTACTACATATAATATAACGTATAAATCATACCAGTGTGACTTTACATACAGAAAATAAATTGTATAGAATTTATCTTCTACCCATAGCAAGAGAAATAATATGTGAAATAAATTCAGGCATAGTCCCACCTATAGCATAAAGTGCTTTCGGGGTGAGAGATTCATTGGTAAGTCCTGGAAGTGTATTTACTTCCAGAGCGTATATTCCCTTCTTTGGATTTACAATAAAGTCACTTCGTGAATAGTGACTAAGACTGAGTCCTGTGTGTATGAGTGACGCTAGGCGAGCTAGCTCTTCTTTCTCCTCCCTTGTAAAGTTGCCAGGACAAATTTCTTCTGAAATTCCAGAATACTTTGCATCATAGTCAAAAAAAGTTTTATGTTTCGGTACTCGAATCTCTATTGGTGGTAATGTATAAACATCTTGACCACGCATACCTTCTACAACTCCGACAGTTCCCTCTTTGCCTTCTATAAGTTCTTCTACCAAGATGCTCACGTTTGCATTTGTAGCATCAATAAGTGCTTCAACTAATTCTGGATAAGTTTTACAAACTCTTACACCGACAGAAGAACCACTAGATGCAGGCTTCACGACCCACGGAGCTCCAAATTTCTGCCAAACTTTCTTGGCTCTTTCTCCGGCGAGTTCTTCTACTGTTACACCTGTGTCGTAGTCGCTTGGTTCGTAGAGAACATATTGTGGTGTCTTTATTCCGAGTTGTGCAAATTGTTTTTTAGCTAGAACTTTATTGTAGCCAACTGCCGATGGGAATGGGCCACTGCCTGTATATGGGATACTCCACTGCTCAAGCAAAGTCTGAACTTTACCGTCTTCTCCAAAGTCCCCATGAAGTGCATTAAAGATAACATCAACACTTTTTGAAACTTGTTCTAAGCTGGTTGGTCTGCCACCCATATGCCAAGCTCCATCTTTATCTATCAGTATATCTATCGGTTTATATTTAGCGTTCATTGCGTCACTTCTCAAATGCGAAAGGACATTGGCGCCTGTATTGAGCGACACATCATATTCAGAACTCGGTCCTCCACGCATAACTCCAACTCGTATCATATATAGACAGTATATAGCTATTAACAACTAGCGTCTAGTTCAATTTTGTATTTACTTGCTTAAATACAAAATTTATTGTATAGTCATGTAAATTTTTAAAACTTTAAAACCTACAGTTATGAACTATCACTTAATTGAATTCATTTCAAACGAAAAGTTACCGAAAGAATACCAGCAATTTCCATTTAATTTTCTTTACGCATTTTTTAAGCTTTGCCTGGAAGAATTGAGGCTTGAAAAAAACGAATCCATTTCTCATAAAAAACCATTTTACGAAATGTATGAGTTTAATGGGCTGGGAGAAAATGGAGAGAACATTGTAATAACTTTTGAAAAGCAGGACGAAAAAGTTACTTTGAAGTTTTATTTAAAAGAACTTGCTGGGCCTAATTTTGAAGAAAATTATGGATTTAGTGATAAATTCACTAATCGAAATCTTTCGATAATAACTTCCGATAGCAAAGACGTACTGAAATTACGCTTAAGTGGAGATACCGAGATAGAACTCGGACTTAATCCACTTAAAATAGAAATTGGAAATTTTTATCCATGGGAAGGAACTATAAAATTCAATATGTGGTTTTGGAAATCGTATAAATATTTTATAGAAAAAGAATTTGCCGAATTGGCAGAAAAGGGTTAGTAAAAAATGCTTTTATAAAATTTAAATTCTTCGAAAGAAGAATTTTTTTATTTCAAAAAATTATCACTTCTTTTCTTTTTATGAAACGCTATCCCAAAACGATGAGCTTCGCTGTTGGCAAGGAGGATTGATTTCTTGTGTATTTTTATTAAGGTTCCATCGCCTATCAAAGCTTTTGCTTTATGCTTATCATCTTTTACCACTGCAACTATTGGGATATCAAACTGGTACCTACTAAGTACTCGCTTAGCAACATTGAGCTGAGCAGTACTACCGTCCAAGACTACAAGATTCGGTAATCCCCACTCTGTATGTCGGAATCGGCGAGATAATACTTCTTCAAGCGCTCCAGTGTCATTTGAGCCTGTTTGAGTCTTGATTATGAACTTCTTATACTCTTGCTTGTTAGGTTCTCCCATCCCCTGCCTGCCGGCAGGCAGGTCTACTACTGTCATTACTCCCACCATATTTTTGCCAGACATATGGGCAATATCGTAAGCTTCAATTCTAAACGGAGTAAGCGGATGCAACTTTTTATCCGTGTCGGAGCCCTTTAGGGTAAAGCGGGAAAAATTTGCATCCGCTTGCGTAGTGTCATCTTTTATAAGCGCCACATCATTGATATGCTCGAGAGCGAAAATCTTTTTCTTTACTTCTCCTGCTTTTTCAAATTCTCGCCTCTTCGCAAACACAAACATATCTTTCTTTAGATTTATGATTACTTTTTTCTTTTTACCTTGGAAGAATAAAATTAAATTTTTAATATTATTCTTATAATCCCCCTCCGGTATTAACGCGAGCTGTTTATAGAATTGATAGTTTTGTTTTTTATCTGAATGATTATCAAAATATGGAAAAATCTTGCGGATAATCCTCATGGCTTCGCGTAGCTGTAATCCATTCGGAAAAGGACCAAAGACTTTCTTATAATCAGACTTTTTCAATTTTCGTCCACGAACAACTAATACTTTAGATATTTTATCTTTTGTAATACATACATAATTAAAGCTTTTATTGTCTTTCTCTTTTGTATTATATTTCGGCTGATATTTCTTTATAAGTTCTGCTTCAAGGATAAGTGCTTCTAGAACGCTATCGGTTACCTGCCATTTGAGACTAGTTGCTTGAACTGTCATATCTAAGATTACTGGACCACGGGTAGCTATAAGGTCTTTGCCAAAGTAACTTCGGACACGTGAGCGAAGAGAAGTAGCCTTGCCAATATAAAGGAGATTTTTACCCTTGTAGAAAAAGTAAACCCCAGGTTTATCTGGAATTTTCAGTTTTTTTAGAAATTGACTTTTCACTCACTTACTATATGATAAATCTAAACAAATTACAAAAATCTAAAACTTCATCATTATGCAAAGACAAAAACAGCCTCCTTTGTACGAGTGGTTGAGCTTTAGTTTTGACCACTGGATAATTTTCTGGACTGGAATTATTGTAATCGTAGCTATAACCCTGTATGTATTGTGGAATATTAAGAAAGTTCCAATTGGAATATTTATAGAATCAATATCTCTCACAATAGCATCCTGGTTTCTATTCTATTTGACTCTTACAATGGAAAAGTCAGAAACAATGACTGCTGTAGTGGCTATAATGGGATCATTTTTGCCAATAATTACATTCTTCATTGTTAAATTTAATAAAAAGATATAAAGGCGATTAGTAAACCTACTCGCTTTTATTTTTTTCTTAAAACCTTCTTTAGATATTTCCCGGTATAAGATGCAGGTGTATTTGCTACTTCTTCTGGCGTACCCCTAGCGACAATTTTTCCACCTCCAACTCCACCTTCAGGACCAATGTCTATAATATAATCAGCGCATTTTATAATATCCATATTGTGCTCTATGAGTACTACAGTGTTGCCTTTATCTACTAGTTTATTGAGTACTTCTAAAAGTTTTGCTACATCGTCATAGTGCAGTCCAACTGTCGGCTCATCTAGAAGGTAAATCGTCTTCTCTAAGTGTGGACGATAGAGCTCTGAAGATATTTTAACCCGTTGCGCCTCCCCGCCAGAGAGAGTCGTCGCAGACTGGCCGAGCTTGATATACCCAAGGCCTACATCCATCAAAGTTTTCAATCTATCATAAACATTTGGAATATCCTCAAAGAATACTACTGCTTCTTCAATAGTGAGCTGGAGTACTTCATAAATATTCTTCTTCTGATATTTTATTATAAGTGTCTCTTTATCAAACCGCTTTCCATTACAGACATCACAAGTGACATATACGGTCGGCAAGAAGTGCATTTCTACTGCTATCTCACCATTACCTTCACAAGCTTCACAGCGACCACCTTTGACGTTGAAAGAGAATCGGTTGGACTTCCACCCGCGAAGTCTCGCATCTTCGCTAGCTGCGAACAGGTCACGTATGTGAGTAAATGCGCCAGTATAAGTGGCTATATTTGAGCGTGGCGTTCGTCCGATTGGTGACTGGTCTATAAGGATTGCGCGCGATAGATATTCTGTCCCAGTAAATGATGCGCAATTATAAATCTTGGCGCTTCTATATTTACGCTCATATCGAGTCTGTAAATTTTTGTGAAGAATCTCGTACATGAAAGAACTTTTCCCTGAGCCAGAGACGCCAGTAATAGCAACCATTTTACCAAGTGGAACTTCGGCATTTAAATTATCAATATTGAAAACTTTCCCCCCAACAATTTTCAGAGACCCTTTATCATTCGTCCGGCGCTTCTCTGGCATTTTAATTTGTGTTTCGTTGCGAAGATATGCAAGCGTTCTAGATTTGGATGGATTAGTTTTCGCAGTAAGAAGTGGCTCTAGGTAGTCGGCAACTATAACTTGCCCTCCGTGCACTCCAGCTTTCGGTCCGATATCTACAATGTAGTCAGAGGCATAGATAGTATCTTCGTCATGTTCTACTACAATAATAGTGTTACCTAGATCACGTAAATCAAGTAAGGTTTTAATCAAGCGCTCATTATCACGCTGGTGTAAACCAATTGTCGGCTCATCTAGTACATATAGTGCTCCGACAAGTCTAGAGCCGAGCTGGGATGCCAAGCGGATGCGTTGCGCTTCCCCACCAGAGAGTGTATTTGCTTTTCTGTCGAGCGACAAATATTCTAGCCCTACGTTTAGCAAGAATTGCAACCGTGCTTCAATTTCTTTTATCACAACTTTTGAAATTTCTTTCTCTTGTTCATTTAATTCTAGCTCTATAAAGTAGTCAGCAACTTGGGCGATAGATAGATGTGTAAGTTTTACGATATTTATCCCTTTTGTTTTTCCTAGATATACATGAAGGGCTTCAGTACGAAGTCTCGCACCGCCACATGCATCGCAAGGCTCATCGCCACCGAAGTACTTTGAACCTAATCCATTACAATCTGGGCAAGCTCCATATGGTGAGTTGAATGAGAAAAGTCTTGGCTCAACTTCTGGAAACGAAAATCCATCTTTCGGACAAGCAAACTTTGAAGACATGAGGAATTCTTCCTCATCAATAGATATAACCACAAGTCCTTCAGATTCTACGAGGGCTCTCTCAATAGCTTCTGCCAAGCGCATTCGTGCATCATCTGGAGTATCTCGAAATTCGTGTATTTGGAATGAATCTACAAGCACATCTATGTCGTGCTTCTTAGTCTTGGATATGTCTATACGTTCACGAAGATTGCGCATCTCTCCATCCATACGAACTTTCGTAAAACCTTTATTAAGTAAATCATAAAGTAGTTGATAATATTCCCCTTTTCTTCCACGAACAACTGGAGAGTAAATTGCTATCGGTGTCTCATCCCATTCCACACCTAAAACTTTTTTACTACTCTTGCCTGTAGGCTTCTTATGAGATTTTATTTTCTTGGAAACAAAATTCATTATCTCTTCGTTGGAAAGTTTTTTAATTTCATCGCCACACTCTGGACAATGCGGTCGGCCGATACGCGCATAAAGCACACGAAGATAATCGTATATTTCAGTAATAGTCGCCACAGTTGAGCGAGGGTTATTAGAGCGAGATTTCTGGTCTATAGAAATTGCTGGTGAAAGGCCTGTAATCTCATCTACATCTGGCTTTGGCATCTGGTTTAAGAATTGTCGTGCATAAGCAGAAAGACTCTCCACATACCTGCGCTGACCTTCAGCGAAAATAGTATCGAACGCAAGTGAACTCTTCCCGCTTCCTGACATACCAGTAACAACCACCATCTTGTTTCGTGGCATTTCTACGTTGATATTCTTGAGGTTGTGCGTCCGCGCACCCTTAACTATTATGGAATTACTTAAATCTTTCTTCATAACGTATATGACACCCGCCAAGTGAGTATATGGGGGTGTATCTATATTAAACTAATTGGATTGTACCACTTTATTTTAAATTGACAAAACACTATATAAATAGTACTTTTAAGTTAAATATAACTATCATTTTTAAAAATTACAGCTATGAACACAATAACCACAGCAATTTGCGAAAATAGATTATTTGCTTTCAAGAATGGCAAAATAATCTGCCCTGAAAAAAATAATTTATCAGTAAAGATATACCCTGACCAAAATAAACAAGTTCGGGTGAACTACTTCATAGAAGGTGAAAAGAGAGATACCACTTTTATCTATTTAAAAGATAATGTAGATTATTTGGAAAGAATAAAAAGAGAAATAGAATCTTTCTTTTTATTAGGAAAAATTCAAACCTGGCTTAAAAGCTTTTAATTTTAATAAAGATACTCTATAGAAAGCCAGACAAATGTCTGGCTTTTTTAATTCTCCATTCTTCTTTTCAATACCATTATTTCATCACGCAGAATTGCGGCGGTCTCAAAGTCCAGAGTTTTAACTGCTCTATTCATTTCCTTTTCTTTCATTTTTATAATCTTGTCGTAGACCATAAGATTACGCTCTTCGTCTGAGATCAATAGATTCTTAACCGAATCTTTCTCGGTCTTACCTTTCTTATTCTTATCTTTAGTAAATGCTTTCTTGAATAACTCTATATCGAGGTCAAGCTCAGCATTCACTGCTTTCTCGTGCTTATTTTCAAGCTCTTCTGTTATATCTTTAATTCTTTTTATTATCGTCTTCGGAGTGATGCCATGCTTCTTGTTGTAAGCCACTTGGATTGCTCTTCTACGATTAGTCTCTCCTATTGCACGCTCCAAAGAGCCTGTCATCACATCTGCATATAGTAAAACTTTGCCCTCTACGTTTCGAGCTGCGCGACCAATAGTCTGGATAAGAGAAGTCTCGGAGCGGAGGAAACCTTCTTTGTCAGCATCAAGAATCCCAATCAGGGCTACTTCGGGTAAATCCAATCCTTCACGAAGAAGGTTTACTCCCACGAGTATATCCATATCTCCTTTTCGAAACGCAGTCAAAATCTGGATACGTTCAATAGTCTTGATCTCGCTATGTAAATATTCAGCTTTAATGCCTTTCTCTTTCAGATATACAGATAAATCTTCCGCCATTCTTTTTGTAAGTGTCGTTGCTAGAACCCGGAAGCCTTTCTTAATGGTCTTTTCCGCTTCGGCTATAAAATCTTGTATTTGCCCTGGGTATTCTCCTCCTGCAGAAACTGGTCGCACAATTATTTCTGGATCAATAAGACCTGTAGGTCTAATAATTTGCTCAACAATCTGTTCACTTACTTCCCTTTCTAATTTTGAAGGAGTTGCAGACACATATACAACTTGCCCTATACGTTCTTCAAATTCTGGGTACTTGAGCGGTCTATTGTCTTTCGCAGATGGAAGTCTGAATCCAAACTCTACAAGCGTGCCTTTACGCGATGCATCACCAGCATACATTCCATTTAGCTGTGGGAGAGTTACGTGTGATTCATCAATTATAGTTAGAAAATCTTGTTCACCATTTTTAGTTCTAGGAAAATACGAAAGCAATGTTTCTGGCGCTTCACCTTCTTTCTTGCCAGACAAATGCCTAGAATAATTTTCAATACCATTACAGTACCCAATCTCACGAATCATTGCTAAGTCATAAGTAGTCCGTCGCT
>CAYHMN010000006.1:0-19518 GCA_964357795.1 uncultured Candidatus Saccharibacteria bacterium
CAAAAGCATTCTTATCTTCTTCATTCATAATGTCTATTGCTTTTACTAATACTTCTTGGCATACCAAAGTACCTATTTTTTTCATTGCCTCCCTCTGCTCATTTTCTAGTAGTTTGTCTATACTAAATGTCTCTATTATTTTTTGATTAATTTTTTCAAACATATTTTTACTAAGATTTATCTAGTCATTCTTACTGGGCGTGTCCAATTACTAGAATTATTATAATAATTGTAAACATTATTTCCAAATGTATTTACTGTTCTAGAATACCTAGGGTCATATGAATAATTATTTGAGTTATACTGTCTACTTCTAAGATTGTTTTGTCGGATTGCTTCTTTTCTACCAAAAGTTCCATTATCAAGGTCTCTTTCTATGCCAGTTGCTTCTTTCTTAAACATGAACAATGTGCCATCATTGGTCTTGTGCAAGTCTCTTGTTATTCTACTAATGTATTTCTCCATTGATTCATCATCGATCGGTTTTGCATTGAGGGGATCAACCTTAGCGTAAACCTTTGCTAATCGTTTCAACTCATCTTCATTTGCAAAAGAATAATCACGATTACCAGCTCCATTTATATTGTCTTCTATTACACCTTTTGCGATTAATTTCTCTAAGTCTTCTTCTGGTATTGGACTGCCATCTGCAAGCTTTGCCTCATTGAAGTCAAAGAAATATTTGGCAGGAATTTTCTCTATTATTGGCCACTCTTCTCTATTTTTAAAGTAATCTACGTTTATTTTCTCAACTTGTTTATCTAGCGTTTGGTTGTATACTACTTCTTTTTGTATTCCTTTACCTGGGAAAAGTTCTTGAAGTTCACGCTTTGCGATGTAATCATCGTAAGATTTAAATCTAATAGAATTTTCTTTAGCCCATTGGTCAAATTCTTTGGTCCATTCTTTTGCCTCTATGCCATTTATGTAGTCACTATCTGGCTTGTCTATCACTACGTTTGGGCGACCAAATACTCGTCTAACATCAGAAGCCGACTCTAGATGCCTTGGGTCTGTGCTTATATTTTGAATCGCATTTTTTGCATCAATAGCTTCATTTACATTTACAGCTCTTACAGCATTTTTATTACCATAGAATTCCATTTCCTCTTCCTTCGTCATTGGAACTTCTGTTGTAAACCCATTGCCAGTTATGTTTCCAGTCCGCGGAATATTTATATCTCCACCTTCTCCAGTCGGATATATAGGAGCAAGTCCACCTCCATATATACGACTATTGGACATAGCGTTTACATCTGGGGATGATGTGTTGTTTGTCGGCACAACACTCTCAATGTTTTTAATTTCTGGCGTTGGTCTATCAATAATTTCCGATTCATTTTGTAAATGTTCTGTGCCCATATCCTCAACTTCAGGAATCGACTGGGGGATAGAATCTTCTATTTTAGGAATTTCTTGGGTGATTTCATCTTCAACATTAGGAATTGATTGGGTAATATCGTCATCTACTTTAGGAACCTCCTGAACAATATCGTTGTTTGCTTCAGGAATCGACTGGACGGTATTATCCTCAACTTCTGGGATTGTTTGAGTAATATCTTTAGAATATTTTTCGTAATCTGGGTTATTATAGAACGAATCATCTTTAACTTCTTCTATTTTTTCAACAGTGGTGATTGGAGTCTCTTGATTAGGAATTACTTTTATAGGTTCCTCTACTTCTGGTTTCTCAACTGTGTTTTTGATTACAAGCTCATCAGGATTTGGTTTTTTTACATATGTATTATCTATTGCCACCTCGTCTCTATTTATAGTGAAATTAGGATCAACTTTACCAGTATAATTTCCTACCGTAGGTATCTCCTGTACAGTAGTCATATTCCTATTAGGAATGAAATCTCTCATAATTGGAGGTTTAACGTATGTATTATCTATAGCCTGTCCTAGGTTTGGAGGAGTCATTCCGACATTTTCTATACCATGTGTTCCTACTAAAGGAGTAGTTGAGGTTAGACCCTCTGACCCTATGCTGTGCGGAGTACCACCACCCCACCAGTTTGCTATTGACCATCCGACCAATGAGAAGCCAGCTCCGACCGCCATACCACGTAATATTTCATCTCTTTTGAAGTCTGCTTGCTTCTTTCCCAATTCCTTTTCATTATTAGCCATAACATTCTCAAGGAGACGTGAACGTTGCTCTATTTCTTCTTTAATCCAATCACGAAGTTCAAGTTCTCGTACTTCCTTAACTTTACCTTTCTCATCTAAATCTTTTATCGTAATTTTTTCATCAGGGATTTTATTTAAATCTATTGAATTCATTTGAACTTGTATTGATGCGTCACTGAGGTTCTTTAAAAGAGCATAGCCCAACCCTGTTGGGTTTTTGGAACCGTAGTTTATTAACCCTTCGTTATGTTTTTGGTTTATGTAATCTACACGAGTAGAAAGCTCTGATATGATTCTTGCTCTTTCTGTTTCTGTGCCTGCATTTTCTAATTTCTGCATTAATTTATCCAATCTTTGAATTTGACTATCCGCATCAACAAAGGCAGCAACTTCTTTGGCATTTACATCCTTGCCAGTTAAAGCTTTAGAGATAAGACCTTTCTTGGCATTTTTGTCGTCCATGATGCCTTTTTTACCTTCTATCCTGCGTTCTTGGAATGTTTCTGTAGTGCGACCTTCAACGAATGCCGTACCTATCTTTTTGTTTGCTTTCCCCCATGAACGAATTCCTCCCATAGCCCCTGCTACAAGTGGTGCAGCAAGCAGGCCAACAGTGGCTCCTAGTCCTTTGCGAGCTCCATATCCAACACCAATATATAAACTACGCCATACATTTTCATTGTTCACCAATCTTTTCCATGAAGCTTCACCTTCTATTCTCTTTAATTCTCCTAAGGCATCAGGATTTGTATTTTTGAGTTGGAGCATTGCAATCTGATAGTCTGCAACATTAGCTTCTTGCATGGACTTTCCATTTATTTCCAATACTGACTTTCTGACTTGCTCGTATCTATTTTTAATCTCAATAAATTTTTCATGATTCTTTTTATTAAAAATTGCCCCATCAAGACTGTTTGCTGCCTTTTCCCCTCTCCATGCATCGGGCATGCTAGCATATTGCCCTGCAACTTCATTATAAAATTCAATAGTTCTCTGTTGTTCTATAGGTAGACTCTCATCTACTTTCATAAACTGGATACTTGCTTTACCATCTTTTTCAACAACATCTAAATTCATCTCAGCGTTATTTTCTATAAACTGTTTTAGTATTTCAGGTTCTGGTTTTATTTTCCCTTCTTTGGCATCTCTGATGGCTTGCTTCTCTTCCTTACTTATATAAAATGATTTACCCATCTTGTGCCAAATTTTTTTACTAAGAGAAAAAGGCTTCCAATCGCTAGTATTCCATGACATCTTTATATTATTCTTCTCATTGAAATTATCCTCTCCAATCTTCTTTACTCGAGACAGAGTATTTTGAGCTAATTGTTCTAGAGTCAAAAGTTTTTGCCCATGCGAAAGCGATGACCACTCTGGCATTGATTCTAAGTCGCCATTGGTAAGTCCTACTCGCTTTATCTCTTGGTCTAAGTTACTTTGTTGTATTTCTGTACCAGCTTCTTTTTCATCGTATGTTGCTTCGGCTTCTGATTTTACTAGATTAATTTTTTCGATCTCCTTGGAAGATGTTATATTTTCTTTAGTATTATTTCTCTTATCATATTCAGAATGAAGTATTTTTATTTTCTGTTCATAACTAATATTACTGTCACTAGCAATCCTATCTTGAAACTTACCCCAGTCTTCTTCCTTGGCATTTTTATTTTTATAAGTAAGAAGTTTTGTTTCTTTTACTTTTTCCTTACTGTATATTTTCTCAATATCGGATTCACTAAATAAGTTAAGATCTAAAACTTCTTTTCTTGTTTTACCGTCTTCTTTCAAAAGCATTATAGCCTTTGAAGTTTCTTGTTCTATAAACTTTCGGACTGTAGTAAGTTCGGACTTCATATCTTGAACATTGGTTTTTTCCATATTTTTAGGCATAATATTTTATTCTTTTTTTAGATTAAGTACTAACTCCTTATCTTTCATTCCGATAGATTCAATATTTCCAAACTTTTTTTCTAGATGAGATTTAAGAGAGGAAAGAAAAGCATATGCTTTTCTTTCGGCCTTTTTCATTGTTCCTTTTGTGCTTGCGAAATATGGCTTTTTATATTCATCGGGTCTAATTTCAGCGAGTTCTAGTTTACCATTTTCGTCTCTGAATTTTATATATATTTCCCACCCATTAATTTTACCATCAATTATAATACTTCGCTCGCCCACTCGTGATGACGGGTCCTTAATTCCCAACCTATTTTCTTTTATAGTTTCGATTACTGCTTTTTTTATTTCTGATTCACCAAGTTTTTCCTTGGTGACAGTTGGTGGTTTAATCGCGTCTATAGTAAATCTTGGACTGGTAGTAACTAATTTTTCAGGAGGATGCCCTTCTTCTTTATTTTTGACATCTTCTGGAAATTCTTTTACTAGCTCCACAATATTTGCGCTATTTTCAGGTACAATTTCTACGTGTGGTGGTCGTACATAAAAGTCGTCACCATTTTTTACTGGAGCTGGAGGTAGTGGCACAATATCTTCTACCTCGTTATTTGCTTCACCCTCTCTATTATTTTCAGCTTCTATAGCTTCTACTAAATATTTTTCCCTCTCTTTTAATTTCTCTATTCTTTTTATGGAATCCAAAAACTTCTTTGACTTCTCAATTGGTACTTCTATTTTTTCATTATTCTCCGTATCTTTTGGTCTACTTAACATTATCTTTTCAAGAATAGCTAAATATTCTTCATTTTTTTTAGCTTCATTTTTGTTTATTATATTTTTCGTGAATTTCATTCGCATCCATATATAGGGATCTTTTTTGAATTCTATCAAATCTCTCTGGTTTCTTTCATTTATTTTCCTATCTGGATATTTTCTATTCAATCTCATCTCTTCTTCAAGAGATAAATTGTGTATCTCTTTCTGTAATTTTAAATCTTCAGAACTTAGTGTATCTTTTCCAGTAAATTCTATAGTTGGCTTTTGGAGCACTTTATCAAGCATAATTAATGAATCCATTATATCATTATGTTGTGAGTATATTACTCTTATTATCTATGGATACTTCCTTTAGGGCTTTCTTTACCTTTCAATTATACAACACATATGCTGAACTTGTCAAAATTTTAATCTGTGCTTTAGTAATAAGCCTAAAATAGGGGCCAAAGACCCCCTGTGCATTACTTCGTTGACTAACCTTGTCATATGGTCTACTCTTATACCTAGGGGTAGCTTATGACATCCCCTACCACACCGAACAGACAGAAAAGCTTTATTTTGCAAGCATTTACCGGACGATTGTAACAATTACCCTAGTATCACTTATACAATTACAGCCCTCGCTCATGCGGTCGTTCTGTAGTTCCCTATATGGGGTGATCTCTAGAGTAGTTAATTAACTAGGCTTATTAAACCCTCAAAAAAAGATTCTAATGGCAAATTTGCTCGTCCAAATGACCATTTGATGAAAATAGCCTTATTTACCAAGCCTTCTATCATAAAGGTTTGTTTTTCTTTACTACTATTTGTATGTGTAATAGGCCAGACTAACAATGCTTATGCTGGCTTCTTTTCTGATTTGATAACAAAAGTCTTCGGCTCAGAGCCACAAACACTATCTTTAGTTTCTCCAGATAAAGAGGTTAAGCATAATTCTCAGAATGTTCCACTTCTTGAGTCATCTATTAACCCTGATTTGAAGAATATGAAAGATGAGATTCTGCCAGTCACAATAATAGAGGATGAAGCCCTTATTTCTAATGTTGGCCCGCTCGGACCTAGTCTTGACCTTGGTAAATACGCTTCATCTGAGAAAATTGATACATATATAGTCAAATCAGGCGACACTTTGGAAGGTATTGCTAAAAAATTCAAAATCTCAAAAAGCACCATTTTATATTCAAACGCGGACTTAAAGAGTAGTGACTTATTGAAAATTGGTCAGAGTCTCACTATTCTTCCTATTGAGGGAGTGATTTATACTGTTAAAAAGGGTGATACTCTAGCAGGGATAGCTAAGAAGTACAATGCTCAAGCTTCTGATATCTCTGAATACAACATTCTTACTAATTCAGCACTTCAAGTAGGTGACTCAATAGTTATCCCAGGAGGTAAGATTACTGAAATCCCAGAGAAAGTCGCTGTTGCTAAGGTAGAAAAGAAAGAAGTCGTTGAAAAGAAAGTAATACCTGAAGTGAAAGTTGAAGCTCCTGTTGTAAACGTAGATACTACTCCAACTGTAGTACAGACCCCAGTAATTTTGCCGACACCTGAAGTTAAAACAGAGATAAAATTACCAACTGATACATCAGATGCTGGTCAACCAGAGGGTACAATTGCTGGCGGGTATATCTGGCCATTCCCTGCTGGCATAGGGCGTGTGTCTCAAGGATTGCATGCTGACCGAGCTTACGACTTCTCTGCTCCTAAAGGTACTCCGATATATGCTATTCAAAGTGGAACTGTCTTGATTGCTGATACTAGTGGATACAATGGAGGATATGGATTATATGTGGTAGTAAACTTTGATGATGGAGGACAAGCTATCTTTGGCCATATGAGTAAAGTTGCAGCCAAAGCTGGAGATGTAGTGAAGCGTGGAGACGTCATCGGATATGTGGGTTCAACTGGTAAATCTACCGGTAACCACGTCCACATTGGATACCGTGGAGGTAATCCAAATCCATACGAAGGATTAAAAGTTAATACCAGAGCTCTTCCTGACCATGACTAAAAAAATAACTACAATTATATTCACCACACTTCTCCTAACTGTTGTACCGCTCTCAACAGTAGAAATTCCCCATGATGCATATGCACAAGGGAGCGTCTTAGGAGCGAAAACTCTCGCCATGGCATCTCCTACTGTTAAGCCAGTAACTCCAAAGCCAGCTGTTGCAAAAAAACCAGTCGCTAAAAAAGTTGTAAAGAAAAAAGCTCCAGTCAAAAAGAAAGAAAGATTAATAATCGCCCCTCCCCTAATAACAGTTGATACTGCTCCTCATTCTCCAAAGAAAAGATAAAATCCCTCTAATGAGGGATTTTATCTAGGCAATTTATTGCTTAAATTAGTTACTTTGTTGTAATATTTGAATATGGAAAAAGATACTGCTTGGTGGTCTGAGGAATATGGATTTTTCGGGGAACATTACTTAGAAGGTGACAATTCAGAAGAAGGTTATTTAATTGAGAAAAAACAAACTCTTGAAGAAAGAACTACAATTGAAGTAGAAGGTATTATTCGACTCCTAGGTTTGAAAGGAGGAGAAAAAATATTAGATATCCCCTCTGGATATGGACGACATAGTATTGGACTTGCTCAAAAAGGTTTCAATATAACTGGAAGTGAACTAAACTCTGTTCATCTGAAAAAGGCGATTGAAAATGCGAATAAAGAGAATGTTAACGTAAATTTTGTTCAAGAAAATATGATTGATATTAGTTATAAGGAAGAATTTGATGCGGTTATTAATATGTTCTATTCCTTTGGGTTCTTTGAAACTGAAGAAGAAAATAATAAAGTTCTAAAAAATTTTTATGATGCACTTAAACCAAGCGGGAAGCTCCTTTTCCATACAGATGTAAATATTCCAAGAATTATTTCTGGTAAATATAGAGAGGATGAAGTAAGAAATCTTACCTCAGGAAAGACTTTGAGGATTATTGATAAATATAATTCAGAAGACAAAAAAATACACGGTACTTGGATTATAAAAGATAAAGATGGAAATAAAGAAAAGAAAGATTATCAAGTTCGTGTTTATACAAAAGATGAATTTATAGATTTGTGCAAACAAACAGGGTTCACTAGTTTTGAAATTTATTCAGATTGGGACAAGAATCCATACTCTGAAGATTCAGAAGATATGATTATTATTGCTCAAAAATAATACTAGACACTTGTTCTTGGTCGATATTGAAGTGCTTCCAGTATATGGGTAGTCGTAATAGATTCACTTCCTTCTAGATCGGCGATGGTGCGGGCGAGCTTGATGACTCGGTGATAGGCACGTGCGGAGAGCTGAAGTCGCTCGGCACTGTCGTTGAGTAATTTTTTTATTTCTGGCGAGAGTGGCGCGTAGATGTTCAAGTCTTTCACATTCATTTCACTATTAGTATTTATTTTCCGCGCAGAAGCATTGGCAGACTTGAATCTTTTAGCTTGGATGTCACGAGCACGTACTACTCGGTCTTTGACTGATTTAGTTTTTTCGCCAACTTGTTCTGTGCTTGAAAGTTTTTCATAATCTACTGCGCCGACCGTGACCCAGATATCTATACGGTCCATTATCGGACCAGAGAGTTTGCGGGTATATCTATCCAAGTCATTTGGTTTACAGATGCACGCTTTCTGTTTGTTGCCCTTGTTGCCACAGGGACATGGGTTCATAGCAGCGACGAGGATAAAATTGGATGGGAAAATTGCCGAGCCTCGTGCGCGGGAAATGGAGACAATGTTGTCTTCTAGTGGTTGACGAAGCGATTCCAAGACCCGCTTCTCAAACTCTGGGAATTCATCTAGGAACAATACTCCTTTATGGGCTAGTGTAACTTCACCTGGTTTTGGATTTGCTCCACCACCAATCATAGAGACATAGCTTGCAGTATGATGCGGTGCACGAAACGGCGCCTCGGTTACGAGGGTGTCATCTAGAAGTCCGACGACTGAGTGGATACCTGTAATTTCTAATGCTTCATCTGTCTTCAAATCAGGAAGGATATGCGAGAAGACTCGGGCAAGCATCGTCTTCCCTGTGCCGGGCGGACCAGACATGGCTATATTGTGTCCACCGGCTGCTGCGATTTCAAGTCCGCGCTTGGCACCTTCTTGTCCACGAATATCAGAGAAATCTATGTCGTGAGTTTTAGATACTAATTGAATAACAGTTTTCGGTTGAGGATTAATCTTTGGTCGTTCGGGTTCAATCGGAGTGCCTTTTTTATCACGACGCACTTTATAAATATGATCTATAACTTCTTTCAGAGTTTTTGCCCCATATACAGTAATACCTTCTACAAGTGCTGATTCCTCTGCATTCGCTAATGGTACAAATATTTCTTTATATCCTAGACGTTTGGCTTCTTGGGCAAGAGGTAGAGCGCCTTTTATTGGCTGGAGTTCACCGTTGAGTGATAATTCTCCTAAGAAAATTCTACCTTGCGGGTCAAAATCTACTTCTTCTGCTGAAAGTAAGTATGCAAGGGCAATAGCTAGGTCAAAATAGGGGCCTTCCTTTTTCAAGTCGGCCGGCGAGAGCGAGATGACAATTTTTTGATTTTGATTTTTCGGAGAAGCAAAGCCGGAATTCTTCAAGGCTGAACTCATTCTATCTTTTGATTCGTCCACTGCCTTATCAGGTAGACCAACAAGAGTAAATGCATGCAAAGTATTCTTCGTGATATCTACTTCCACGGTGACGATTTTTCCTTTTAGTAAATGTGTTTGTGCAGAGTATACTCTTGCGAAAGACATAAAATATAAAAGCCCAAAGGGCTTTCTTTGGGCTTTTAAACTAAACGACCTTTTCCATGCACTCTTTGCATGTGCGAGCACTAGGGTTGGCTTCTAGGCGGTCTTCTTCTATGTGTTTACCGCAGTGTTCGCAGATACCATATCCCTCTGTTCCGATTTTACTGAGAGCCAAGTTGATATCATCGAGGCGTGTATTTAGGACAGACATAGTACTTGAGCGTTCTTCATAATCTTCAGCGCGATCAGCTAGGTCATTCTCATCAGCTTCTGGGGCAGTCTGGACTTCTGGAGTTGCTTCCCACTCTCCTGTTGCACTATCTACTTTTCCAAGCGAAGCAAGCTCGCTTTCTAGTAATACCTTTTCTTCTTCTAATTTTTTCTTGTTTATATCTATATTCATAAGTTTAATAATATCATTAATGTAACAAATGGCAATCTATAATGGTTTTGTCGTTTTGGCTAGTAATCTTAAACTGATTTCTTTGATAGCATCTTGGTTGTCGGTGATGATGAAAGTAGTTTTGTTTGGGAATATATAGTAGAGCATTTCTTTACCTTCCTTGTCATAGAGGATGCGAGCATCTTTATTGTTGATGATGATATCTCTCCATGGTTTTTCAAAAAGAGTTTCACTATCAGCTGATACGTCTATATTAAATAGTACAAACATATCTCGAAGCATCGTCTTCTCCCACTCAAGCATAGCAGCGTATGATTGATTGTAATCTTTTATTTTAAATATCAAGAATAAGTGAGGTCTCTCAGCCTTGGTATAAGTTCCTATCATGTATTCTTCGTCTAAGGTCCTTACAAGTGGTGCTGGTGCCCCGATATTTGCCAGAGACATTAGATCATCAAGTGATAGTAACTGATTTATACTATTTACTTTTTGAGTGAGAAATATTTCTTTTATAGAACCTTCCTTGCCCCCTTTCTCTAAATCTCCTTTTAGAGAGTTGAATAAATCATTTTGATTTTTATTTTCAGTTACATCTACATATGATTTATCATCGTAGGATATAAATCTTTCTATATCTTTCATTACAGGTCCTGATGAGGTAGGAGCAGTACTACTCTTCTTGTACAAGAAGTAAGAACCTGCAATTGCGCCTAGGATTAGGATTGTGCCTCCCAAGAATAGAAAAAATTTTGAAGTTTTAGTTCCTGCTGCTTCTTTATATATTTCTTCTCTTTCACGCTTTTCTTTCTCAGCTAGGGCTATCTTTATAACTGATGTTTCATTCTCGCGTATGGCATCGGCCATATCCGATGTATAAGTATGGATAGTCTTTATATTACTGTCACTATTTTTTTGTAATTCATTTTCATCCATACTAACTTAGTTTAAGATTTTGGCTTGAAAAAGTTAGCATCTGCTTCTTTGATTGAAAGATTGAGACGTCCTTTCTCATCTACTTTTATTATTTTCACTGGCACCCTGTCACCTTCTTTAAGGATATCAGAAACTTTCTCTACACGGAATGGGGCAATCTCGGAAACATGAACTAACCCTTCTGTTCCACTTGCTATCTTCACGAAGGCACCAAAGTCCATGAGCTTCACAACTTCACCTTCCGCCGTGTCACCAATTTTGTATTCATGAGTCATATCCTCAATAATCTTGCGAGCACGTTCTGCCCCACCATTCTTGCCAGTCACAAAGACTGTGCCATCTTCTTCTATTGTAATTTCTGCACCAGTTTCCTCACGGATGGCATTTACATTTTTACCGCCTGGGCCAATAATCATACCTATCTGATCCTTCTTTATTTTGATTGTCAGAATCATAGGAGCATTTGGAGATATAGATGCGCGTGGTGTCGCTATCTCACCTATGATAGTATCCAAGATTTTCAGACGAGCAGTCTTTGCACGTCCAAGCGCTTCTTTTAAAATACTTGGTGCTATCCCATCAACTTTCACATCAAGCTGGATAGCTGTGATACCATCTTTGGTTCCTGCGACTTTGAAATCCATATCACCATAGTGATCTTCTGGTCCTTGGATATCTGAAAGGAGAACATATTTATTTTTATCTTTCACATCTATCATCGCACCGACTGATATACCAGCAACTGGAGTTTTTAGTGGGACACCACCATCCATGAGAGCAACTACTGATGCACAGATAGAAGCTTGGGAGGTAGATCCATTGGAAGCTACTGATTCAGATACAACGCGGATAGTATATGGGAATAGAATTTTATCTGGCATGACAGGAGTCAAAGCTTTCTCTACTAGGAAGCCGTGGCCCATCTCTCGACGGTTCATCCCTCCTACGCGACCAGTTTCACCAGAAGAATACGGAGGGAAATTATAATGATGCATAAATCTTTTCTTGGCGGAAAACTCTATTCCATCTATAGTGTGCATCGCATCAGGTCCAGCGAGTGTTAGTACTGAGAGAACGTGGGTCTCTCCACGATAAAATATTCCAGAACCGTGTAACGTGTCTGATATACCACCAGCCTTGGCATAAAGTGCGCGGACTTCGTCTAGCACTCTACCATCGGCGCGCATATTTTTTTCCAGTGCAGCATTATGAAATGCATGGTCAAGATAGTGATGCATGTAGTCATGGGCGACGTATTTATCTTTGTCATCATAGACTGGATATGTCTCATCTATAATTTTCTTCCAAATCTCTTCTGATTCTACGGCAACTTGTTTACTTTTCTTACTGAACAACCCAACATCTAACATAGGTTTAACTTTCTCGTTGAATAACTCAATCACATCAGTTGGAGTTTCAAGCTTTGGAAATGAAAGTTTTTCTTTTCCAAACTCTTTTCGTAATTTATTCTGAAAATCTTCCCATTTTGTAATCTCTGTTACAGCCATATCAAAGCACTTACCCATCTCCTCATCGGAAAGTTCAAATGCCATCGCTTCAATCATGTTGATACTTTTATCTTTACCACAAACGAGTAAATCAAGTGCATATACTGGCTCATCAGCGTTTGGTATATAGTCATTTATTTTGAGAGTCTGATCTTCCTTTGTCTTACTTATATGAACCGCTCCGACTGGACCCTTCCACGGAATATCTGATACGTGAAGTACTATAGATGCTGCGTTCACTGCAAGAGTTTTCGGATCTGCTTTTCCTATAGCGATAACTGTGATAATAACCTGAACTGCATTCTTGATATGATGATCAAAAAGTGGGCGGATAGTTCGATCGGTCATACGGGCTGCGAGTATAGCTTGGTCGGAAGGTCTGCCTTCACGACGAGAAAACTGACTACCAAGAATTTTCCCAGCCGCATAGAACTTCTCTAAGTACTCTACTGTTAGATTGAAAAATCCTGGATTGTTGTCGCCACTTTTTGATATCACTGCTGTTGCCATTATTACTGTACCTTCGCACTTGAGCATGACTGAACCATTGGCTTGCTCTGCTAGGTCACTGAAAATAGCGGTAATTTTCTTACCACCGATTTCTACTTCGTATTCTTTACTTTGCATATTATTAGGCTAATCCCCAGACCCTAGTTTTGAAACGCTTTAATGTATATGGTTTCAACTCTATCCGTCTGGAGAATAACGATTATCCTTATTAATACTATTAGCATAGCAGAAAAGGGTCTTTTTATAAAGAGCTATAATATTTTTTATATGATATATTAATTCTATTATATGGCTACAATTATTTTTGATTTTGATGACACACTTTTTGACACACAAAGACTTAAGGAACAAATATTTGAAATATTAGAGAAGTCTGGTGTTCCTAATGACATCATACATAGATCATACAAACAGTCGCAGAGTATTCTAGGTAGTTATAGTATAGATAACCATTTGAAAATCTTGAAAGATAAATACGATATCTCAGAAGAGATGAACATTAATGATTGGTTGAATGATGCCGATCTGACTTCTCATGTATTGCCGGAAATCGATGAATTATTACAAAATTTATCAAATAATCATTATCTAATACTTCTAACAAAAGGTGATTTTGATTTTCAGACATTGAAAATAAATAAATCAGATTTAAAAAAGCATTTTAGAGAGATACACATTATTAAAGAAGACAAGGATCTTTTTCTAAAAGATAAATCTTTTTCTGGCTCTGTATACTTTGTTAACGATAAAGATAAAGAAAATGAAATTATTAAGAATAATTTTCCGGATTTCAATATAATAAAAAAAGAATACGGAGAGCCATTGAGACTTCCCGTATTCGAATAAATTCAATAATTTCTTTAAAGATCTAATAAACCTGGTCCATTTGATGCACCTTCCATCGTAATCTTTTTACCAGCAACTCTTGCTGCAAAGGATATAAATCCTAATACTTCCTGTAGAGTTAAATCACTAAAAGGTTTGCCTAATTCCATACATTTAGAAATAAATGAACCGTGGAACCAGTCCCCGATACCAGTATTGAAAAGTTTAGCTCCTGATTCGATGTAATCACCACAAGCTGAGAACACTTCCGCCCCAGTAGTTTTGTGTGAAAACATACCACCATTTTCTCCATCTGTAATTATAACAAGCGAAGGTCCGTACTTATGTAAGTCAGACGGTGAAGTAACTTTACAAGCATGATACTCGGATTGATTACAAATCAGTAGATCGGTATCCTTTAATAATTCATGGAATACCTTTTCGTTTTTGATTAATTCCATTCTTGGGTTCAGTGACCTGAAGCCAACATGTTTATTAAACAAACACATAACCAAGTCTACTTCTTCAACTCTGACGCCGGTAGCAATTCTCCATTGGCCAAATTCCTTTTCAATCTCTGCTAAGGTTTCCGGTAATTTTGACTGAATGATTCCACCCTTTAAGCCAAAAACTTTTTTTGTCTGGATTCCATCATCAGGCAATAGAGCAATATGGCTTCTGTTGAGTATGGGATAATTTTGATATGGAATATTACAATTTCTTAACACGTAATCTAATATATGTGTTGCAAAATCATCATTCATACCCTTGAGAGCCAAAAGCTTACTCTTTCCACCAAATTTTTGAATAGCAGTGGCTACATTAGCAGAAGTACCGCCAATGCCAGCCCCCATTGATAATAGCGGTGCCTTCTCCAGCTGAGTTTTACCATCATAAGAGGTATATATCTCAGAATTAATAGAGAAGCCTACCAAAGCAATTTTTTCTGACATGGCTTTTAATTTTTAATTTGATTTAATTATTTTTCGCTGATTATATGCTTTAAATAGATAAATATCAACTCCTAAAAACACTCTATATGTAGAGTGTTTTTAGGAGTCACATGTATTAATATATTAGATACTTTCTTGGGTTTTCGGAGAGATCTAGGAAATCGTCGGCAACTTCTTTGAGCTTCATAGAAGATGATTTACCGAATGATACGACTTCTACTTGGGTACCGTATGTACTCTGCAAATACTCTACGAGTGGTATGAAGTCTCCATCACCTGCGACAAGTACAACTGCATCTAGCTTTGGAGCCATCTTCATAGCATCTACGGCAATACCGACATCCCAGTCACCCTTCTTGGCCCCACCAGAGAATATCTGGAGTTCTTTTGTTCTAGTTTCAATACCAAGCTTAGTTAAAGCATCAAAAAATCCTTTTTCTTCCCCTCCTTCTGATGTTATGACGTATGCTATGGCTCTTACGAGCTTTCTGCCAGCAACAGCATCTTTGAGTACTGCTCCGAAGTTCACTTTTCTTTTATATAAATTCTTGGCGCTGTGATACAAATTTGATGTATCTATAAAAACGCCTACTCTCTGTTCTTTGTGTTTTATTATCATATGCTCTCTTAATAGTACTACTTTTATAATATTTGGCTACCAAACAAAATGCCCCGACAGTGTCGGGACGTTTTGCTATGCTTTTAATAGTTTAGTCTGACTCGCGTGTCGCACCTTGTCTGTCTTCTCAAGATATTTCAGATGTCCACGGCGATCGGCAACCATCTTGATAAGTCCACGGCGAGAGTGATTGTCCTTCTTGTGTTCTTTTAGATGTGTAGCTAATTCGTCGATTCTTTTACTTAGGATTGCTATCTGAACTTCAGGAGATCCTGTATCTTTATCGTGAGTCTGGCTTTTCTTTATAATATTTTGCTTCTTTTTTGTTGTTAACATTACCCCTATATACTAGCACATATTGGAAAAAATTGCAAGCCCCTCCCATGTTTTCATTATTTGACCATTATGGTTGTTTATGGTAATTTGAGAGAAATCTTGTTTGATTAAATTGATATCTTTGGCTCTTGATAGTGTCGAGGATATCAATTTAATCACCATCTAAATTTAAAAAGATGCAAAACTTAATTAATATTAAGGACCTGTTTTGGGAATTTATATTCTTTTTCCAAAACCCCGCCTTTGCTTTTAAAAAAGTAACTAAAACTAACGGGGTTATATACGCAGCTATCTCTACCCCGAAAATGCCACTTAGGTTTCTTTTAAATAATCCTGAATATTCTGAAGCAGAAGTTTATTTTAAAACAGTTGATAACCAACTATTTCGAATTTATAAATACAAGCTACAGAACGTGTTTGCCTGGGAGATTCATTGTTCCACAGATGCTAGTTTTGGAACGCATATTTTCAAAAACAATGGATTGATTGATCTTTCAATAGAGGTTGGTCACATATTTTCAGGGACTGCTGATATAGTTATTCCTGGAAAAGTATCCGAAATCGTTCTTGTCAGAGATACAGAATTAAAATGGGAAAATATAACAGAATCAGGATTGAAGATAGAAGAATCAAATTTAGTTAGAGAATTCTATTCTAAATAGGAAAACATGACTGATTTTAAAATATCGATATGGCCCGCCGTTTTACCTCCGGCTGGCCATATTTTTTTTTGCCAAATTTATTATTTTAATGTCGCAAAATATTGTATACTTTGAATGTGACTACCAAACTTGAACAGTTAAAGAGAGAGTTTCTGGAGCATATAGAAATTGAAAAAGGAAGAAGTCTGAAGACGGTAGAGAATTACGATCACTATATTACTCGCTACTTAGAATTTTCAAAAGTTAAAAATCCAGAAGATATAGACAGCACATCGGTGCGTGAATTTCGGCTGTGGCTCAATCGCCAATCTATGGGCAACAATAGGGCTACAGGTAAAACAGTCTCAAGGAAGACACAGAACTACTATATGATTGCGCTTCGAGTTTTCTTGAAATATTTAACTCGGAAAAATATAAAATCAATGTCAGCCGAAGAGATAGATTTGGCCAAAGTTCCTGAGCGCCATCTGGACCTTATCTCCAATAGTGAACTCACTCGCCTACTTAAGGCATCTCCGGGTGACGATATAAAATCGTTGCGAGACAGAGCAATCCTTGAACTTTTATTTTCTACAGGCCTACGTGTATCTGAACTCTGCTCACTTACCAATGACATTGATTTTACTCAAGGTGAATTCTCTATTCGTGGTAAGGGTGGGAAGATAAGAGTTGTATTTATCTCAGAAGAAGCGCGAGATACTTTGAAAAAATATTTGGCACTCCGTAAAGATATGTCCGACGCACTTTTCGTCCAACTTGGGAGTGAAATGAAAGATAATAATGATATCAAGCCCCTTGCTCGACGCTCTATAGAGCGCATTGTAAAACAGTGCGCCATCAAAGCCGGAATTTCTAAGAAGGTTACTCCCCATGTCATACGACACTGCTTTGCCACTGATTTACTATCCAATGGTGCCGATATCCGCTCGGTACAAATGATGCTCGGACATGCTAATATCGCCACAACTCAAATATACACACATGTAACAGATTCTCAATTACGAGATGTGCACAAAAAGTTTCACGGGAAAGGTAAGTAGTACGTCGCACGAGTATTCTCGGACTCACCACGCATAATTTGAAGCTTCAAATTTGCTCTGCTCGTCGCTCAAGAAAATAATAGTTGGATTACCAACTTTATTTTCTAAGCTCCTGCGCAAGGGTTCTCTCGAGAATACTCGTGCTTTGTGTTATTCTTAAATTATGAGAATCATATCTTGGAATGTAAATGGAATACGGGCAGTGCACAAGAAGAATCTTTTTGTGCCTTTTGTGAAAAAATATAAGCCGGATATTATTTGCCTACAGGAAACGAAAGCAGAACAACACCAGTCGGAAGTAGATTTACCAGACTACGAAGAATATTGGAATTCTTCCTCTACGCGTAAAGGATATAGTGGCACAGCGATATTCTCTAAGGTAAAGCCAATATCAGTGATGCTTGATATTCCGAAAGATATTGCCAAGAAATTTAAACTAATTGCCGATGATTATGGGGATGCAAATGCTGAAGGAAGAGTAATCACGGCTGAGTTCACTAGTTTTTTTGTAGTTACTGTATATACTCCAAATGCCAAAGATGACCTTTCACGCATTCCCCTTCGGCATAAAGTCTGGGACAAAGCATTTCTTGCCTATATGAAAGAGCTTGAGAAAGTGAAGCCAGTAATATTCTGCGGGGACCTAAATGTCGCTCATATGCCAGATGACCTAGCTCGGCCGAAGGAAAATGAAGGCAAGAAAGGATTCACAAAAGAAGAACGCGAAGGGTTTCAGAACTTTGTGGATGCTGGGTTTGTAGATACGTTTCGCCTGTTTACTAAAGGGAATGGCAGCTACACTTGGTGGAGCCATTTTGCGGGCGCAAGAGAGCGAAACGTTGGCTGGAGAATAGACTACTTTTTAGTGTCTGGGAAGTTAAAAAATAGGCTAAAAAGCTCAAAGATTTTGCCCGAAGTTATGGGCTCTGACCATTGTCCTATAACGCTAGAACTCAAATAGCTTGCTTTTTTCCTAGATTATGCTATAATAGGCACAAGGTATTTTAATGGTATTTTGATTTTTCAACAAAACAAAATTTTTTGAGATGAACAAAGTAAAAAACATCACTCTTACTGTACTTGCCGTATTTTTTATAGGGGCAGGAATTGCAATTTTAAAATTAGATTCTCTTTCCTCACTTTTCCCGAAGGGTGATAAAACCTTTTATGGAGGAGTGGTCATTACATGGGGAGCACTTGCCCTTATAATGACAGGAAAAAAGAAAAAGCCTGATTTTACGGTTACAGTTAAAAGAGCCGAATAGCTGCTCTAAGCTTACAATTTTACAGAGGCATTAATTTATAATTTATTATGGATTAATGCCTCTTTTTTATTTTCACCCCTTTCGTGTATAATAGTAATCTATTAGTAATTATTTTTTCAAATAAAATATGAAATCAATTTTAATTGTGCTCGTTATTATAGTTATCGGAGGAATAGTATGGTATGGCATTCAGACCAAGCCAGATGCATCTGTGCCACAAGCAAACGTAAGTGACGTAAATACAAATACTACAAGTGAAAATGAAATCAAGGCAGATGAAAGTGCAAATAAGCCTGCCATTTCAAAAAAAGAAATTGATAATGCAAATGTGAAAATTGCATTCAAAGGTTTTGGCCCTGGGAAAGTCCACAATGGGTCTTTCACCAAAGTAGATTCAAAACTCGCTTTTGATGGCGACAGTATGAAAGGCGATGTCGTAGTAGATATGACTTCCCTTACAACAGACAATAGTGAAAAACTAACTCCACATCTAAAGTCCGACGCATTTTTTGATGTAGCAAAGTACCCAACTGCATCTTTTAAAGTAATATCTCTCAAAGATGGAAAGCTGTCAGGGATGATGACTGTGCACGGTATGTCAAAGAATGTTAGCTTTGATGTGAAATCATCTGATACACAACTTTCATCAACCTTCAATATAGATATGAAAGAGTTCGGTATTATTCAGACATTTGCCAACGAAGTCATAGAACTTACAGTTACTGTGCCATTGAAATAATACATATATGTTAGTCATAAAATGCACTAGGTAAAACCTAGTGCATTTTAGATTTATGGTATTTGTGAGATAATATATATGTGAATAAGATTCTATTAAACAATGAAGATTATATTGTTACTTATTGTTTTTTTTCACTTAATGTCTGTGTCTCAATTTTTATCAGCTCTATTTC
>CAYHMN010000006.1:19528-24624 GCA_964357795.1 uncultured Candidatus Saccharibacteria bacterium
AGGATTTACCATATTTGATAATATATGGAGATAAATCAGGAGGTTCACACTTCACTATTACCTTAGTGAAAGACCTCTATTTATCTGGTTCTAGAATACTATTTCTCACTGCGTTCCCTATGGCAAAAGATAACTTCTTGGAACAAGTCGGGCCGAACCATTCTAAGATTGCTTTTGTGAACTCAGCAGAAGAACTAAAAAACTACAAAGATAGTGATGTGATTATTTTAGATAGTGGGAACGAGAACCTATTTATAGAAGCGACAAAAACCCTAGAAGATATAAATGAGAGAGTTGTTCTTGTAAAGAACTTAGAAGGGTTTAGCCCTAAAGTTTTTGATGCTTGTTTAGAGCTAGAGAAAATTATTTTATCTGGTCATATTGATACATGCACTAGCAAAGAACAAATTATGAACAAAGCATTCAAGAGTATTGTTGTATTTACTAAGCCTAAAATACCACTTCATATAGAAGTTCCAACTTTAGAAAAATGGACTGGATACCTATCTAGTGAAGATAAAAGTGGAATGATTAAAGTTCAGATGGATTAAATTTATGGAAACAAAAAACTGCCAGAATTGTAAAAAAAGTTTCTTAATAGATGAAGATAATCAAGCTTTTTGTAAGAAGATTGATGTACCGTTACCTACATGGTGTCCTGGTTGTCGGATGGCAAGGCGATTAGCGTTTCCTAATGCATGGAGTGTATATTTCCGTAATTGTGATAAATGTGGAAAGAAAACACTAACTATGTATTCACCAGATTCCCCTATTACTGTATATTGTGATCCTTGCTGGTGGGCAGATGACTGGGATGGTACAGAATATGCTATGGATTATGATCCAAATAGAAATTTCTTAGAGCAGTGGAGAGAGCTACAATTAAAAACACCACATTTCGCAAGAGATACTGCTTACCTTACTTTAAAGAATTGTGATTATTCTAATGGCATAGCATATTCTAAAAATTGCTACCTAACATTTTGGGCTGACTACTGTGAAGAAGTTTATTATTCTTCACTCTTGAATGAGCTGAAAGATTCTGCTGATTGCTTGCGTATGTGGCGGAGTGAATTATGTTATGAATCTGTAGGGCTAGGAAGGTCTAATCGCACCTTATTTTCTGATACATGTGATGATTGTAGTGAGGTTTGGTTTTCTCGTAATTGTTATGGATGTATAAACTGTGTTGGATGTGTAAATATGCGCGGAGCATCTTACTATATATTTAACCAAAAATATTCTAAAGAAGAGTATTTTGAGAAATTAAAAGAACTACAACTTGATACAAGAAATGGACTAGAAAATATGTTTAATAATATGAAAGAAATTAATAAAAAGTTCCCATATCGCGAGTATACCGGTAATCCTCAGAACTTTAATGTATCAGGAGATTATGTTTTTGAGTCAAAGAATGCTCAAGAGTGCTATATGTGCGTAAATACAGAAGATTCTAAATTTTGCCAGTTTATATCTGTACCCACGGCTAAAGATTGTTATGATTACTCGGGTTGGGGTAATGCTGCAAGTCAGATGTATGAATGCTCTGCTGTTGGTGAAGGTGTAAATAATATGAAATTTTCTTATATGTGTTTTGCTAATGGCTTAAACGGAGAGTACTGTGGTTGTTGTATAGGCGTTAAAGATAATTTTGGCTGTGCAAATCTTAAACGTAAACAATATGCAATTTTAAATAAAGTTTATGATAAAGAAACTTATACAAATCTAGTTGCGAAAATTAAAGAAGATATGACATCTAATCCATATATTGATTCTGTCGGTAGAGTATATACGTATGGAGAATTTTTCCCACCAGAATTTTCTATTTTCCCATATAATGATTCTAATGGAGTTAGGTTTATTCTCAAGACTAAGGAAGAGGCATTACAAGAAGGATTTAACTGGAAAGATAAAATTGAAAATAAACATACACCTACTATATATAATAGTGACTTACCGCAAAAAATTATTCAAGTAGACGAAAATATCTTGAATGAAATTATTGAATGTAAATCATGTGGCAAAGGTTATAAAGTGGTTTCCGGAGAATTGGGTATTCTAAAAAAGTTGGACTTACCTATTCCAAGTAATTGTCCCAAGTGTAGAGAAGAGCGTAGATTTAACCTTACGAATAAACCATTTTTACGAGATACAAATTGTGATAAATGTGGCAAGGAAATCAGAACTGCTCATACCAAAGAATCTGGTAAAATAATCTATTGCGAAAAATGTTATCAGCAGGAATTTATATAAGTTTAAAGCAGTTGACTTTCTTATAGAAAATACGCTATAGTTTAAATATATGAAACGCGAGTTTATAAATCAGCATAATCAAACAATTTGTCTCACCCTGACACCATATTTGATGGCTGATTTTTGCGTTTAATCTCACAAGAAAATTGATTAAAAACAAAAATGAGCCCTCAAATGGCTCATTTTTGTTCTTTAACAATTTTTTAAAACCTAAAAATTATTCTATCATGTGTTACGACGTTACTAACTCAACAGATGGCGCTTTTAGTCGCACTGGAGCATTCAATTTTGTAAGAAGAAAAATTCTTAAACTACCCAAAGGTGTACTACTTAATGAGGAGTATGTCATGACAATGTTTAATCAAGACGGTAGTCAAATGTTTTTGAAAAGGCCAGAAGAAGTGGTTGAAGAGATAGCCAATACTCTTGGATTAAGAACGATTAATGACAATTACTTTTCTGCAAAAAAAGAAGGCAGATTAGCAGATGCTTTCAGAATTTTTCAGGAGGGTATTAGTAGATTGAACTATTCAATAAATAATTACTCCAAGTAAAAAAATTGGTTTTAACTGAAATGCCTTGTTTAACACAAGGCATTTTTATTGTACTTTTGGTGGCTGGTCCATACCTGCCCACAAGTTCATTGTGCCTATATTTTCTGTTCCAGACTGCTTCATATATAGAAAGAGTTGCATTTTGTATGCAGAAGCCATTTTAAGAAGTCCTAGCAAATGCATAGCTTTGCTCTGGGTACGCCCCCACATTGCTACTTCTTGCTTTAAGTCCTCATCTGCCATCGGAGTGATAAGAGATTTTACTTCAGAAGCTTCTTTGTCTAATAATTCATTGAAATTCTCCAATGTGGGCATAGGTGCATTGGCATATTTCTTCCACGCATCTGCGTCGCCATTTACAGCACTGTCTGTACCAGCGATGAATATATATGTAAGGTAATGCATTAATTCCGAGAGGGTTCTTTGTGGTTCGGTTGGCTTATGAGCTAGTTGCTCTGGCTTTATCTTCTCTGCTAGGTGCTTCATTATACTTATCTCCCCTATCAATGCATCTATGTACTGTTCTTTTGTAATCATATTTAATGTATTTAATAATAAGTTTGTTTAGTATAGCATAGAGGTCTATCTTTTTATTCCATGCTTTGCGTGGACCTTACCTATTTCTTCTTCCTCCAATTTATCCTTTAAATCCTTGGCTTTTTCACCTAATTTTTGTAATTCTTTATCAGAAAGTTTGTCTAATTCTAATGCCTTTTCTTTTAAATATTCAACTGTATTTTTCTTCGGATCATCTAAGACTTCTTCTAGGAGTGCATGAAGTATCCACCCCATTCGGCGTGACGGACTCATCCCTAGCTCTTTAATCAGTACTTCCCCATCAATGGCTAGCTGGCCTACAGAAAGTGGATCACGTAAGACTTCATCTATCATAGCGTGATACTTACGAAGGCGATATGGAGCTTCTGCTTTCTTCATGCCTACCCTGTCGCATTCACGGATTTCCATTAACTGCCAGATATGCTCCTTCCCTACTTTCTGTACAATACGTCGCACTGCTGAGAGTGTAATCTGCTCTGTGTCTGAGAAGAACATATGGTTGCGCACAAGTGAAACTACTAAGTCTGTAGTTTTCTTTGGATACTTTAGTCGCTCCATAATTGCTTTCGCCATGCGAGCACCTATGACTTCGTGGCCATAAAATGTATAAGCTTTCTTCGCCCCAGGCCTACGACTTTTCGGCTTCCCAATATCATGAAATAGTGCCGAAAGTCTGATTTCTGTAGAAAAGCCTTTATTTGAAGCGTGGTTTAGGGCACCGAGTAGATGCTCAAATACATCGTAAATATGAGCCCCACCTTGCTCGCACCCAATTCCCTCCTCTAGTTCTGGAATAATATATTTTAATAATCCTAATTTTTGCAAAAGAATTATTCCACTGCTCGGATTTTCACTCTCTATAATTTTTGTAAATTCATCACGAATTCTTTCTGCAGAAATATTTTTTAATAGATGCGCATTATCCACAATTGCATCCATAGTCTCGGATGAAATTACAAAACCAAGTTGTGTAGCAAATCTGACTGCGCGAAGCATGCGAAGCGCGTCTTCATGGAATCTGTCCTTAGGCTCCCCTACTGCTCTGACTACTTTGTCCTTTATGTCTTCCTGTCCTTTATAAAGGTCAATTATATGTCCTTTAGAGGCATTATAGGCTAGAGCATTGATTGTGAAGTCTCGTCTTTTAAGATCATCCTCAATATTCTTGCTGAACTTTACTTCATCTGGATGTCTAAAATCAGTGTATTTAGCCTCAATTCTATATGGTGTAACCTCTATTATGTGATATTCTGGTGTTTCATGTGTAACATCCCCATTTGTTACATGTGTAACTTTCGGTATACAAACCCCTACTGTGCCATAAGTGTTCTCGTATACGGTCTTTTCAAATAAAGGCATAATTTGTTCCGGAGTGGCATTTGTGGTGATATCCCAATCTTTTGGAATTCTATCCATAATAAGATCACGGACACAACCACCAACAAGAAAAACCTCAAATCCTACCTTTTCGAGAGTTGTTGTTACATGTGTAACATATGTGGGTATTTTTGACTTGTCTATTGGCTTTGAGGCCATAAAGTTATTTGTGCGGGATAGGAGAATCGGCTATTACATAGCCAGGTATTTTTCAATTTTGAGTACAAAATAATGAAAAATCTTTCGATTCTCCCCGCAAGCAAAGCAGTTTGCTTGCTACCCCTCTTAAATTATAAGTTATTCTTGTGTGCGGGATAGGAGAATCGAACTCCTGTCTCATCCTTGGCAAGGACG
>CAYHMN010000007.1:0-24015 GCA_964357795.1 uncultured Candidatus Saccharibacteria bacterium
GACTATCGCTTCATATACCGAAGATCAGATTATAACTTCAGACCCATCACAAATACTTGCTATAAAGAAGGCAAAGGACGACTTGGCAGTATCAGAGGCCTCAAAGTAATATATGGTTGTTTAGGTAACTCTATTAACGTATAATATGAAAGTGACCAACCCTCGAGCAAAAATATTGTTAAGTGTAGTATTTATACTTAGTATCTTTTACGTCAGTCATATTTCTATGGCTGTAAATGAGATTATGGTCCAAGAAGGCGATATCGTAGCAGAAATAATCCCAAATAATCCAAAACCATACGACGATGTCACTATAACTCTTACGAGCTTCGCGACAGATTTAAATAAAGCCTCTATACAGTGGCAAAGTGGAACAAGTATAGTCCTCTCGGGCTATGGAAAAACAAGCTATTCGTTCAAAGCATCTGGCCCAAATACTATTACTGTTATTGATGTTGTTATAAATGTTCCAGGTTCTATAGATAGAATTACTAAAAGAATCACAATTAATCCATCCGAAGTCCAGCTTATCTGGGAAGGAGTCGATTCATACACGCCTCCATTCTATCGTGGTAAATCTTTTCCATCAGCAGAAGGACTTATTAAAGTCGTAGCTATTCCAAATACAAACTCTATAAAACAAGGCAAGGGTAATATCACTTATACATGGAAAGCAGGAGATAATACAGTGCAAGGAGTATCTGGATACAACAAAGATGCCTATGTATTCCAGAATAGTGAACTCAATGACATAGAAAGAGTAACTGTAACTGCTGAATCTATTGATGGTAGATATAGTGCGACAAACACAATTGAAGTTCCTATCACAGAACCGAAAATTATTTTCTACAAGAAGTCTCCAACAGAGGGA
This sequence comes from uncultured Candidatus Saccharibacteria bacterium, assembly GCA_964357795.1. GTDB lineage: Bacteria > Patescibacteriota > Minisyncoccia > Phycocordibacterales > UBA9973 > UBA8515. The sequence goes on from CAYHMN010000007.1 coordinate 872, forward strand.
ACACTATATAATGAAGCCTTAGCAGATGAAGCTTTTATAAGTGAAGAAGAGCTTACTATTGTCGCTGAACCATACTTCCTAGCACTCAAGGGTAACGAGGGTATCTTTAACTATAGCTGGGAAATAAATGGGGAGGGTATAGCAACTCCATCCAAGAAAACTGAGCTCACTATTCGCCCTGCAGAACGAGGAGGTTATGCAACTATAGGAGTAACACTTGAAAATCTAAACACCTTATATCAGAAAGTAGTAGGCGGGCTTAAGATAAATCTGTAGTATGAAAAAAATATCTCTATTTATTTTAATAGTCACTTTAATTATAAATGTATTTGCTCCATTTAGTCTTATAAAAAATAGCGAGGGTAAATTAAGAGTAGAAGGTAACCAAATAGAGGCCGCAGATTGTGTTGTTCTTTCAGCTGTTTGGAAACCAGCTGGTGAACAAGATAAAGATGCATTCTATAAAGACAATGCGACAGACGCTGAAATTGTCGTAAAAACTAAAGATTGCGTTAATGCTCAAGGAATAACTCTTACTGTTTTTGAAGCAGATACAGGTATTAGTAATGATGATGCATTAATAGACTCTGGTTTATTAAGAAAACCAATTGATATACCTAGCGATAATTTTACAATAAGAATTGAGCTTGGCGAAGAAGAATGCGAAGCTGGGTTAACTTTAGCTGTAGGATATGATTGTAATTTATTCTTTTATATAAGACAAGGTGATACAACGCTTTATAATTCTTGGAATGAAAACGGTGGGAGAATTTACTATGAATGTGATACTTTATGTACCTCAAATGCAAAGTTTATAGAAATATTAAACAATGGTTCAGATAATCAACCTGTAGAAATAACCGTTAAAAAAGAGATTATTAATCCAAGTAACACTTATAAACTTCTAGCTCCAATAGGTAATCTTGAAGAAGTTAGATCAAGTGGTGGTACCTGCCCTGGTAATCCAGAGATGCCTAATGGTATTGGGTGCTATCTTAATATAATTTTCAAGGTTGCCATTGGCCTTTGTGCCGCACTTGCAGTCATAATGATTGTTGTTGGTGGAATCCAATATATGGGAAACGAATCAGTCTTTGGAAAAACAGAGGCTAAAAGTAGAATTTTTTCTGCAATTCTTGGTCTTTTTATAGCTCTCGGGGCTTTCGCAATTCTAAACACTATCAACCCAGCACTCACCGGTAAAGATGGGGTAGATGTTGATCAAGTAACAATAGAGATAGATGAGGAAGAGGAGACAGAACCAGTTACAACATACTATCAAGTTACTGGAAAAACAAAGATTTGTACCAGTGGTTATAGAGATGTTAGTACTTATGGTAATGGGACTATAAAGCAACCTAAAAAAATAAATATATGCAATAATATTGCTGGGATTAATATAGCCGATAATTTACAGAGTATGATTAATGAAGCAAAAAAGGCTGGTATTGTTTTGTCAGGATATGGTTCTAGAAGCTATGATAGGCAAGTGCAGTTGAGGAAAAATCATGGTTGTAAGCCTGACATATATACTTCTCCAGCAAAATCTTGTAAACCTCCAACTGCAAGACCAGGACATTCAAACCACGAAGTAGGTGGAGCTGTTGATTTTACTTGCAATGGCCAATCAATGGTAGAAGCAGGGGGTAGGAATAGCGTCTGTTTTAAATGGTTAGAGGCAAATGCAGGGAAATATAAATTTAAGAATTTAGCTAGTGAAAGTTGGCACTGGTCATTTAATGGAAAATAATATGCCACGAAAAACAAAAATCATTTTCATAACTGTGTTTGTACTAGTCGGAGTAATTGTTCTCGGTTTCTATTTCTATAGCAATAAAACCAATACTGATGGTACAAATACAACGGTTACTGACTACTTACCATTCCTAGGAGGAAGCACTACAGATGGACAGAGTAGTAATAATGGCGGAACTATTACAGACAGTACAATACCGACAACTCCTTTAACTCCCACAGACGAACCATTTACCACAGGAGAAGTAAGTAGATTCACTCAGATAACAGATTATCCAGTTGCTGGAGCAGTATTCTTTGAAGACACAAGGCCTTTACCAATTTCTGAAGTCTCAACTGCACTGCCAGGTGGAGAAAAACCCCCAGAGATAAAAGCACCTCTCAAAAATACAAAAACTCCTGTAAAGCCTGCAGTTCCAAAATTTGAGATTGTTCCATCTATAAGGTATGTAGAGCGTATAACTGGTCATATTAATCAGATGTATCTAGATACAAAAGTAGTGGGAAAGGTCTCTAATGGAACTATTCCTACTATCCATGAAGCATTATTCGATAGTAGCGCTTCTAGTGTCTTATATAGGTACTTGGGTACAGATGGTAATACTATCAATAGCTTTCTAGCAACTCTTGGGAGCACTCAAGGGGAATTCCTCCCAGCAAATATTCTAGATGTGAGTATTTCTCCTGATAAAACTAAATTCTTCTATCTTACAGAGACTCAAAACGGGGTAGTGGGAACAACAAGATCATTTAAAGATACCAAGAAGACTCAAGTATTCATATCTTCACTTACTGAATGGCTATCTCAATGGGTTACAAATCAAAATATATACCTGACTACAAAGGCTTCGTACTCTGTGGATGGAGATTTATTTAGCCTTAATACTTCAAATAGTGTTCTTACTAAAGTTTTCGGGGGAGTGAAAGGCCTGACAACGCTTGCTAATAAGGATGGATCTCTAGTTCTCTACAGTTCATCTATATTTGGAGGGCCACGGCTAGGAGTTTTTGATGTTAAGAAACATACTACAAAAGAATTTAACCTTTATAGTCTTCCAGAAAAATGTGTTTGGAGTCCTGATGCTATAAATGTCTACTGTGCTATCCCGAGTGATACAAGTGGAGGAGAGTATCCAGATTCATGGTATCAAGGACGAGTGTCGTTTAATGATCACTTTGTGAAGATAAATACAGTTGCCAATGAGATAAATACTCTGGCTGATTCTACTTACGGAATACCAGTAGATGCTACCCATATGTTTTTGAGTAAAGCAGAAGATCAACTATTCTTCATAAATAAAAAAGACTCCACACTGTGGAGCTTGAGCCTAAACTAATAGTTAGCTATTCAAATATTTTATAACCACTCTACGGTTTGGGCCATAGCCTTCTGATTCTGTTTTTATATCAGGAGCACTTTCCAAGAACATATGTACGATACGTCGCTCGTATGCTGGCATTGGGTCTACTTCAATATTACTTTTGAAATAGCGCGCACGTTCCGCCATCATATGTGCTATTGTTTTTAAACTATCAAAACGTTTCTTTTGATAGCCATTCACATCAATAAATATATTTGCGGCTTCTGTTTCAGAAGAATCTTTCTCAAGCATTTTACGGACAAGATGGTTTAGTGAGCGTAAAGTCTCTCCATCCCGACCAATCATAAACCGAGAATCAGGAGTATCTATCATACACCAGAGCATTCCAGCTTCCTCGGAAAACTCACACTTAGATATTGTGCAAGCTGTGTGGGTAAAGATGTCCTCTATAATTTTCTTGATTTGGTCTTGATTCATAAGGGTCTATATCGGATTATTTTTAAACTGTCTTCTTATATACCACTCTTGGGCAATTGTGAATATATTACTAGTAATCCAATATAATGCAACTGCTGCTGATATTTGATAGGCAATAATTGCTATAAATATTGGTAATAAATATTTTATATTCATTTGCATGCTATCAGACATTTGCTCTTGAAATGTTTTTGGTTCGGGAGCTGTTATACCTTTTACAACTTCAACTTTTGGTTTGATAGGGGAAGCTAGATAGCCTTGGATAAATTGGGTTATACCAGCAAGGAGAGCAAGTACTATGCTTTTACTATGTACATCTACCAATCCTAAGAAGTTTGTATGGAGTGCCTTCCCATTTTGTACAAAAGAATAGAGTAGGTCTGTGTTGATAGATAATTCTTTATAGAAAACATAGTAGAGTGCAAATATCACAGGTAACTGGAGAAGTACTACCAAGCAACCAGAGAATGGATTTGCCCCATATTTTTTATACAATTCGAAAGTTTTTTTAGCTTGTTCTTGTTTGTCAGGAAAATCTTTCTTCAACTGTTTTAGCTCAGGTTCAATGCGCTTCATTAATATCTGACTTTTAATTGATTTCTTAGTTAGAGGGAATAGTATGAATTTTACAAGAATAGTAAGTATTATTATGCCGAAGCCAACATCGCCAAGTGTTATATTATTTATAATAAAAATCAACGCGTTATATATCGGTTGATAGAAAATTGTGTTCCATAGTGCATACATTGGTCTATTGTAGCGCAAATAACCTTAAACCCAAAATTGGAGCTTTTTATTATTTTACTGGGTCGTAATGGTTTTTTTGCCAAGGATGGCAACGACAAATCCTAATAAAACCAAGATAAGTACCTTTAAGCGCACCATATTTCTCTATAGCCTCCTTTGTATATAAAGAGCAAGTCGGCAAAAAAACACACGATGAATGAGACCGAAATGGAATCCTTTGATATAGATTAATGAGCCAAATAAGAATTTTACTCATATTTTATAAGTTTATTTTACTAAATACCTCATTTATATCTTTCTTAATTTCATCAAAAGTCGCTGTTTTAGCTTGTTTTTTATAGAAAAATATCCCTAAAACACTAGGTATTTTAGGATTTTGGCTTAGTGCATTATATCCTTGGCGACGTAGCTTATTCCTTGAAACTGCTTGTTTTGCAACTGTTTTAGGGGCTACAAAGGCATATTGGGGTGATTTTTGAGGGATATAACGGAAAACAAAAAGAGGACTACTGAAAGTCTTCCCGTTTTTCATAATACCTGAGAAGAGTTCCTTTGTAATCCGATGACTTTTTGGGAGCATAGCTATTTCTTTATAGAAACTTTGGCTCTACCTTTACGGCGACGTGCTTGGGTGACTCTTTTGCCACCTGGTGTTTTTGCTCGGACAAGGAAACCATGTGTTTTAGCTCTTTTCCTTCTATTTGGTTGATACGTTTGAGACATAAGGAAAATATATACTATAATACGACATAATGCAATGTCATCAAGAGGTTCGACATATCCACACATTGTTAACAGGTTAATCCAGATATCTAATTATTAGGGTAATTTTAAAAAGTAGTATAATACGCACTATGAATACAAAAGAGCTTTGGAGTAATTGCTTGTCAGAAATAGAGGTAGGAATGTCTAAGGCTAATTTTACTACATGGTTTAAAAACACATCAATTGTTAAAGAAGACGGGGGGACTCTTTATATTGGAGTACCAAACGAGTTTGTAAAAGATTGGTTATATAACAAATTTCATAAACTAATCTTAAAAACACTCATTAGCCACGAAGATAGTGTCAGGGGTATTGAGTATATAATTTCAAAACACGAGCAAACAAATAAAAGCACTGATGGGGAGGTAATAAAACCAACTTTCAATATAAACAAAGAATTACCTTTAAATGATTTGTACGTAAATAAAGACGACAACCTAAATCCTAAATATAATTTTAATTCTTTTATTGTTGGACCTTTTAATGAGTTAGCATATGCCGTAGCTCAAGCTATTATTACAAATCCAGGTAAAAATTATAATCCATTCTTCGTCTATGGTGGTACAGGGCTTGGAAAGACGCACATGATCCAAGCTATTGGAAATATAATAAAAACTAAGCATCCAGAGAAAAGAGTTTATTATGTTAGCTTGGAAAGATTTGCAATTGACTATATTAATTCAATTCAGAATAAGAATCCAAACTCTTTTAAAGAGAAGTATAGGAAGTATGATGTAATAATTATGGATGATATACAGTTTATTTCTGGTAAAGACAAGACTCAGGAAGAGCTATTCCACCTTTTCAATACACTATATGAGAGTAACAAACAAATTATATTCTCATCTGATAAACACCCAAACTTTATCCAAGGCCTAGAAGACAGACTTCAATCAAGATTTGCTTCTGGTATGACAGTTCAAATTATTGAGCCTGATTATGAGTCAAGAATAGCGATTATTAAAGCAAAGTTTGAATCTACAAACTGTATTATTAGTGAGGATGTAGTTGCTTATTTAGCACAAGCTTTAGAAGGTAATATACGTGAGCTTGAGGGTAGTTTAAATACTATTATTTGCCAATCTCAACTAAAGAATAAATCTTTATCTCTAACCGAAGTAAAAACCCTTATAAAGAACAATATAAAACCCAAGAAGACTGTGGCTATAAAAGATATTGTTAGAATAATAGCTACACATTATGGGATAACAGAAGAAATCATATATGAGAAAACAAGAAGAAAAGAGATAGTCCGAGCTCGCCAAGTAGCTATGTATATTCTTCGTGAAGATTTCAATATATCTTACCCGTTGATTGGGCAGAAACTTGGGGGACGTGACCACACAACAGTAATCCACTCTCATTTAAAAATCAAAGATGATTTAAAAACAGATCCGTCGTTATTACAAGAAATAGAGAAGATAAGAATAATGTTTAAATAGTTTACTGTGGATAAGGTGTGTTTATAGGTAGTTAAAATTGGGGAAAACTTTTATAAAAATAGTTCTAGAAAAGAAATTAACAATCTATAAAAAATTCTAATTAAAAATTAAACAAACAACCATTATAATATAAACCTAAAAAAGTAATTCACATATCCCCAGACTTAATAGTAATAATAATTTATTAATAGATAATATATAAAATAATATGAAATTAGAATGCTCAATAAACAAAATAAAAAATGCTCTAATTACAGTAGAAAGAGTTACTGGTAAGAATCTTACACTTCCAGTATTAGGGTCTATTCTCTGGGTTGCTACCAATAAAACACTTAAACTACGTTCAACAAACCTAAGTCTCGGTATTGAAGTAGATGTACCTGCAAAAATTGAGAAAGAAGGCACTATAGCAATTCGTGGAGATATACTATCTTCTTTATTTTCTATATTTACAGGAGATGGAAATGTTTCCTTTGAATTAATAAACAATAATCTACTAGTAAAAACAAAATTCAATAATATACTACTTAAAAGTACTCCATATGAAGACTTTCCAACAATACCTGTAATAACTGGGGAAGAGCTTGTAATACCAGTGAAAAAGTTTATAGAAGGATTGAAATCTGTTTATTACAGTGCATCTGTTTCAGAGATTAAACCAGAAATAGGAAGTATTTATATATATCCACAAGAAGATCTACTTATTTTTGTTTCTACAGATTCTTTTCGCCTGGCCGAGAAAAAGATAAAAATAAAACAAAAACTTTCATTTCCTGGTATCTTAATACCCTTTAAGAATGCAACCGAGATAATAAAGGTATTTGATTCCGCAGATGAAGATGTAAAAATAACTCTACAAAAAAACCAAATATCGTTTAAAACTACAAATATATATCTGACATCTCGGGTAGTAGACGGTAGTTTCCCAGACTATAAACAAATTATCCCAAAGAATTCAAGCACAGAAGCGGTAGTTTTAAAACAAGACTTTATCTCATCTCTTAAGGTTTCTAATATATTCTCTGATAAATTTAACCAAATCACAATTACAGTTAAACCAGGAGAAAAAGTCTTTGAGATAGAGGCAAAAAATATAGATATCGGAGAGAACACTACACTTATGAGTGGAGCTCTTTCAGGTGAAAATGTTTCTGCTAACTTTAATTATAAATATATATTAGACTGCTTCCAATCTATAACCGCTGATAGTTTAAATTTACAACTCAATGGCAATAATCGCCCTATGATTATAAACCCAGTTGGTGATTCATCTTTTATGTATTTAGTAATGCCAATGAACAGGTAGTATGGAGTATAAGCACATTTCAGGGTTTTTTGATAAATTTAAAAAAGCATTATTTAAAAATGAAGAGTATTATGAAGTTATAACTCAAGTTGTAGGGAGGCATATATCCTCACCAATTAATCCAAAACTTGTAAAAATAAAAGGTACCATTATATATATACAAGGTACACCCATGCTTCGTAATGAAATTTTAATCCACAAAAACGGGATACTAAGCGATCTTAATAGTCTTCTGTCAGACAAAAATTTTACTGATATACGCTAATTATCTTCTACTACGAAGGTTGATGTAATTTCTCCACTATTACCTATATTATCGTAACCTATAACTCTTATAACATTATTTTTTGATATATTATCAATATCGTTTGGGGTAAATGATATTGTGTAAGGGTATGATTTTAGAGAGGTAAGATAAGTATTATTTATAAAGACATCAATCTTTTTTATAGGTATTATATTCTTACTTAGAATTGATAAAGAGATAGCTTCGCTTTTTTTATAAACTCTATTCTCAACTCCAAATACTTCTAAAATTGGCTTAGTAGTATTTGTGTGAATAGAATCATAACCTGTAGGTTTACTTGCTTCCGTTATAATAGGGTAACGATATTTATTACTCTCCCACCATTTTTGTACCCCATATTCCCAGTTGGTATATTGTGAATCGTCTTGTGGGTTTATAGGCCTTTCTCCTAATGGATTATTTTTATCTATCCAATAGAGGATAGTATGAACATTTGTAATAGATTGTTCTTTTGTTGTGTTTGTTGGAGTGAATTCTGTAGCAATACCACCCGATACAGTATCGGTTATAAATGTCTCTCCTCCTTGCCAGAACCCTCGTATAATTGGGGGTAGTGTGTGGTCAATAGGATCTGGTTCTTCAAATGATTCCACTGGCAAATCTTTTAAAGCTTCCCTTATAACTTCATTCCATATAGGACCAGCAAGAGCGACCCCTCCCTTCTTCATAGGAGTATTTTCATTATTTCCAACCCAGACACCCACAGCAATAGAAGGGGTATAGCCTATAGTCCATGCGTCTTTGTTATCATTTGTAGTACCAGTTTTTACAGCTACTTCTCTTCCAGGAACCACCAGACTAGAATTTGCACCAAATGTCGGCGTGCGAGCTACATTATCTGAGAGAATATCAGATAAGATTCTTGGAATATTTGCATCAAGGATTTGATATGGTTTATCCTCGTACTTTTCTACTATATTGCCAGTACTATCTTCTACTGAAAGCACCCCTGTGTGTTGGTTACGGATACCACCGTTTGCAAAAACACCGAAAACTGAAGTCATATCAAGTAGAGTAGTTTCTCCACCTCCAATCACAAGAGATAGACCATACCGAGTTGGGTCATTTAGAGTACTTATACCGAGGTCATGTGCCAGCTTAAGTGTATCGTTTGTACCTACTAGGTAAAGTAGCTTTACTGCAATTATGTTTATAGACTGAGCCAGGGCATCTTTCAGTGTCATTGGCCCACGAAAGTTATTATCAAAGTCATCAGGCATATAGCATTTAGCATTACCGTTCCCTGGTAGTGGTTTACCTGTAGGGCTACAAGATGAGTTGAACTCTGTTTTCACATCAAATAGTGTCGTGTTTTGGGTGTAGCCTTCTTTGAATGCTAAAGCATACACAATAGGCTTGAAAGAAGATCCAGGCTGACGAGAAGCTGTAGTAACGTTGAAGTTACCATCTATGGTTTTATCAAAGTAATCGCGAGAACCCACCATAGAAAGTATTTGTCCAGTTTTTGGGTCAATCACTATAACCGCTGCATTTTTACCATTCCAACTTTTTTCATTTTCTTTAGCGTGAACAAGGGCAATTTCTTCTGCTTTCAACTGTAAATCGTAATCTAGGGTTGTTATAACTTTGAGTCCTCCGACATCAAGTGCATCTGGCCCATATTTCTTTTCTAAATAATCTTTTATGAAGAATACAAAGTGTGGAGCCGCTATATGCATAGGTTGCGCTGGTAAGAACACCACTTTTTCATTTATAGCTCTATCATAATCAAGGTTGTTTATGAATTTTAATTCAAGCATTCTACTAAGCACCAAATTTTTTCTTTGCTCAAGCTCGTTTACACGTTTTCCATATGGAGAGTATCGGGTCGGAGCATTTGGGATAGCAGCCAAGTATGCAGATTCTGCTAATGTCAGATCTATTGGTTTTTTCCCAAAGAAGGCTTTTGTTGCTTCTTCTATCCCATATATATTACCACCATAAGGAGCTTCGTTTAGATATAGAGTTAATATTTCATCTTTATTTCTAACCTTTTCGAGTTTGATAGCTAATATCCACTCTTTGATTTTACGGGAGACCTTCTTGTCTTGAGTGAGTATTGAATTCTTTATCACTTGCTGAGTTATAGTTGAACCACCTTGGGAGAAATTACCACTAAAAATATTTGCTAGTACTGCTCTAAGAAAAGATTTGAAACGAACTCCACTGTGATTATAAAATTCAGAGTCTTCTATAGCCACAGTCGCATTCTTAATATTTACCCCCATAGCCTCATACGGTATAACGGTACGCTTTATATCTTGGTGCACATCGTATAGAAGGAATTCACCTGTCCGGTCATATATCTTGGTAGAGCTTTGAATTTTACGCTCATTGAATGATTTAAAGTCTGGAAGTTTTAGTGTACTAACCCAAATCATTATAATACCGAAAAGTATGATACCTACTCCGATTATGAATATTATCCAGTTTTTTAAGGAATGCTTATTTAAGAATTTTTTTAGATGTTTTGTAGAGTAATTCCAATATTTCCCTAAAAAAGCCACTGCTTTCTTTGCTACACCTCTCGAATATTTTTGAATGTCTTGCATATCATATAATCATATCATAGATGGGAGTCTATGCGGACAAAGGCTTATTTATATGATAAAATAGCCATATGTCAGAGAATTTTACAAATCTCTACTAAGTGCTATAATCTTTCCTCATGAATAAAGACATAAATAAACAAGATATAGATGAACTACTCACCAGAGGAGTAGGGGAATTTATAGATCCAGATGGAGCTTTCCGTAAAAAACTAGAAACTAATCCAGAAAAAATAATAATAAAATTCGGGATTGATCCAACTAGACCAGATATTCACCTCGGCCATGCAGTTATACTTCGTAAATTAAGGCAATTTCAAGATTTAGGTTGCAAAGTTATTTTCCTTATAGGAGATTATACAGCCCAAATTGGTGATCCGACAGGGAAAGATATAACCAGACCAGAGATTAATATAAAAGAAATAAATGAAAATGCTGAGACATATGAGAAACAAGTAAGTAATATATTAAATATCTCAGATAAAAATAAATACGTTAGATTAAAGAATTCTACATGGTTTCAATCCCCCACAGATTACCTTGGTAAAAATATGATGGAGAAATCTCTAAATTGGGAAAAAGATAGGGAAGAATTTAAGCATATACGAGGAGCTTTGCCAACAGTTACAGTTTGGAATTTAATGTATACATTAAAACACATAACTCACTCACAACTAATTGAGAGGGATATGTTCCAAAAGAGAATAAACTCAAATAAGCACTTATATATGCATGAAATGATGTATCCTATTCTACAAGCAACAGACTCAAATACTATTGCTGGTTTCTTCGGCTCATGTGACCTAGAAGTTGGTGGCACAGACCAAACCTTTAATATGTTGATGGGGAGACCAGTTATGAAATTAAGTAATTTTGAACCGCAAGCTGTCCTATCTTTTGATCTTCTGGAAGGGATAGACGGTAAAGAGAAGATGTCTAAAAGCCTAGATAATTATATTGGAATTGATGATACACCTAGCGAAATGTTCGGTAAGACAATGTCTATTCCAGATGAGCTTATCACTAAATACTTTTTACTTTGTACTGATATATCGATGAGTGTTATAGAAGGTTATACTCGTGATATGGTTACTGGAGTTGTGAATCCTCGCGACTTGAAAATGGTACTTGGTAAAGAACTAGTCACTATGTATCATAGTAAAAAAAGTGCAGAGAAAGCAGAAGAGAATTTTATAGCCACATTTCAAAACAAAGAAATTCCAAAAGATGTACCAGAAATTAAAGTAAAAAAAGGAAATCTTCTTGTAGATGTGTTTCTTGAGAATGAATTAGTTTCCTCAAAAACAGAATTTCGAAGATTGATAGACGAGAAAGCAATTACAAACCTTGATACAAATGAGAAAATTACAAATCATACAATAGAAGCAGTAGGCGGAGTATATCGTATTGGCAAAAAAAGATTTTGTAAGATATCTATAAAATAATAAAAACCCGCATTGCGGGTTTTTATTATTTAGTATAGAGAACCATCCAATCCAGCGAATCCTTCCTCTGGTTCTTCTTCATCTGCTGGGACTAGATCGTCATCTAGTGGATCTAGAGGACCATGATCTAAATCAAAATCATCCTCTGTTTCAGATAGGTCACCAATTTTTAATTCATCATCACTATAACTCATATGTTTTTAAATAATTTTTACAAGCAAACTTTATAATGCACTATTTGTAACAAAATCTTATTTGCTTTGCAATACTATCTACCTGTGGAAAACCTCTCACACGCCATACAACAGAGCCCTATGGCGATAGCGTCTAGTTCGTCATCTGAATTTGTAGTCACTTTTATGTCTATAAGCTTCGGAACCATCCGCATAACCATGTCTTTACTAGCTTTTCCATAGCCTGTTACGGCCACTTTTATCTGAGGTGGAGTGTATTCAAATATAGATAGACCATTTCTTGATGCACTATATATCATAACCCCTCGGGCTTCAGCTACCCCCATTACTGTCTTTTGGTTTGTGGTGAAGTAAAGCTTCTCTATTGCCAGAGCCATCGGTTTATATTTCTTGATAATTTTCTCCACCTTAGTTCCAATAGCGGTCAATCTCTCGTGGAATGGAATCTTTGCAGATGTTTTAAAACACTCCGAATGAATCAAAGTATCTTTACCTTTTGTACTCTTTTCTATTACTGCTATGCCGACTCTTTCAAATCCTGGATCAATAGAAATTATTTTCATATTAATTTGGATACTCAAATCCTAGATGCTCATAACCTTTCTTTGTGACTGTTCGTCCACGAGCAGTTCTCTCAAGTAGTCCTAGTTGGATTAGGTATGGCTCAATGACTTCTTCTATTGTTGCTTCTTCTTCACTCGTCGCTGCTGCGATAGTTTTCAGTCCGACTGGGCCACCACCAAATTTTGAGATTATTATTTCAATAATTCTTCTATCAGATGCCGATAATCCAAGCTCATCTATCTCAAGGAGTGCCAAGGCTTTCTTTACTGCTTCTTTAGACAGTGGAAGCTTGTGGACTTGAGCATAGTCACGACATCGTTTCAGGAAATAGTTTGCGGTTCGTGGGGTAAATCGTGCACGTTTTGCTATCTCATCTAGAGCTTCATCTTCTAATTCTACTCCGAGTATCTTTGCTGAGCGAGCAAGAATTTTTTTAATTTCATCGTGAGTATAGAACTCAAGTCGAAATACTCCACCAGAGAAACGTGAACGAAGCGGTGAAGAAAGTAGGGCAATACGAGTAGTCGCAGCGATAAGAGTAAATGGTGGAAGCTCAAGCTGGATAGTGCGAGCCGATGGACCCTTGCCGATAATAATATCTAGCACCCCAGACTCCATAGCAGGGTAGAGAACTTCTTCTACCATTTTGTTGAGGCGATGTATCTCATCTATAAAAACAATATCCCCCGGAGCGAGGTTTGTAAGTATAGATGCAAGGTCTCCAACTTTCTCTATAGCTGGGCCTGACGTTATCTTTATCTGTCTACCTGTGTCTTTGGCTATCAAGTGGGCAAGTGTCGTCTTGCCAAGGCCTGGGGGACCGTAGAAGAGTATGTGTTCAGCAGGGTGGGAGCGCTCTTCGGCTGCAGTAAGGAGGATTTTCAGATTTGCCTTAATATTTTCTTGGCCAATATAGTCATTCCAGACACTTGGACGAAGTGTCTGGTCTAGGAATCCCTCATCTTTGGTTGGCAGGTCTGTACTTGACATTGATTTTATATTATGCTATACTTTCTCCAGAAATTTTAAGAAGTGTTTTACACATCAATTATAGCATTTTCGTGAAGAGGACATAAATCTCTAAGCAATCGGCCACGTGCTCTATATATGCACGTAGGACGCCCTGGTTTCTATTTATATTTACTGGGACTATCCTGCAACCATACGTTACTTCGTAAGCTATACGCTCTCAAAGGATTGTTTAGAGATTTATGTTTTTTTCTTTCTAATAATAAAATCCCCCGACGCGAGATCGGGGGATTTTATTTATTCTTCGTAGAAGTCTACGACACTTCCTACTTCAGAGTAAGAGGTGATCCCTTTGAGGACTTTCACGATTCCATCTTCAGCCATATCTAGCGAGCCTTGGTTTTGGGCGACTTCCTTTATTTCACGTTCACTTGGATTGTTCGGAATGATTTTCTCTATTGATCCATCATTGTGGATAGCTTCAAATATTCCCATACGGCCTTTATAGCCGGTATTGTTACACTTATCACAACCTACCGCTTCATATATCTTGATAGGTGCATTCATATCTACTCCGTAGTCATTGAAATCTTTTCCATGAGCTTTGGCATTGTCTGCAATCTTTTTTATTATTCGCATTTCCTCATCTGTAATTTTCTCTTCTTTCTTGCAATTTACACAGAGCTTTCTAACTAGACGCTGAGCGATAGAGAGAGATAGAGCAGAGACTAATATTTTTGGATTTACATCAAGGTCTATTAAGCGGGGAATCACTCCAGCAGCATTGTTGGTATGGAGTGTAGAGAACACAAGGTGACCAGTAAGCGCAGACTCCACTGCAATCTTTGCAGTTTCACTATCTCGGATTTCTCCTACCATTATCACGTCTGGGTCTTGGCGCAGTGCGCTACGTAAACCTTCTAGGAATGTATAGCCTTTTTCACTGTCAGTCTGAGTCTGAGTAATACCTGCCAAGTGATATTCTATAGGGTCTTCAATAGTTATTATTTTAATTTCAGTTGAATATATTTTCTGGAGGAATGAGTATAGAGTTGTAGTCTTACCGGAACCAGTCGGACCTGTCAGAAGTATCATTCCATTCGGCTTTCGTATCTCGCGCATGAATATCTCAAAAAGTTTCGGCTCTATTCCCATATCTTCAAGTTTTACTTGGATAGATTTTGGATTAAGAATACGCATCACTATAGATTCACCATATGCTCCAGGGATGAGAGATACACGCAGGCTTATCTCATCTTGGTCAAGGTAGATACTAAAGCGTCCGTCTTGGGCGATAGACTGAGCTGTGATTTTCAGTCCAGATAGAAGTTTGATACGAGAGTTTATAAATTTATGAACAAGCGGAGATATTTCCATTACAGTATGGAGTACTCCATCAAGACGGAAACGTAGGCGCACAGTGTCTTGCTCTGGTTCAAAGTGTAAATCAGAAGCATTGATAGCAATAGCTCCAGCTAGAGCAATCTCTAGTATGTGCGAAGTCATGTGAGTCTTGTCTTTCTCTGTCTCAACAATAGCAGCTTTTATGTCATCTATATTTTTGATACCTACCATTATCTTCTTGAGTGCATCTCCTGAGATAGCGATACTACCTGCTTTGGATTCTGATGCGTAAGATATTTCTTTATAGCGCTCCCATGCTTTATTAAGACTTGCGAGAGATGCCATATAAAAATGGGGGATAAATCCATGAGCTTGGAAATATTCAGTCAAATGCGTTAAGGTATCTTTCTGTGGTGAACGTACAGCAACGTGAATATCGCGACCGAGCACTTTGAAAGGAGCTACTTCTAGCTCTATAGCTTCCTTTTCTGTTATTGAGCGGAGGGCATCGTTGTCTATAGGTAGGCCTGCGAGATTTATAGCAGGAACTCCGTACTTAGACTCAGCCAGTGCCGCAACTAGGTCCTCCTCCTCTTGCTTTCTGAGGTCAGCCAGATTCTTTTCTTCCTTATCTTCGTCAAATTGGATAGTCATAGTAGCCTTATTATATCGTATAAATTAGCTATATAGATACTTGACATTTGTATTAAAGTATGCTAACATATACTCAAATGGGATTTCTGTAGTTAGTTAGTGTTTCTATATGTTTTTCTCTCAAATTTGAGGAATATATATAGAAACATTAACTTAAACAATTTAAACCCATAAAAAAATGAGAAAGTTCCTTTCAATTTTGATCTTGGCCCTTTTTATGGGTCAGTCAATAAACGCACAAAACAAAATGCCGGATAATAAGCGGCAATGGTTTGTCTTTAACAATCCCCAATACAGACCCACTAAGAGCGATATAGTGGAAATTGCAAAAGGGATGCCGGCTATGAAAACTGGCAAATACAAACTAAAGAATGGACAAATTTTTTGGTGCTACCATCCTGAAAGATGGGTAGTATTGATGAAAAGGATCCTTACGAAAGTAAAGGGTTCCGAAGTAACCAATATTGCAAATGAGTTAGCCACGGGCACAATCGTGCCTTGGGATGACAATATAAGCACAAAAACAAAAAATTATGGTGTAGAAGATAATGGTGAAGAAGTAGTAGTTGATGGAAATTACAGCGGTGGAGATGGGATTGATTGTTTAGTTTACATGGGTTATCCCGTGTTAAAGACTTTTAAACCATGTATTAACCCTGAAGATCCTGAAATTGCTGCTGCTCCAATTCCAATTGTTCCGGAAACTCCAAAAGTAGAAGAGAAAAAAAAGGAGGTAAAGGAAAAAGAGGAAGAAAAAGAGATTGAGGTAAAGGAAAAAGAATGTTGCCCAACCGGATTATCCGTTGATGATGTTGTAAAGCTTTGGAAAGCATTTTCCGAAGCTCAACCCAAGGCTGAACCTACTTACATGGTTCTTGGCAATCAACAGTCAAATGACCCTTACAACTGGAGAGCTCAACAGAGAGATTACTACGAACCTCAACGTTATGGTTTCAGAGAATTATTGAGTAACTTCTTCCTCTCTATCAACATTAACGGCAATCAAAGACAGCAGTACGAGCAAGCTATTTATCGCACAATGTCTCAAGGCATTGGTGCCGGTAATAGTAGTGGTAACGGAGGTGTTGGTGGAGTATTCCGCAGAATGTCTAGCGGAGTTAACTAAGTCATCGGCCTTACAAGAATTATTTGTTGGAGCAAAGCAAGCTTCGCTCCAACACTTTTTTAAGTCTTGAACGTTTCGAACACGTTAAAGGTTTAAAATTGTAAACAATAATTAATAATAATATGAAAAATTATATGAAAAAATTAATAGTCGCATCTTTTGTGCTTGTTTCCCTATTGGGAGCAGGTAATGTTTCTGCATCAGGTTGGAATACTCTTCCAGCAGATTGCCCACTTGCTCTTTCTATAGGTAACTATACGACAGGTGATGGTATTCAAAATGGTCCAAATGGTTGTTGGACGAAGACAAGTATAGGAGCTAACCAAGGTGAAGTTATAAACATCGCAGTGTATTACGATAATACGAATAATGCTAATGCAAATAATGTGATGATTAATCTCACACAGACTCCACCAGGTTCAATGAGTACTACAAATTCTACGTACACATTTTCTGGGAATCTTACTTCAAGTGTAGGTAATTTGACTTTAAGTCAGGTCACAGCCAATCTTACAAGTTCACAGACACTAACTTTCGGCCAAGCTAAATGGTTCAAAGAAGGGACAGGCTCTGGTATCTCTCTTCCAAATGGACAGACTGGATACGAAGCTTTCAATGGAGGACTTTCTATGGGTACCATAAATAATGGTGATTGGGGGAATATTGTTTTCTCTTTCACTGTTGGTACTAACGGAGGAGGTGGAGGAGGTAGTAATTGTACAATTTCAAACTTTACCGCAAATGGTGGCACTACTGCCTACATTCAATCTGGCGATTCTGTGAATCTTGCTTGGAGTACAAATAATTGTACTTCTGCTACAATCTCAGGTCCGAATGGAACTATAAGCAACAGCTTAAATAGCTCTATGCCAATTTACCCTATATCTTCAGGCACTTATACTATTACTGCTTCAGGCTCAAATGGGTCTGCATCACCTAGAACTGTTTATATAAATGTAAACAATACTCAGACTAACAATTGTCGTATTACTGATTTCACAGTAGACAATTCTACAACAGCTTATATTGATAGTGGTGATAGTGTGAACGTAGAGTGGGATACAGATGACTGTACTTCAGTTTCTGTTTCTGGCCCGAACTTAAATAGTTCTAGCCTAAGTGGTAATAGAAATGTAACTCTATACAATGATGCTACATATACTATATACGCTTATGGCAACAATGGCGGAAATCAGTCTCGTACTGTTCGTGTGTATGTAGATGAAGATGATAATAATAACAATTGTTATATAAGTAACTTTACTGCAAATGGCTCAAGCAATGCTTATATTCAATCAGGCAATGCTGTGAATTTTGTTTGGAATACAAATGGTTGTACATCAGTCAATGTTTCAGGCCCTGGTCTAAACAGTTATCAATCAAGTGGATACCAGACTATTTATCCTACATATTCGGGTACTTATCGTATTACTGCATCTAGCTACAATGGATCTACTCCATCTAGAACTGTATATGTAACAGTAAATCCAGTTGTCATTGTTCCACCAGTTTACAACAATTGTGCGGTCACTACAGTAGCCACAAACATATCTCAAAATTCTGCTACGCTAAACGGCCTCCTAACTAATTCTACAGGTGTTTCATATTTTGAATATGGTACAAACGTTACCATGACTTCAAGAACAGTATCTCGTGCAGGTAGTAATACATTTACTGATTTCATCAGTGGATTATCTAGCAATACTATCTACTACTACCGTTTCGTATCACAATGTGGAAGTGGACTATCATATGGTTCCATAGAAGTATTTAGAACTCTTGGAGCTCCTGTTACTAATACTATAATTCGACAAGTAGTTCAAGGGACAACTGTCATTGGTACAGAGTCTCCAATAATGCTCAAGATTGAGAATCGTTATCAAAATATTGGCATTGGTGATACTGTAGACTACACAGTTACTTACAAGAACATCGGTAAATCTAAACTTACAAAACCAGTTCTTCAAGTTATCGTTCCAAAAGGTATAACTCTCACAAACTCTTCTGCTGGAACTTACCAAGTTGATACAAATACACTCACAGTTCCTCTTATGGATTTAAATCCAGGTGATGAAGGTGTTGTGTATTTACAAGGACGTGTTGATTCTATTGATTCAAACACTGCCCAAATAGTTACGACAGCCATACTTGTTTATACAAGTCCAAACGGTGCACAAGAAAACGCAATTGCCTATGTACTTAATACTCCAAAGGATACAGGAAATGTTCTCGGAGCATCAGCATTCTGGGCGGGGTTCTGGAATATGGGTCTTATAGGATGGTTACTACTTCTTATATTAATCCTTCTTATAGTATTACTTACTCGTAAGTATTCTGGAAACAAGTCAGTTGTTCATAAGACTTCTCCTACAGGGAGTAGCCATACAACGACAACAACAAATTACTAATAAAACAATAAAATCCCTCCGACTACAGTCGGAGGGATTTTATGTTAGGATATTGATATGAAAATGACTCTAGAGAAACTCCATATTATCGCAGGCAAGATTATAGACAAAGTTCATAGTTTGAAATCTGACACGGCTACAGTAGTAGCCCTCCATGGAGACCTAGGTGCAGGCAAGACGACGCTGACTCAAGAGATAGCCAAGCAACTAGAAGTCAGAGAATCTGTAATTTCTCCTACTTTTGTAATTATGAAAAAGTATAAGGTTGTAGATAAGAAGTTCAAGTATCTAATACATATAGATGCATATAGATTAAATAGTAGTGAAGAATTATTGAAACTCGGTTGGCAAGAAATTTTTGAAGATAAAGATAATCTCATAATAATAGAGTGGCCAGAAAATGTCTCTGACTGCATTCCAAAAGATGTATGTACTATTAAACTTTCTCATACAGATGAAAGTACTCGCTCCATAGAGTTCTAGTGTTATACTTAGAATATGGCAAAAGCTAAAAACACGAAAAAGAGGCTTATTCTACTGGATACCCACGCGATTATTCATCGTGCTTACCATGCCTTGCCCGACTTCTCTAGCTCCAAAGGTGAGCCGACAGGCGCTATATATGGCCTAGCTACGATGCTCTTCAAGATTATCACCGAGCTTAAGCCTGACTATATAGTAGCTTGTTACGATTTGCCGAAAAAAACTTTTCGCCACGAAGCCTACGATGCTTACAAAGCAGGTAGAGCCAAGACCGATGACGCTCTTGTAGCTCAGCTCATTCGCTCTCGGGATTTCTTCAAAGCACTCTCTATTCCTATGTATGAGTGCGAAGGTTTTGAAGCCGATGATTTGCTCGGCACTATCACAGAACAAGTGAAGAAAGATAAAAATCTAGATGTCATTATCGCATCAGGCGATATGGATACGCTTCAGCTTGTAGATGACGATAAAGTCCGAGTCTATACACTCAAGAAGGGAATCAACGACACTATTATATACAATGAAGATTCTGTGGTGGAGCGATTTAATTTCAAGCCGATATATTTACCTGACTACAAAGGTCTTCGCGGGGACCCATCAGACAATATTATCGGCATCAAAGGTATCGGCGAGAAGACTGCGACGACTATCATATCCGAATTTAATACTCTTGAGAACATGTATAAAGTGTTAAAGAAAAATCCAGAGAAAGTTCGCAATCTAGGTATTACGGAGAGAGTTTTTAATTTATTGAAAGATGGGGAAGAGGAAGCAATCTTTTCTAAGACTCTCGCGACTATTCGTCGTGATGCACCGGTTACATTTAAATTACCTATAAAAGTATGGAACGAAGAAGTTGTATCAGAAAGCGTCGCTGAATTCTTCCGTACTATGGAGTTCAAAAGTTTACAGAATAGATTTCTAGCAGTTGTGAAAGGTGAAAGTGTGGTAGTAATTGAAAAGAAAGAAAAAGCAGAAGAACAAATCAGAGAAGAAAGTTTCAGTAATGAAGACCAAGAAAAAATTGCCAAAGCAAAAGTTGCTTTCTGGCTTCTGAATTCAGAGCAGACTGATCCGAGCCTAGATGATGTCTTGAATTATAAAGGTAGTAGTTCTCTAGATGAAGCTTTTAAAAAACTTGAAGCAGATATAGAGAAAGAAAAGCTAACCTATGTCTACCAAGAGATTGAAATACCAATTATTCCTATCATAGAGAAAATGGAGAAGAATGGAATTCTGATGGATGTAAAATATTTAAATAAATTATCAAAAGAGTATCATACAGAGCTATCAAAAATAGAGAAAGATATTTGGAAGCAAGCCGGAAGGGAATTCAATATCAATTCTCCCAAACAGCTAGGAGAAATTCTTTTTGACGAGCTTGGTCTTTCAGTAAAGGGAATGAAGAAGAGTGCCGGTGGTGCTCGCTCCACTCGTGAGAGCGAGTTAGAGAAAATTCGCGAACTGCATCCTATTATCGCCGAGATTCTGAAATATCGTGAGCTACAGAAGCTACTATCTACATATATAGACACAATACCAGAGCACGTAAGTGCCGATGGTCGCCTCCATGCTCGCTTTATCCAGACAGGCAGTAGCACTGGTAGGTTCTCGGGAGCTAATCCAAATCTACAGAATATCCCTATCAAGACAGAGAAAGGCAAGAATATCCGCAATGCATTCATAGCAGAGAAAGGCTACGTGCTGGCTTCTTTTGACTACTCGCAAATAGAGCTTCGCGTCGCGGCACTTCTTTCTCAAGATTCATATTTTCTACAAGTATTCAAAGATGGCAAAGATATTCATACCGCAGTTGCGATGAAAGTCTTTGGAGTGAAAGAAGAAGACGTTACCCACGATATGCGCCGTCGAGCGAAAGTTATAAACTTCGGCATACTATATGGCATGGGAGTCAATGCCCTACGTACCAATCTAGGCACTGATCGCAAGGAAGCCCAAATTTTCTATGACAATTACTTCGCTCAATTCCCGACTATCGCCGCATACTTGGAGAGTATTAAGAATTTCGCCAAAGAACATGGCTATACTGAGACTCTCTTCGGGCGCAAGCGCTACTTCCCAGGCATTCGCTCATCTATCCCATTTATAAAAGCTATGGCCGAACGTATGGCAGTAAATGCACCTATCCAAGGCACAGCTACAGCTGATATTATAAAAATTGGAATGAAGAAAGCCGAAGACGATTTAGCGAAAGCTGGCTTGCTGGATGATGCAAGACTACTTCTCCAAGTCCACGACGAGCTAGTCTACGAAATTAAAGAAGATAAAATAGAGCAAGCTAAAAAGATTATTGAAAACGCTATGAAGCATGCCATACCTAGTGAATTCCTTGCCAATCTTGACCCTGTTCCACTTGAAGTTTCGTCTGTATATGGAGCTACTTGGGGGGAGTTGAAATAGTAGCAAAAATGGATACAGGGTGGTACGATAATTATATGGAAAACGCCGATACAACTAAAGTAGAAAACAAATCATTAACTGCCGTAATGGTACATATAATCCTTTCGCATTCTTACACTGTTTTTCTAATGTCTGTAGTTTTTGGCTTGATTTTAGATGTTATCTTTCCGATAAATATATTCAATAATCCTATGTATCAATACGCAGGGATTGCTTTGATTTTTCTCGGCTCTTTTATTATCTACTGGGCACAATCAACTTCAGGACGAACAAAGGCATATGAAGAGCAAGGTTTGCCTCGCAACTTTGAGTGTGGCCCATACAAATATTCTCGCAATCCTACTCACATTGGGCTTTCTATTATGACTATCGGACTCGCATTTCTACTGAATTCAGTTTTCTCATTGGTTCTCACTATCATCGCATCTGTAATTACTAAAAATATTTTTCTTAAAAAAGAAGAAGAGTTACTAGAGAAGAAATATGGCCAAGAATATCTAGATTACAAGAAGAAAGTCAGTACTTGGCTATGATTTATATATTAGTCGGGAATGATACTAAAAAGAAAAGTGCATATATAAAGACACTTGCAAAAGCGCGCGTAATACTAACTCTCTCGGAAGGTAATTTAAATAAAGATTCACTTCTAAGTTACGCATCAAGCGTGAGCTTATTTGGAGAGTCGCAGATAATTATAATTGATAATATAATTACAAAAGGTGAACTTATACTTTCAAATGAAGATTTAGAAATAATTCAAAATTCTTCTACAGTATTTGTTTTCATTGAAGACAAGCTTCTAGTAGCCAATGAAAAGAAGTATAAAAAATATGCCGAGATTGAACGTTTCGAATCCAAAGCAACTG
>CAYHMN010000008.1:0-21121 GCA_964357795.1 uncultured Candidatus Saccharibacteria bacterium
AACGCTGTCCTGATAAGACAGAGGTCGAAGGTTCGATTCCTTCCACACGCACAGAACGAAGTGAATGTGCGTGTGAGGAGCAAACTGCTTTGCTCACGTGAAGGAAGCGAAAGATTGGCGCTGTTTATAAAACCGCCAATCACGCGCTGTAGGCGAGATTACCCTTCCACACGCACAAAAATATCCGTGCTTAAATTCAAGCACGGATATCTAAAATTCTAACTACTCATTTAACCACTCCATGCAGGCTACATTTTTAGCTTCGTGCTCAGTATAGCCTGTCCCTGTCGTCACTCGGTCATTGTACGCCAATACTACTTTGTAGATTCTTTTTTTATGGCTATCAATTGAAACATCAACTTTAAACAACTCTCCGAGCGAAACATTGTTAATTTCATTTGAAATAAAAACTTCCATTTTATAGGTATAATCACCTTCAACATCAATAGTTTTCTTAATTTCATTAATAATGTCATCAAAGATTTCCCTCTGCGTAACAAATAATACTACAGCTAAAGCTTTCAGCATTTTGGCCTTGGAGTGAATTATTTCAAGAGCGTCATTATATTGAGAATAATCGTCATAAATCTCAAATCGGTACTTGGTCTTTAAAATCTCAAATACTTTAGCTAGGTTTTTGCTATTCAGTGCAGTGTTTGCAATATTCATGGGGAATTTTAAAATCTGCAACTCCTGAATAACATAGTCGTAAATGATTTTTCTAATTAATTCATTACCAAGACTAATAAGTGCTTGATTTGTAACTAAATTACCCCTACTTCTTTTTTGAGTATAAGCTTTTGATGTTAAAGCATTAGTAATAAGCTTTGTTACTTTGAATGAAGTTTCCATATTAATGTGCTTTGTTGATATTTAATTCATATTAAATATCAGTTTATGAAATAGTGCCCTCAACTACCTGGTGGCGTGGTTTATTTTAATGATATGGTACATTAATGCTTTAGTCAAACATAAGCGTCAATAAACAAAAATACCCCCGAGAAGGGAGTATTTTTGAGATAGAGTTTTAGATAAATTGATTATCTGTTTCCACGGAAACCGCCACCACCTGCTGGGCGCTCTTCCATAGGTCGAGCTTCGTTCACTGTAAGATTTCGACCTTCGAAATCTTTACCGTCAAACATTGAGATAGCACTCGCAGCATCTGCATCGTTTTCCATTTCAACGAAGCCAAATCCTTTTGAGCGACCTGTCATCTTATCCATAATAATAGTTGCTGATGCAACTGGGCCTGCAGCCTCGAAGTGAGACTTAAGCTCATCGTTGGTCGTCTTATAAGGAAGACCTCCGACATATAACTTTTTTGCCATATATGACAATGAACTTCTTGTAGCGTACTTGCATACATCTACTCGAAGAAAACTAATTTATAAATGTAATCGCTCGAAGCCTGATCCCATTTACATACTCAATGTTTGAAAGCACGAATATGAAACAATAACCAAAACATGTGACAACTACTGGGCAGAAGTATACCATATATAGAGTGAGCATACAAGCAAACTATATTGATAGGTTAATATCACCTAAACCAAATATAACCATAAGAAGTATAAAAAAGAAGAAAATTATAATGAAAAATAATGACAAAATATTCATTATAAATAACAAAATTTTAACCCACGTAATTTTTTCCTTTATAAATAGTAAACAAATAGTACCTAGGATTTGAACTAACATGAACAATAATAATGTGATAGATCCATCTTTAAATTTAAATATAAAAATATCAATGAATATTATCAATATAAATATGATAGATATTACAACAGAGATAGTTTTATGAATTTTTAAAAAGGTTTTCATAAGTATTATTACTCTTCTGCATCCCCTACTACTCCTGCTTGCATGGCTTCGATGATCTTATCTAGATTGCCGTTCATAATTCCTGGGATGTTGGACCAGGATTGCTTGATGCGGTGGTCGGTAACTCTGTCTTGGGGGAAGTTGTAAGTGCGGATTTTCTCACTTCTGTCAGCTGTTCCAATTTGAGCTTTTCTGTCACCTGAATACTTTTTAGCTTCTTCTTCATCTTGAAGCATTTGAAGTTTAGCAATAAGTAAAGACATAGCTTTCTCACGATTACCAAGCTGATTTCTTTCTGAAGTTGAACGTACATCTATGCCAGTTGGTTTGTGTATGAGGCGCACTGCAGTCTCAACTTTATTCACATTTTGCCCTCCAGCACCACCTGAGCGTGAATACTCCATATCAAGATCAGCAGGGTTGATGACAATCTTACTCTTCTTTCGAATAGGAAGAATAGCTACAGATGCAGTAGATGTATGTATGCGCCCGTTTTTCTCAGTCGCAGGTATACGCTGGACACGATGAACTCCAGTCTCAAAGCGAAGAAGTTTGTATACATCTTTACCTTTTATCTCAAGAGTATATTCATCTAAGTGTTTCGCATTCCACCCACTGTTATCAGCATACCTTTCATACATAGCCATAAGTTCAAGAGCAAAAAGTGAAGCCTCATCTCCTCCTGCTCCAGCTCGTACTTCAAGGACAACTTCATTTGGGAATTCTTCTTCCTCCAAATCTCTCTTCATTATTTCCTCAAGCTGTCGCTCTATCGCCTCCTTCTGGAATTTAATATTCTGTATCTCTTCCTCCGCAAGGTCGCGAAGCGATTCATCCAAAACTACCATATCATTCACCTTCTTTTCCTCACCCAAAAGTCGCTCATACTCTTCTGCAAAGTAGCTCGTTTTGTGGTCTTTCTTTAGTTCTTCTAAGTTGAAATTCATATTATTCTTTTAGTATAACAAAAAAGTATAAAATAGCTCCTCTCACAGGACACGCAGCAAATCGTACTCGATTTGCTGCTCTGCTCGGCTCCAGTCGAGCCTGCGCAAGTTCCTGCGATAGGACTATTTTATACTTTTTCTAAATACTTATTTCTTTGTTTTTGCAACTGCAGCGCGCTTCTTGAAGCGGTCTACACGTCCGGCAGTGTCTAGAATCTTGTCATTGCCAGTATAGAATGGATGGCATTGACTGCAGATTTCAATATCCATTTTATCCATAGTAGAACCAACAGTAAAAGAGGCTCCGCATGCGCAGGTTACTTTCGTCGCTGTATTGTAATTTGGGTGGATATCTTTTTTCATATCAGGCAATATTAGCATAGAACAGCTAGTCTTGCAACGGGTCAATCATTTTGGTCTGAATATTGGCCATTTTAGTCATAACTTGCTTACCATAGGTACAAGTAGAACCTCCTGAACCATAGTATTTACAAGCAGCTTTAATCTGAGCAGTATAACTATTCCCTACCCCACCAAGTTCTTTAAGGAAAAGTGCCGATGCCATAATTGCATCTCTAGGGTTCCATGGATCAGGAGTTTTTACTCCCAAAGCACTTGCTACTTTACTAGCCATACCTCTCCAAGTGGAAGGTATGAATTGAGCTGGTCCCATGGCGCCACCCCAGCTAGAAGTTCCCGCAGAAGCAATAGGGCAAGATACTAGAGTCTTTGCCGGGTCACGTCCGAGAGCAATAGTGATATCTTGGAATGGTCCAACATCACGCGTTGGCTTCATGACATTCTTAAACGGTGTACCAGTCTTGGATCCGACACCTGCACCAGTATCAAAATTCGTTACATAACAAGAGCCTTGGTTTGCGCCGAGGTTACTTTCTTGAGTGATGATTGCAAGTATAAATGCAGGAGTGACTCCACTTACTGCAGATGCATCATTTGCATACTCAAGGGCTTTACCGAATGGGATTGCAGAAGCATCACGGAGGTTAAATAGTACAGCCAATATTTCTGAGCGACGTCGCGCTTTGTCTGCTAGCACTTGCTGATAACTTTTTTCTTTATCTTTACTGACGGAGAGTAGTTGTTGTTTCTGGGCTTCATTTAATTCTACTTGCTTCTTCGCAGTTTCAAGTTGAACCTTTACATCAGTTTCCTCGTCTTTCTTTTTTTCTAATGTTTTTCTCTCAGTCTCAGTCTCAGTTTTCACTCCTCGGATTTCATCTACAGATTTTTTTATACCGAGCTTAATTGAAGCGAAAGCATCAATATCACCATACGCTTCAAATATTGTTTCTTGAGATAACACAAAAGCAACTAGGGATTTATCATCAATCTCTCTATCTTTTCGTATTAGTTGGGCTAAAGATTCTTTTTCTGTTTCAATTTTTGCGACCAAATCTTCAATTTTTTTATTCTTTTCTGTAATTTCTCCACCTAATTTTTTTATAACTAAATTTTTTGCAGAAATATCAAGTTTTGATTTCTTTATCTGAGTAGTCAAAATAGCAATATCACGTGAAAGTGAGACTGACTGACCTTTTTGAGCAGTAAGTTCTGCTTGTTTTTGGGCTATTTCTTGTTCTAATCTATTGAGCTCTGCCTGAAGACGTGCTCTATCAGCTTGAGCATTAGTAAGTACCTGATCAGCACCATATACAATAGGTACTAGACTTACAAAGTTACTAAATATAATTGTTATCAAAAGGATAGAAGAAAAACTATATCGGATTATTCGTTCCATTGCCCTATTATAGCATAAAATCCCCGAAATTCGGGGATTTTATGCTAGCTATATTATTTCTCTTCTGGTTTAGCTTCTTCTTCTGCACCACCTTCTTCATCCTTCTTGCCTTTCTTTTCTACTTCAATAGCAGATAGGTCAACTGGGGCTTCTTCTTCCTTCTCAGCTTTTGCTGGTGCCACGAGTGCTACAACTTCTTCTGCGTTAGTAATCATAGTCACTCCCTTTGGAAGAACTATATCTTTCACATGGATTTGATTCTGAAGAGTTTCAAGGCTCGTTATATCTACAGTGATAGCGTGTGGTAAATCTTTTGGTAGAGCTTCTATATGTACTTCATGAAGTACCTTCATAAGCGAACCAAGACCGCTCTTCTCAGCTGGAGCTACACCTATGAATTCAAGTGGAACTTGAACTTCTACTGGCTTGCTCATATCTATAGCTAGGAAGTCCACATGTATCGGGAACCCTTTGACTGGGTCAACCTGAACATCATGAATAAGTACATCAATTTTTTTACCTTCTATATCAAGCATTAGTGTGCTTGACTCGCCGGCTTCTTTAAAAGCTTTAATGAAGTCGATACTCGATACGGAAATTGATGTGTTTTCCACACGAGCGCCATAGACGACAGCTGGGACCATACCGTTATTTCGTACAGTTACAAGCTTATCAGTCTTACTTCGCTTTGTTGCGGTTAATGTTTGCATGGGAATGATAATAGCATAAAAACTATATAAGGGCAAATAAAAACAAGTTCATGCCTTACATGAACTTGTTTAAAAAATATTAAAAACTTATTTTATAATATCCGATTTTACTATTGGCTGTATCGCCATGAATGTACCCCATAGTGTATCTGTCGCATTTTTTATTGCCAAACTTAACCTTTGAGTATTCATTCCTAAAAAATAATCTTTGCCCTTTACTGTAACGATTACAGAAGCTCCCGACATACCAAAAACTTTACCTGATAAATTGTTAGGAACTCTTACATAGTAAAGTTCTTCACTCGCTACGGGTATTAGTTTTTCACCAGTGGATGTTGTTGCTGTTTGTTCAAGATAAAGCTTCTCACTTGGTGATAAATAATGTAGAGTACCTTTTATTTCATACTGGTAAGGCAAATTATTCCCCCCATAACAATTTACAGCTTTTATAATACATTTTGAACCTTCTAATTCATTAGGTTCTAAATAATCAAAAAGTTCTGCATTAATTGTAGTTTGGCCGGCATTTTTCAATGAAGTTACAATCAAATCTTTTGTTTCGTTTGCATTAAACCCTGCTTCTTTCATTAAATCCAGTAATTCTATATCTTCGCCAAATATGTGCTTTGATGTTAACCCGTAAGTTTTCTCATTTATTTTCAAATTTGTAACATTGCCATGTGGTACGATTGCCAGCATTGAATCAAACCCGCTTACAACTCTTGGTAGTGTATAGAGCATGAGAGCGCTCAACCTCTTATTTTCTGTTGAAGCTAAGAAAATAAATGTTTGTGGAAACAGCTTTGCTAGGCTATCGTTCAGAGGCAACTCACTAACTGAAGCTGTTTGAGAATTGAACATCCTCAGTACAAATTTATCTGTTTGTGGTTTAATTGAATTTTCCACCGGTTTGTAGATGAAAATAAAGGATAAAAAAATTGCCATTACAAATAAGAATGTAAATAAAGTGCGATTATTTTTCATTTTGTTAAAGTTTGTGGCTTTCGCCGGTTTGGAAATGTATTTATTTGTACTATACTATATATTTTTTATATGTCAAAGCCTCGTTTACTCTAATTCTGTAGTAGCTGGAGGCTTTGGAGTCTCATCAAAGAATACGCGGTTGAAACCGTGTTTAGTAACTTCAGTGATGATAGACTTCCTTAACTCTGATGGAATTTCCAAACCTTTCACTGTCATAAAGTCAGTAGATGAAACTGTTCGTACTACTATTGGATAATTATATGACCTACTGTCCCCTTGCACGCCGACAGTCTTTGCTCCCAATAGGGCTACAACTATTTGAGATATCTCTTTATAAAAATGACTTTTCTTTAAAATTTCTGTCACAACATAGTCTGCAAGTCGCACTTTTTCTATCAATTCTTTTGTAGCTGGAGTTCCAACAACACGTACGAACAAACCAGGGCCTGGGAATGGTTTACGCTCACTAATAGCACTTTCAAGGCCAATATTGCGGGCAACCTCCCTTACTTCATGTTTAAATAGATGAGCAAATGGAGTCAGTTCCATAACTCCAAAGTCTAAACCTACATTATGGTGTGATTTTATTTTTGACGCTCCACCTAGGTGTCCTGACTCTATAAGGTCAGTAGCGAGTGTTCCTTGGAGTATGTGTGTAATATTATTTTCTTCTATAATTTTCCTAAAAATCTTCTGATACGTATCTTTGAACAACCTTCTCTTTTCTTCAGCATCAATCTCACCATTAATATTATTAAAAAATTCTTCTTTCGCGTCTACAATATGTAAATCTATACCAGCATTTTTACACATAGAATTTACATCTTCCACTTCACCACATCGCATAGCCCCAGTATCTATAAAGAATGGAAATAAATGTTCTTTCATACTTGGTGCAAGCAATCCTGCAAGTGTTGTAGAATCTACTCCACCCGAAACTCCTATCGCAGCCTTGCCACTACCTACAATTTCAAGTACTTCGCTCTGTATATTTTTGATTACATCACTTGCTTCCCAATCCATCTCGCACCCACATATATCTGTAACAAAGTTTTTTAGGATTAAATTATCATCCTCTGTATCTGTAACTTCAGGGTGAAATTGCACACCATATAATTTGTGTTCTTTATCTTCTATAGCCTCAATTACATTTTCTGATTGGGCTATGACTGTAAATCCATTTGGAGCAGAGTTTACTATATCTCCATGACTTGCCCAAACTCTAAGCTTATCCTTAAGCCCCGCAAATAAAATACTAGGAGAGAGTGTAACTTCTATAGGTCCATATTCTTTTCTACTATTTTCTACTCCTGCTACTAAAGATTTATCAGAGTGGTAAGCAAGATACTGCATTCCGAAGCAAATTCCAAGTATAGGACAACCTATTTTAAAGATTTCTTCTGGTATTACTGGGGCATCAGTATCATAAACACTAGATGCACCACCGGAAAGAATAATTCCTTTGGGTTTGGATTGTAATAAATATTCTACAACTGCACTTGGTTTTAAAATTAACGATTTGAAACCAAGCTTCAATAATTCTCGTGCGATAACGCTCGTATATTGCGAACCCAAATCAACGATAATTATTTGCGCAGTTTTTAAGTTCATAAGTTGTTAAGATAATTTTATTTTCTCTATCATCTCCAGCCTTTTTGGTCCAGTAGATATAAATGCAATAGGTACTCCTAGTTCAGCTTCAATAAATTCAAGATAATCTTTCGCTCCCTCTGGTAGTTCATTATAAGAAGTACATCCTCTGGTGCTTGCTTTCCAACCTGGAAGATTTTTGTAAATTCCTTTGACTTCAGCTAATTTATCCATATCTACATTTTCAAAGTTCTCATAAGCTACACATACTGGTATTTCTTCTAAAGTATCTAGAATATCAAGCTTCGTAATACCAAGCATAGTCACACCGTTTAGAGCGATAGCATACTTTACAAGTGGCAAATCAAGCCATCCACAGCGACGTAGGCGACCTGTAGTTGCTCCATATTCCTTACCTAGAGTTCGCAGAGCTATTTCTTGGTGGGTAGGATCAGAGTCGTTTACATCATAATTGAAATTCTCTTCATCAGAGCGTTTATGTGACCCTGACCATGCATATGCTTCTTTTCCACCTATTTCGGTCGGAAATGGACCACTTCCAACCCGTGTACTGTATGCCTTACAAACTCCTATTACCTCACCTATAGATTGTGGTGATATTCCCAAACCGACACAAGCACCAGCTGAGGTTGTATGCGATGAAGTCACATCACGCCTAGAGCCAAACCGAACATCAAGAAGTGTTCCTTGTGCTCCTTCAGCGATAACCTGTTTGCCATCTTTCATAGATATTTGCATGAAGTTATGAGAAGAGACAATATTTAGAGTTCTCAAGAATTTTATAGATTCAAAGAATTTGTCTTCTTCCAATGTAAATTCTTTTTCATCAACAGCAAAATTATATTTCTTACTAAGTGTATTTAAATGTGAATCTTTTATCTCTTTATATCTTTTTTTAAATATTTCTTCATCTATTGCTTCATATACTGACAAGTCGTCTGTACGTCCGTAAAAGTCAGCATAAGTTGGACCAATAGCTTTACCAGTTGTTCCTATCTTACCTTTTCCTCGAGATGCCTCTTGAGCATTATCTATAAGTTTTGCAGTGGGAACTACCACAGTCGCTTCCTTGGCAATAAATAAATTTTCTTTCCACCATGGGGCTATATCTTGTATTTCCATAATTTCTTTCTGCATAGAAATTACATCTACATTGACTCCTGCACCTACCAAGTTATATGTATCCTTTTGTAACATTCCAGAAGGTAGAGCATGGAATACTACTTGTCTTTGGCCAAATTCTATAGAGTGACCAGCATTTGATCCACCTTGAAAGCGAGCAACGACGAGCTTGTGTAAACTACTTAGAAACAAAACAAGAAAGTCTATAAACTTTCCTTTGCCTTCGTCGCCCCACTGTAAACCTAGTATCACCATGACGCGCTTTTTTGAATCATTCTGGTTATTCATATTTTATTTTGTGTAGTTAGGCGCTTCTTTAGTAATAGTCACATCATGAGGGTGACTCTCAGTCATGCCACTAGATGTAATTTTTGTAAATGTTGCACTCCACATGTCTTCTATATCTGATGCCCCAATATATCCCATACCTGAACGCAAACCCCCAACATATTGATACACAATTTCAGCTACAGTGCCTTTGAAAGGTACAATTCCTACAATACCTTCAGGTACAAGCTTTGAAGTTTCAAATTCGCCTTCTTGAAAATAGCGATCAGAAGAACCTTCTTTCATCGCTTCTACAGAACCCATACCTCTGTAGCTTTTAAACTTACGTCCTTCAAGTAGAACAATTTCTCCTGGAGACTCTTCTGTTCCTGCAAAAAGTGAACCCATCATTACGCTTGACGCACCGGCAACAAGTGCCTTTACCATGTCACCACTATAGCGTATTCCGCCGTCGGCAATAACTGGTATATCATACTTTGCTCTAATCAAAGCATCTTTTACATTCATAATTGCAGATAATTGAGGGACTCCAATACCTGCGATAATACGAGTAGTGCATATAGAACCTGGTCCTACTCCTACTTTAATAGCATCTGCTCCTGCACGTGCCAGAGCTACTGCTCCTTCGCCTGTAGCTATGTTACCAACTATGATTTGAATTTTAGGGTATAATTTTTTTATACTGTGAGTTGTATCTATAATATTTTTTGAGTGTCCGTGAGCACTATCTAGGACGATAACATCTACACCAGCACCCACAAGGGCTTTTGCATGCAAAAGAGCATCTTTATTTACACTAATAGCTGCACCTACTCGAAGTCTTCCACGCTCATCTTTACATGCATTTGGGTTTGCTTCTTCTTTTTGGATATCTTTATAAGTAATCAATCCAATTAAGATACCTTTTTTATTTACAATTGGTAGTTTTTTAATCTTATTCTTCAGTAGAGTATTCTTGGCTTGTACAAGTGTACACTTTTCATTTACTACGACGAGATTGCGAGTCATTACTTCGCTTATCTTTTTAGATAAATCTGTAACTGACCGCATGTCTCGGCTGGTTAAGATACCAACTAATTTTCCATTTTTCTCAACAATTGGCATACCACTAATACCTTTCTCTTTCATTAAGTCTGTTGCATCTTTTAGTGTTGCAGTTGGTTCTAGAGTATATGGGTCGTGGATAATACTATTCTCTGAGCGTTTTACTTGTCGTACTTGCTCCACTTGTAGGGCGAGTGGCATATTCTTATGAATAATGCCGATACCACCACACTGAGCTATAGCTACCGCAAGGCGAGCTTCTGTCACAGTATCCATAGCAGCTGATATTATAGGAATATTTAAGGTTATTTTCTTTGTTAACTTAGTTGTAGTTTTTACACTACGAGGATGAATCTCTGAATAGCGCGGTACAATCAAAACATCATCAAATGTTAGAGATTCTTCTATGGGAGCACGCTTTAGTAGCTTTTTTACCATAAAAAAAGTATATCATAATTGCATTTTAAAGAAAAACTTC
Organism: uncultured Candidatus Saccharibacteria bacterium; assembly: GCA_964357795.1. Classification (GTDB taxonomy): domain Bacteria; phylum Patescibacteriota; class Minisyncoccia; order Phycocordibacterales; family UBA9973; genus UBA8515. The sequence continues at coordinate 10,771 of CAYHMN010000008.1, forward strand.
ACTTTATAGAGAGAATATACTTTGGTACTATACCAAGCTTTACGTAGTCTTCTTTTACTTTTTTAGGTAGAGAATTAAATTTTTTGATAACTTTTCTGCAATTAATACTTTTACAGTTACACTTCATTTGCCAAATGTCATCACTAGCTAGCACGGTAGAATAGTCAAATACGATTTCAGTATTTTTAGATATGGAAGTAATTGCTATGGTATATAGCTTGTTATTTTTTTTCACTATCCTACTATTTGGAGTACAGGAATGATTTATTAGTTCACCAACTTCACCTTTCGGACTTAGAAACATTTCACTATCAAATCGTATTGTATTTGACCTTGTTTTTTCATCAACATTCTCATCTTCATAGCAAGTAATTAATTTACCTTTTAATTCAATTACCACTTCACCTAACTTTATATTTTTCTCAGCAAACAAACCCTTACCATTCTTAGATTTTCTTATAGATAATAGTTTGCTTTCCTTCTTTGTCATATCAAAACTATATCTTATGGGAGTGCTCATGGCCTTCTTGAATAATGTGAGTTTTAATATAGTCTATAGTTCCACCGACTTTTTTACCAGGGTTGAAGATATTTTGTGTATCAAATATATTTTTCGTATCTTCAAAGAGTTTATAGATTTTCTCTCCAAACATTTGTGCTAGAAATGGAGAGCGGATAATACCATCGTTGTGTTCGGCAGTTGTTGAACCTTTAAATTGGGTAACCAAGTCGTAAACTTCACGAGACAAATCTAGAATAATACGAGATGTATCAGGGTCTTTAAAATCCATTAGAGGGATAATATGAAAGTTCCCATTACCAGCATGTCCTGCAATAGTATAAGTTATAGGGTATTTTTCTAATATTTTATTTAATTTTGGCAGAAATTCTGGCAAAACTTCAGGTCTAACAATGATATCGTCTATGAATGGTGCTGTATGCTTATCCTTCACATGCTTACGAAGTAAGGCAAAGCTCTCTCGGCGGATGTCCCAATACTTTTCTGATTCTGATGCGGATGTCGTAATACGAGTTTTAAAAGGAAACTTTTTCAAATCAGGTATTAAACTACGTGCCATCTTATCTATCTCCTTCTCAGATTCTCCTGCAAATTCTACAAGTAGTATAAGCTTAGGCATACCAAAAGTACTCATCATAAATACTTCTGGCCAGAAACTCCACATAAATTTAATCATTCCCCACAATCCTTTCTTCTTTAAAAAGTCTGGGAAGAATTTAATCGCAAGCTTCATGGTGGCATCATCGTATGACTCTAAACTCTCTGGATGGTGCGGAAGTATCACATCTACTATCTCACCCAAGCGTTCAATATCTTTCATGAAAATAACTACAAGTTTAGATGATGCTTTTACATCTACTAGATGAAATGTAATTTCAGTCACTATCCCTAGAGTTCCTTGGGAACCTACAATAAGCTTACAAAGGTCAAAAATTTCTTTTTCTTCATCCCATACATTCCAAAGGTAGTATCCAGCAGAATTCTTGGAAACATTTGGTTTTGCCTTCCTTACATCCTCTTTATTGTCATTTATAAGTTGATATATTTTTTTATAAATATCACCTTCAAAATCATTCTGTGCAATTTTGGCATAGAGTTCTTTTTTATTTAGAGGTTTTACAATATATTCTCTAGCGTCAGCAAAAACTACTTTGAGTGAAGATATGTAATCTTCAGTTTTACCATAGTTTAATGTTTTTTCTCCTGCAGAGTTATTCCCTACCATTCCACCAAGAGCGTTTAAACTTTTTGATGCGGTGTAGCATGGTAGAAGTAAACCTTGTGCAAGTGTCTGAGGTTCAAAATCTCTATAGTAGACACCAGGGGCTACTATTGCTTTTCCAGTTATTGAAACCGGGTGTGCATTAGGATATTTAGGAGTGATTTGAAAAGGAGAAACTCTTTCTACTTTTTCAATCTTATTCATGTATCTAGTAAAATCCATAATTATAGATTCACCGATAGCTCCACCTGCCATACAAGTACCAGCAGACCTAGGAGTCAGTGCCAAATTTGGGTATTTACTTTTATTTTCATTTACCCACTTAACAAGATTTTTAATATCTTCGCTATTTTTAGGAAAAACTACGAGCTCTGGTCGTACTTCAAGTAGCGAAGCATCACGCGAGTACTTTGTAAGCACTTCATCGCTATCTTCAATATCACCTTTCCAGAATTTTTTAATTTCGTCTTTCATTATGTGATATTATTAAAAAGTTTCAGTCTATTTTCTACTATTTGCTCAATTGCAGTTACTGCACCTGCTAAAATTTTTGCAGGTGTAATTTCTTCAGGATTTTCATTAATAAATTTTCCAACAGCTTGTTCGTAAGCAAGTCGGAGTTCTGAATTAATATGTACTACAGATATTCCAGAAGCGATTGCGCTTGTGAAATCTTCATCGGCAAGCCCTGAGCCTCCATGAAGTACGAGTGGTATACCCGTAACTTCTTTTATTTGCGCAACAAGTTTTGCATCAATGTGAGGTTTGCCACTTTTGATAAGTCCATGGATTGAACCCACAGATGGGGCAAACATATCTATACCGGTTTCTTTTACATATTTTTCTGCATCTTCTGGTTTCGTTAGAATACCTGCACCTTCTGGAATCTTGTCTTTAATATCAGATCCTGAACCAATAAATCCAAGCTCTGCCTCGATAAGAATATCTCTTCCTGTGCTCTTAGTGACACTTCGAGCGTATTCTACACATTGCTTTGTAACTTCGACATTATCCTCAAAGCTTAATTTTGCACAATCAATAATTGCCATGTCAAAACCAGCATCAATACAAGCTTTTACGGATTCAAATGATGAATGATGATCTGCATTCAAGTATATTGGATAGTTATCTCGTTCCCGCAGTGTTTTAATTAGTGCTACAGCTTCTTCTCGACCAACAAATTTCTCTTCACCTTCGGATACACCAATAATAACTGGCAGTGCTAACTTTTTTGCAGCTTGATATATACCATGTAACCCTTCTAAATTAGATATATTAAAATGCCCAATGGCAACTTTCTTCTCTTCTGCGTCTTTTATCCATTCCCGTAATGTCTTCATATGCAAAATTATATCACACTATGTTATAATGGACCTATATGGATAAACAAATTGACCTCTTAGCTATCGGCGACCTTGTTGTAGATGATTTTATAAGATTAAAAGATGCAGAAGCCACTTGTGATCTTGACCAAGAGAATTGTAGGCTTTGTGTTCGTTTTGGAGATAAAGTTCCTTATGAATTCCATGAAATTCTATATGCAGTTGGCAATAGTGCCAATGCCGCAGTGTCTGCAAGTAGACTCGGGCTTTCTTCTGCTCTCTCTGGTGTAGTTGGGAATGACGATTACGGAAAAGAGTGCATGAAATCTCTAACAGAGAATGGGGTTAGTCTTGATTATATTGAAACTGACCCAAAGTTGCCTACAAACTACCACTATGTCCTCTGGTATGGACCTGAGCGCACTATTCTTGTAAACCACGCCCCATTTATACGCCATCTTTCAAAAGATATGAAGGCTCCTAAATGGATTTATCTTTCATCTCTCGGAGAGAATACAGAAGAATTTCATCACGAGATAGCAGAGTGGCTCAAAGAACACCCTGAGACAAAACTTGCCCTTCAACCAGGTACATTCCAGATGAAGCTAGGTATAGATAAGTTAAAAGATATTTACAATATGTCTGAAATATTTTTCTGTAATGTTGATGAGGCACAAAGAATACTCAAGATAAAAGAATTGGACCCGAAAGTTCTAATGAACGCACTCCATGTGCTAGGACCTAAAATAGTTGTAATGACTGATGGCATCAAGGGTGCTTATGCAAGAGAAGAAAATGGTGATATGTGGTTTATGCCTATATATCCTCATGAGCCTGTGGAGCGTACAGGAGCTGGAGATGCTTTTGCTTCTACTATTACATCCGCACTTCTTATGGGTAAAACTCTAGAAGAAGCATTACTCTGGGCTCCGATAAATGCAATGGCAGTAACTCAAGAAATTGGCGCACAAAAAGGCTTACTATCACAAGAAAAAATACAAGAATATTTAAAGAGTGCTCCCGCAGACTATAAGCCAAAGAAAATATAACTATAAGTAAAATACCCTATATAATATAGGGTATTTTACTTGACTTTTACACTTTAATTTGCTATAATGCTTTAAACAAAATTCAATCATAATTTACTAACCGTTAAATCCACTTTTATGCAGTATGAATTTTCTTCTTTATGGCCAAACCAAAATAATCAACCTCAAGTGGGGTCACCACTTTACCTTATTGATGAAAGTATTAAAAAATACAATAAGGAAATTGATGATTTTCACAGTGGGAAAAGTTATTTAAGCAATTCAGAATTAAAAAGGATTGGGAAAAAGGTTACAGACCTTCACGCTCAAAAACAAACTGAAGAGATAAAAACCCTAATCAACATGGAATTAATTGCCTACCAAGGTAAATTAGCATTATTAGCTCCAACCTTTCCTGCTTAAACTTTTAAAAAATTAAAAATGCCATTGTATTTATACAATGGCATTTTTATATTTGTAGCTAAGCCGTAGGAACTGGTATCGGCGTAGGAATAGGAGCTGGTTGGGGTGGTTGACTTCCCTTCACGTCATCATAGAATTTTGCTATAGATACTTGAGCATAAGGTACGAGCCATAGGAATCCAATTCCAAAAGTAAGCATACAAAGTAGTCCCCACCCTATAAATCTACAACCAAGACAAAAAAGTTTCCATTTGTTACCCATCATCATCTCTTTGCTCTTCTTTATTGCATCGTTTATCCCAATATTTTTATCATCGGCAAGAATATAATATGTTTGTGAATATGCATATATAGCTATAATACCCGGAACAATCAAAAGTAGAAGTCTCAAAAATATATAGAGAATCATTAAAAAGTACGCTTTAAAAGATCGTAGCCAAGTATTGAAGCCTTCAAACATCTTACCAACGTTCAGGATTTTGATTTCTTGAAAATGCTAAGTAGAAAATCGCAAGTCCATATGTAAGTGGGCCAGATACAATAAGTGATGCTAACGGTCCAAAAGTAGGAATAGACTGTATTAACATGCTAATTAAAAAGTAAATAATTGTAACTTTTATTCCTAGTAACCACTTACCTTTTAGCGCTTCTCTTGCTTGACTCATCAGAACTTTGTTTGGTGTATTCATGTTGATTAAATTAATTTATAACTATTCATAATAGTATCTTGTTATTGCTTTCTTTTCAATACTTTTTCCACTGCTTTTATTATATGAGATACCCCCATCTCATAGTGCTCTATTAGCTCAGCTGGGGTGCCAGATTGACCAAATTTATCTTGTACTCCTACGAATTCTATAGGTGTTGGGTAGTATGCACTTAGGCATTCAGCTATCGCACTGCCCATGCCACCTGCTATCTGATGCTCTTCTACTGTCACTATGCATCTTGCTTCTTTTGCAAGTGAAACTGTTGCCTCGCTATCAAGAGGTTTTATAGTAGCTAGGTTTATAACTTTAACTTTAATCCCCTGCTTCTCTAAATCTTTTGCTGCTATTATTGCCTTATGAACCAAAGCGCCAGTTGCTATGATGCCTACTTGTGCAAGTCCAGATTCTGGGACAAATACTAACTGTGCTTTTCCTATCTCAAATGGAGTTTCTTCTGTGGTTATTATCGGAGTTTTTTCACGAGCAAGGCGAATATAAGTCGGTTCTTTAGTCTTGGCACAGGCAATAGTCGCCTTCTTTGCTTCAATCGCATCACATGGAGATATAACTACCATATTGGGGATTACGCGAGTAATAGCTAGGTCTTCTACAGCTTGATGGGTTCCACCATCAGGGCCGACAGAAATACCTGCATGAGAGCCTGCAATCTTCACAGGACGGTCATTATAAGCAATTGTAGTACGAATCTGCTCCCAATTGCGCCCAGGGCTAAACATTGCGTATGAAGATATAAACGGAATTTTACCCATCGCTGCCATACCGGATGCTACAGTTGCTAAGTTTTGCTCTGCGACTCCTATTTCTATGAATCGAGTTGGAAATTTATCAGCGAACATATTCATCTTTGTGGATTCAACCAAGTCAGCGCATAGAGCAACTACGTTATCATTTTCAATTCCAGCCGCAAGTAATCCTTCACCAAATCCTTGGCGAATAGGTATTTGCTCTACATCGTCATTGAAAAGTTTCGCATTTAATTTTAATTTATCATTTAACATATACAATTATATTATACCTCTTTTATATCCATAGAGATAATTTTATAGTTCTCATCAAACTCCACATCACCCTTAAATGGAATTCTTTTTAAGAAATATCTATACCACTCTTTATCTGAAGTCCACATTTTATCATATGGTAAATCATTGATACTAAACCACTTAGGGTCCATTTCTTCTGTTTCTTTTGGTTCACCTTGCCACTTCATACCTTCATAGATATGTACATGCCGAGTAATATCTGCAAAATGAAAGAAAATATCACCTCGTTTTGCAAATTTAGTTATATCAACTGTACTTTCTTCTTTGACTTCTCGAACTAATGCTTCTTCTATACTTTCTTCTTTTTCAAGTTTGCCTCCATATCCATTCCAATTACCTTTCCCAAAATCTCGCTTCTTCATTGCGAGTAATATTCTATTCCCATCTCTTAGAATGCATAGAGTCATAAGTTGTACAGGTATAGATGTCATTACGTATTACTATTCGTGTTCGCTTTTTATTTTTCCACCAAGTGTTCTCAGTTCTTTTAGAGCCATATCCGCCTGCTCTTTGTTTGGAGTGACTCCATGCCAGTGATAGTCGCGCTCAAATTCTTTCACTCCTTTACCAGGGATAGTGCGAGCGATTATTACTGATGGCTTTTCATACACAGCTTTTGCTTTCTGTATGGCATCATTTATATCTCGCATATTATGGCCATCTATATCTTGGACATGCCATCCAAATTCTTCATATTTTTTACCCAAGTCACCAAGTGGCATTATGTTCTCAGTATATCCATCTATCTGGATATTGTTTCTATCTACTATTACTATCAAGTTTCTTAATTTTTCTTTACCTGCAAGTAGGACTGCCTCCCAGGTATTACCTTCATCATGTTCACCATCTGAAAGCAAAGAATAAATTGTTTTGTCAGTTCCTACACCATGGTCTATCCGGTCAGCTAGAGCCATACCTACAGCTTGTGAAAGTCCTGAGCCAAGTGGACCCGATGAGTTTTCAAGCCAAGGCATGTATTCACGGTGTGGGTGTCCTTGGAGTCTTGAGCCAAATTTACGCAGTGTCTGAAGCTCCTTTATCGGCATATACCCGCTATGTGCCATAGTTGCATAAAGTACTGGACAAATATGACCATTGGAAAGTACTAAGCGATCACGATCTTTCCAGTCAGGGCGATTTGCATCGTGTTTAAGTGCATGGAAATAAAGCAAAGTAAATATATCTGCCATGCCAAGCGGACCTGCAGTATGTCCAGACTTTGCTTCAAGTAACATTTCTATAATACTCTGACGGATGTCATTTGCTTTGATTTCTAGTTCTTTAATTTTTGCATCAGTAAGATTTTCCATGTTATAAATTTTCTAGTTGCTTTATTGTGGCGCGTACATCCAAGCTTGCCATAAGTGCTGAGCCGACTACGAGCCTATTTGCACCTGCTTGCACGAGTAGTGGCGCCGTTTTCTCATTCACACTCCCATCTACACTGATTATAAGCTCTGGGTAGTTACTGCGCAACGCAGATATTTGTGTAAGTACGCGCTCATCAAAAGGTTGCCCTTGGTGTCCTATTTCTTCTATTCCCATACATTGTACGAAATCAACATAAGACAGGATAGGCGCAAGTTCTAGGATTGGAGTTGTAGTATTTATAGCAATACCGATATCAATATTTTCTCTTGTATACATATCTAACCCTTCAAGGAACTCTTTGAATTTTTCTTTATCATTCTGTGCTTCGATATGAAAAATAATTCTTTTCGCACCAAGGCGAGTAAAGAATTCAAACTGCTCCTCTGCATTTTCTATCATCAAATCAAATTCAAAATCAACAGAATCCCAAAAAGGCAATCCTTCTTCTTCGTTCAGTATCCCCTCCACACTTGCTTGGTCGCTTGCTTGCATAGGCCATGAAGGTATGGGTGTAAATTTACCATCACAGACGTCTATCTGAATCATAGACACCAAGTTTGCAACTCGAGATACATGCTCACGTAGTTCTTCATAGCTTCCTACTAATACAGCTGGTATAACTTGAGTCATATTAAAATTTACTAATTCTACGGACATGGCGCTCTTCGCCTCCGAATGGAGTTTCTAGGAATTCTTTGACTGCAGTTTTCGCTTCAGCTTCGTGTACGAATCTTGCTCCTAGAGATATAATATTTGCATTATTGTGCATTCTTGAAGTTTTTATGATATCTAGATTACCTCCATAGTAAAGTGTCGCTCGTGCACCCAAGATTCTATTGGCACACATAGCCTCGCCTTGCCCACTTCCACCGATAACTATGCCCATACTACTTTCATCATTTGCCACTGCTTGAGCAACAGGAGTAATAAAATCTGGATAGTCATCATCATTTTCAAGTTCAAAGGCTCCCATGTCTTCCACTTCATACTGGAGGTAACCCAAATAGATTTTGAGTTTTTCTTTTAATTCATATCCGGCGTGGTCAGAGCCTATGTATATCTTCATATGAAGATTATACCATTTATTTAAAACATAATATAATACCAATGTGATTAACTTTTTTAAATATCATGGAGCTGGGAATGACTTTATTATTATAGATAATAGGAATGGTCATTTTGATGCAGAGAATAAAGAGTTTATAAAAGAACTTTGCCACCGTAGGTTTGGAGTAGGCGCGGATGGAATAATCTTACTAGAAGACTCCAGTGATTATGATTTTTCTATGGTTTATATAAATAGTGATGGGAGTATAGGCTCTATGTGTGGTAATGGTGGACGCTGTATTGTACATTTTGCACACCATATTTTGAATATTATAAAAGATCCGAAACAAATAAAATTTATAGCTGTAGATGGTTTACATGAGGCAGAAATAAAAGGTGATGAGGTTAGGCTCAAAATGCAAGATGTAGATAATATTAGTGAACGCAATGGATATGCTTTTCTGTGCTCTGGTACCACAGCTCACAATGTAGTTTTTGTTGAAAATCTTGCGAACTTTCCTGTAGTAGAAGAAGGAAAGAATCTACAGAGAATCGAAAAAGATTCTAAAGGGGTAAATGTAAACTTCGTAGAAGAAGTTGATGGAGTATACTACGTCCGTACTTATGAACGTGGTGTGTGGGATGAGACGTGGGCTTGCGGTACAGGAGCAGTCTCGGTTGCTATTGCATGCCACTCTCTTAGGAAATTGAAAGCAAATATTTGCAATATTAAAATGCCAGGCGGTAACTTAACTGTTTTATTTAAAAAGATGCCTGATGGCACGTATCAAAACATTTGGCTCGTAGGTGAAGCCAAATGTGTATTTAAAGGAGAATGGAAATAACTATTTTATAGTATTCCCTGTCTTTATCACGTGGTCTACGAGTGTATATGTATACCCCATTTCGTTATCATACCAGCCCATAATTTTTACGAGATTGCCTCCTACGACACGAGTCATAGATAGATCAGCTATAGACCCATGAGAGTTGCCAAGAATATCTGAAGATACTAATGGTTCATCGGTGACATCAAATATTTTCTCCCAGCGAGAATCACCAGATGCTTTTTTAAGAATACTATTTACTTCTTCTACTGTAGTATCTTTCTTTGAGATAAATGTCACATCTACTATAGATCCAGCAGGTACTGGCACACGGATAGATATACCATCAAATAGTCCTGTCAGGTCTGGAAAGGCTTCAGTTACTGCTATAGCAGCACCTGTAGAGCTAGGGACAATATTTTGAGCTGCTGCACGACCTTCACGAGGGTCTTTCTTGCTTGGGCCATCTACGAGTGATTGGGAAGCTGTATATCCGTGGACAGTATTGAGAATTGCTTTCTCAATACCAAGAGTCTCATGCATTATGGCAATAAGTGGGCTGGCTGCGTTGGTAGTACAAGATGCATTGGAAGTGATATCGCATGTACCAAACTTTTCTTCATTTACTCCGAGAAGTATAGTTTCTCCAGCAACTGAGCCATCCCCACCTTTTGATGGAGCAGATATTACAACTTTTTTGGCTCCACAATCTAGGTGGAACTTCGCCTTATCATATGCAGTGAATAGGCCAGTAGATTCTACTACTACATCAATGTCTAAATCTTTCCAAGGGAGCTTGGTGGTATCTTTTTCTGAAACG
>CAYHMN010000008.1:21131-23742 GCA_964357795.1 uncultured Candidatus Saccharibacteria bacterium
TGCCATCTACCACTATATCTGTGCCATCAACTTTCACTTCATGACCCCAAGTCCGGTAAACTGTATCGTAACGAAGTAGATATGCCAAGTTATCTATAGAACCTAGGTCGTTGACTGCTACTATCTCAATCTCAGATCTATCCCATGCAATCTTTACAAAGGCTCTACCAATTCTTCCAAACCCATTTATCGCTACTCGTATTTTCTTTTGTGCCATATTTCAATTAATATAAATTCTAATACTCTGATTATATCATAAAGATATTTTTTAGCGCATCAGTCTTTTTCCGATCCATGCAAAGAGCATTATGAGTATAATTAGCTCTATAATGCTGATAGCAACACTAACTAAGTCAACCTTAAATTCCCCTTCTGTATGAGTTAAGCTTCTAGCTAGATTTTTCAAAAAAGAACTATCGTTTGGAATCATAAATCGGTCTGGCACGAAAGAGAATCCTATAGTAGGTATTCCAGAGAGTGATATTTCTTCCTCTTCTGATAATGTGTCGAAAAGGCATAGTTCCTTCTGTAGTGTAAATCCTAGAGGCACGTTACTTTGTTGCCCTCCAAGGTTTGGGCAGATATCAACGAGTAAAGCTATACACTCCCCTTTCTCATTTATTGTTTGACCAGATGGTATAGTATTTTGATTACCTTCAATATTTTTACATAAATCAAGAACTTCTAGAAAACAATGATTGTTTACCGTGGAGTAACCTTTCGGAGTTACATATTGTATCCCAGGAAGATTTGTACACAAATCTGTTGCTGTACATTCCGCTTTACTTTCTTGTATCCCTGGTAAATCTTTACACATATCTTTTTTAGGAATTATACAGTTGCCATTTGTTGTAAGAATATGAGAAGTTGGAACAACTGCTTGAACTCCAGTTATATTAGGACAATAGTCAATATTTGGAATACATGCACCGAGGCTATTTTTAATAAATCCTGCCGGAATCGCACTTTGCTCCCCGATAATATTTGGGCACACATCTATAACTTGGATACATAGACCATCTAGGCTGACAGTATAGCCATTTGGTATTGAAGCTTGCACACCTCCTATATTTGGACATACATCACGTGGACTACTTCCACTTCCACCATTTCCACTAGAGCCTCCACGCCAAGAAGTTTTTACACAAGAGGAAGGAGATGCACAATCAAATTTAACCCATCCGCCATATGGTCCTCCACTCCATGCCCAGCCTGAGAACTGACCATTATCTCTATCTATAATTACTTGTTGTCCTGTAGGAGCGAAGTTTATCCAACCAGAAACTTGACTCCAAGCTTTACCTGTTAGAACACCTAGGATAGGATCTGCAAATGTTACACCTTCACCAGTCGGATTTAAATCTATCCAGCCTAGTTCATTGCCCCATATTTGCCCAGACAAACCAGTAACTGAGTCAATAACCACAGCAGTTCCACTTGTCGGAGCGAAATTTATACTTCCAGGAGTTGGGCTTGCACAAGTAACATCTCGGCAAACCTTTGCAGTATGCGAGACGCTATCAATAGTACCCGTAAATGCTTCGGTATTTGATACCCAAAGAAACGATATAAAAAATATAAATATTATTTTTCGCATATTTATGGAGCAGGAGTTTCACTAGGTGGTGTTTGTTCTGGAGTTTCCTGTGGTGTTTGAGTTCCATCGAGAGTAGGTTCTATTGCAGAATCTGTGTCAGGAGTAGGTTCTTCTTCTGGTGGACCCACTGGATCTGGAGGTGATGGTGGAGTATCACCTCCACTTTCATTATCTGATTGTGTATTTAACAATTGCTTTAATTGTCCCAATTGAGTTTTGTTAATACATTCTGACGTACCATCTATGTCCGCTAAGCATATTTCGCCAGTAAATATACGAGTGATTTTATTTCCAGCATTTGCAAACCAAGTTCTTAGTTTGTCACCAAATGTATTACTTTCTTGATCAAAATTCTCTATACCTGTAACTTTTAGATCAAGTTCTTGGATCGCTTTTATTACTTTCCATTGATTTGGAAGTTGTACTGAGTACATACCATTTTTCCCTACAGTAACTAACTCTGGATAAGTGGCTATTACTTCTTGTGCAATTAAACCTGTCATTTTATCTCCTGAAGCAATAACAGTATAATCTCTAATTTGAAAGCCAGAAAAATAAGAAAGGGTAGATGGCGTGTTAGTAATATTACTTTTCAAACGAGAGTCAGAAGAGCATGATACTGTCACAGATCCAGCTTCTGGATCATAAAGACATTCACCGTCAGAATCTGTAAGGGAGAAGATGTTACCATCAATTCCAGTGTCAGCTACGTCTAAACGATAATCTGGAGTAACATCGCCAATACCGATTTTTCCAGCAGAAGTTGGAACAACTGAAGGATCACCAGAATTTGTACTATAAGTTCCAGTTCCAAAAAGCACCCCGCCTATATTTATTGAATTGGCGGTTGCATTAGGAAGTGAAATATTTGTTCCAATTATTATATTATTTGAGCCAAGATTGTTACCGGTAAATGTTTTTCCAACATGATATCCAATTAGATTTGAATATGATGCATCTGTTGCACTATGTCCAGTAAAATTACCTATAAAGTTAGAATATTCTGCATCTGTA
>CAYHMN010000009.1:0-20959 GCA_964357795.1 uncultured Candidatus Saccharibacteria bacterium
AACCTCTGGCCTACCCCACGTCAAGGGGTCGCTCTACCAACTGAGCTAACCGCGCATTTCCTTATAGGATAGGGAGATTATAATGCATTTAAAGGGAAATGTATAGAACATTTGACAAAAAATTGAATATGCTTTAATATAAAAATAAATTAACTACTAAACCATAAAAATTAAGAAAAATGGAAAAAATGAAGGAAATTAAAATCGAGCGTGAAGCAAGAATTGAGAAAATTAAAGATGAAATCAAGAAAGTAGATAAGGAAATCCTTGGTTCATCTAAAGAAAACTTAAACACCGATACTTTCTGGAAATCATTACTTGCGATAGTTTTGTTTGGGATACTGATCTTTGTGCAACTATATGGGTTTAATGAGTTCTATTGGAAATCTACTATTTTTATTGGATTTGCTTTTACAGTAATTGTATTGGGCAATAGACATGAAAAATATATGGCTAACAGGGCGTTACTGGAAAAAAAATTAAAAATGGAGACCACTAATCCCCTACATGCAGTTAAGGATGAAGAGAATGTACCAAGCGAAGAAAGTAGCCAAGAAAATGTTCGTGCTATTAATGGTTAAATTTTTGCTTTTAGGCAACAACGCAGTCAGGATATTAAATCCTGACTGTTTTTTATTTATTTTTCTCTTTTTCAATATCAGCTGGGCTAACTCCTCCTTCATATATAAATAAATCATCACTTCCTTTTTCCCATGCTTCTTGTACGCCCTCTACTATTCGCCATGATTCTATGACCTCTTCACTTGAAGTGAAGAGGTTGTGGTCAGAGCGCGAAGCATCAAGCAAAACTTGTTCATAGGCTTCAGGAAGTTTGTTGTAGTATTCTCCATAGTTAAAATGAAGCATATGCTTCTCAAACTCCTTCTCATATCCAGGGCGCTTTGACCACAAGTAAAGAGCAATACCCTCATTAGGCTGAAGTCTTAATATAAGCTCATTGGAATCTCTATTATTATCCTTTTTATAGAAAATACGAATCTCAGTCGTCTTCTTATCTAGCATCTTCCCTGCTGTCAAAGTTATAGGGACTCCGGTCCATCTTGAGTCATCTGATTCTAAGGTTATAGACACATAAGTCTCCACATTGCTTTTAGGATTATCCACTTCTTCTTTGTAATTTCTATATTGCCCACGGGAAACATAATCTCTAAGTGGTTTATCAGAAGGAATACTAAGACTCTTTAGAGCTTTCAGTCTTCTAGAAGGTATATCTCTTGTATTCTCTAGATTACCTATATCCATAAGTATTATAGCGGTCAGCTGTAGCAAGTGACTCTGGAGTACATCACGCAGGGCACCAGTCTGCTCATAGAAAGAAGAGCGACCTTCTATGCCTATATCTTCGCTTGCCAAAATCTCTATGCATTCAATAAAGTCCTTATTCCACGTATGTTTGAATAGCGAATTCCCTTCTCTAAATACTACTATGTTCTGAGCCATTTCTTTTGCTAGGTAGTGATCAATACGGTAAACTTGATCCTTGTTAAAGTATTTATCTATCTCTTTTATCAATGTCGTAGCAGAAGCAAGGTCTACACCGAACGGCTTTTCTAGTAAAAGCTTCGTTTGCTCTTTCTTGGATAGACCTGATACACCAAGTGATTGAATAATAGATTCTGATGCTTGGGGTGGGACAGAAAGATAAAATAGGTATTCTGCTTTATTTTTAAACTTATTTTCAATTTCTTTTAACTTTTCTTCTAGGCGACTGTATTCATCCTCCTTATCTGTATCCATTTGAAAAATAGTGAGGTATTTTTTAATAGAATCTTTATCTTCAATATTTTTAAGTAATTTATCAACATCAACATTACTTTGTCGGGTAACACCAAGTATCTGAAAATCTTCAGGTAGTGCGGAAGCTTTGAGAATCTCACTTATTGCAGGTAAAAGTTTACGTGATGCAAGGTCACCAGTAATACCTACGATGATTAGAATTATTGGTGTTTTCTTTTCCATTATTTATCTATATTTATTTTGTGGCCACCAAATGCATTGCGCATAGCAGCAAGGAGCTTGGTCGCAAAGTTAATATTACCTTTCTGTGAATCGAGTCGTACATCAAAAGAAGCTTGGATGGATGGAGTAGGAATATTGAACTCTTTAGATGCTTCTAGCATCCACCGAGCCTCACCTGACTCTGCGACCTTACCTTCTATACCTTCAAGCTCTGGATTTTCTTTTAAAATATCTCTACATAGTTCATTGAGCCATGATGTAACCACACTACGATGTTGCCAGACCTCACCTGCAGAACCTAAGTCAATATCTTTATAAGGACCATTCTTGAGAAGATTGTATCCTTCAGCTAGACTTTCCATCATTCCATATTCAATAGCGTTGTGAGTCATTTTCACAAAGTGCCCAGAGCCACTTTCTCCAAAGTAGTGATACGCCCCGGTAGGCTTGGCAAGTGTTTGCAATATCCTTTCTATATCTTTAAATTGCTCCTTGGGACCACCTGCCATCATAGAAAAGCCATTTTTATAGCCCCAAATACCGCCACTAGTACCGACATCAAACATATATGAGCCTGCGTCAGCAACTTTCTTTGATCTTTCTTTAGTTAGTCTGAAATCAGAGTTCCCACCATCTATAATAATGCTTCCTTTAGGAATTAGACCTAGCCATGAATCTAGGGTCTCATCTACTACCTCTGAAGGAACCATAATCCAGAGAATCAGTTGGTCACCTTTAAATGTTTCTACAACATCTTCCTTGGTATAAGCAGATTTCGCACCATAAGATACTGCATCCTCCACAGTACCCTTGTTTATATCGTGAGCGATAACTTCAAAACCATCTTCTACTAGCTTGCGAACAATCTGCATACCCATTTTACCCAAGCCCGAAATTGCGATTTTTTTCATATTGATTTTAATCGTTAAAAAATAATAAATTTACTTACTTGCTTTAATGCTTGGGCTGGTTGTTCTCTAAAAGAACATTCTCCTTTTAATTTCTCAAGGGTTTCCTTTTTCTCAGAACCAACGGCATACACTACTACTTCATCTATTAAAGAAATAGATTTAGGTGTAGTTGTTATGCGATAATAATTCCCGCCTTGGTATCCAAAAATAAAGTCTTGGGAATCTACAGCAAGGCTACTAGGTAGTATGCCAGACGTATGCCCATCTGCACCAATACCGAATAACCCTATAGAATAATCTGCTTCAGTGATTAAATTCTTTAGGGTTTCATTATATTCTTTTATAGTTTCATATTTATCTTTGCCTAGAAGAGCAGGATATAAATGCGCTCCGTCAACTTTAAATCCTGCTTTTTTTAATTGGAGAAAACTTGAATCAGAGTGGCCGACTTCTCCATAGCGCTCATCGGTAAGAGAAATAGAAAGATTACTGCAATCAAAATCTTTCAAACTCTCTGCAACTAATACTGCTACAGATATTGCCGAACCTCCAGGAACTAGCCATAGTACTTTTTCTCCATTACTTAAATGTTCTTTTAAAACGCTTACAATGTATTCTGAGGCTTCCTCTTTGGGATTCTCCGTTGTGCGAAATTCTGGCTGTGTCATAGAAGTATTTTAGCATATAAAAAGCCACACTGGTGTGGCTTTTTATATTGTGACCCTACCGGGAATCGAACCCGGATTACCGGCTTGAAAAGCCGATGTCCTAACCGTTAGACGATAAGGCCATAAATCCCGAACTAACTAACGAGGATGAGTATAACATTTTTACCAAAAAATACAACTATATATAGAATTCTAGCCTTATACTGTAAGTATATAATCTGGCTTCATAGCTTGACTTTTGTGCTTATTTATGCTATTATACTAGGAGTAGCTAGATCTTTGACAAAATTTGGTTTGAAATTATCCAGAGAGCAATCCCCGCCTCAATACTTGAGGTTGGAGTCGTTCTCTGGAATTACATAAACAAAATTTTAAACCATTTAAATAAAAAACATGAAAAAGATTTTAGCAATTATCTTAACCGCGGGATTAATTTTAGTAGTAGTAATATTATTTAAATTAACACTTCCAGGATCATCAAGTACTCCTGTAGCTCCTGCATCAAATGAACCACAATCGTCTGTAAAGGATGAGAAATGGGTAGTTGAAAATAATACACCCAATGAATATACGTATGTTTTAGACCACAGAGTCGAAGTTAGCTTCGACGATGAGTATAAAAATATTATATATTCAGAAAGTGGCATGGCAATGGGATTCGCAAATGCTACAGAAGATTATGATGTCTTAAATTCAAAAGGAGAAACTGCACATGGTAAAAAAGGGCAGGATGTATCAAATCAACTTCCAAACACAAACGCAAACATGGAGTTGAGATTTAAGGCACAGAAAAAAGGTCACAAGGGTAAAATTACAGTAAACATTTTCCGCTATGTTCTAAAAGGGACGGGTTCTAAAGAAGTAACAGAATCAAAAATCACAAACATTTAAAACTACTTTATGAAAAAATTAAGAGAATTAATCAAAAATCTTTTAAAAAAGGATAAAAATTTTGACCTACAAAGGCAAGTAATTGAAAATCCTATTGTAAATTGGCCGCTGTCAGCATTGGTATGGGTTATCAACTATTTAACAATACTTTTGCTATTATTTTTAGTAGGATGGCTATGTAATGTTACTTTAGTGAATAATGCGGTAAGGATTATCGCCTTCATAATTGCTGCTATAATAACATTCAAAGAAGTAAACAACATACCGCCAATGCATAGAGGTAAGTTATTGTTCTTCGGTACAGAGACAGATATCTGGCTTAAACCAGGTTATTACTTCCTGTATCGGATTATTCTTTTGAAAATATGGAGTATATTTTTAGAAGAAATGATTTTAACAGAAAAAGATGAAGTTATGGTCCCAGCATTTCTTATGGCAGATAAAATTGGTAAGTTAATGTCTGTTTCTGGAAATGGCAACTGGGCTGTTGGTGAGAGTACTGAGCAAAGTGACAACTATAAGAACATGAAGGACAAGAATATGGAAGCTAACTTAGCTAAACTTTTAGACCAAACCTTTAACAGAGTATTTGCTTCAAAAGAATTTTGGGGTGAAATACATGGTAAAGAATTACATAATGCTATTTTAGAAGATCCAAAATTCAAAAAAGAGTGTTGGAAATATGGAATTTACTTTAAGACGTTGACAGTAAAAGTTGTATCCGGTGAATTGACCAAGGACAACCTGCAAGCTCTCAGAAAAGCGTGGACCAGAGACTTTAAAACTTGGTACCCAAAGTTAAAAGATTCAGAAATTGCTATCATGGTTGATGCACAGCTTGGAATATCTAAAAAAATTGATATTTCAGGTGGTGCTGGTGCTTTGGTACGCACAGATGCTTAAAAAATTAGTGACCAAAGGTCACTGTAAAGTACCCCCGATTTTATCGGAGGTACTTTTTTTATATTCAATTTTTTATATAGGAGATTCTATTGCAACCCAATAATCATATAGAAGAGTGAACGGATCTTGAGGATAATATTTCTCTTCAAGAATTCTCTTTGAGGTTATACCTGATACATTCGTTAATCCTTTCAAATGAGCAATCTGTATGAGAGCATTGTTGATAGCGATACTTCTTGCTGTAAAGTAATCAAAATCTGAGCCAGAATCCACTACACGATAGAAATTGCCATCAGAGTTATACCTACTTAGAGGGTTTGGTTTTCCACTCTGAGCTATAGGTGTCGGTAGCATCTCTGGTTCACCTATTCTAACTAAATCACAATCTTGCATTTTACCAGTTTGTATAGGAGCTCTAACATCTTGCCATACATAGTAATTCTTCGTTATTTTGTCATAGGAAGTAACAGACCCGTATACAACAGGCAGAGTTGCATTATTTTTCGTTGCCGACAAATTATTCTCACTTAGATACATGGACCGAGCCTTGTCTTTGGCTAGGCTTGTCGCTTTGAATTCAGTTTCAGAATTTGCATATAACTCTTTTCTCCAACATAGAGGATTTAACACATATTTTTGAGTAAACGGGCTCTTTTTGAAATCTACAACATTACTATTTAAAACGGTCTCACTAAGATTGAGCTCACCTCCTGTTGCAATAGAGCTGGGTATGATTGGGGCAGGTGTTATTATTTTTAAGGATGCACAATCTGACATTTTACCACTACCGATTGGGGCTCTCGCATCTAACCAAGCGTGATAAATTTTTGCATTTTTGTCATAGAGTACTTTTGAATCAAAAGTTACTGGGTAGCCAGACTTGTTGGCATCAGCAAGTAACACTCCTGTATCCTTTAAATACTGACTTTTTGAATTGGTTTTGACTGTATTTAGCGCAGTATATTCATTACTTGCTTTGCTATAAAATGGCTTGTTGTTATTATTCCAACATAGTAAAGGCTTGGCTTCATAGATTGGAAATGGATTAGTTATATATACGGCAGCTAACAATTCTGGAGAGTTTATATCACTACTAATATCTGACTTAGAAAATACTATAGACTCTGGAATTATTGGGGCTTCTTTTAAGATTTTTAAGTTACAGTCTGATGTCTTTCCAACAGTCAGGGGTGCTCTGGCGTCTAGCCATGCATGGTATGTTTTTGTGTCCTTATCATATAATACTTCCGATGCGAACGTTATAGGGTAATTCGGATTAGTTTTATCAGAAACATTTGGGTTGGTTTGCTTTAGATAAGCAATATAGCTACTCCGAGCAGTAAAATTAATCTGGCTTAAAGCATTATACTCAGTGCTAGCCTTACCGTAGAATGGCTTGTTGTTATTATTCCAACAGACTGTAGGTTTGGCTTCATAGGTTGCAAATGGACTTCTAGTAAATGTTTCAGGTGGTAAAACTGGAGAATCTTTTAAGGTAGGGTTAGTCACATCAACACTACCATTAAATAAACCTTCGCCACTCTCACCTCCACCCACTGATGGCTTGTTTTCTATTTTAGTATCTGAGACATTAAACTCGCCGCTGGTATTGACTTGGATTTTAGTTTCACCAAAAGTATTTAGAAGAAGTCTCATAATACCGAAAACGGCCACCATTATAAAGAGACCAACAATACCCCAAATCATATGGGATTTGCTTTTTTTGCGAACTTCTTCGTTTTCAGGTGAAAGTAAATATTGTGCCACACCGTAGAGGAAGTAGACTATCGCTACAGCGAATAGAAAGATAATGATTGGGTTAATAATAACCTTATCAATACTCTTAATGAGCGTCAGAACATCTGCCTCTGCGATTGGAACAATATGGAAACTCATATCAGTTTAATACTAACAAGGGACTCCAGGACCAGGAATACAAGGTATAGCGTTTGAGTTTATCTGCTCAGGTCCGACACCGAAAGTGTTCGTAATAAGGCGGATAATACCCCAGAATGCAATGATAACGAATAGACCGATAAGACCTTGGATTATCATACCGCGAGCTTTCTTCTTCTTCTCTTCATCTGTAGAAAGAGTGTACTGTATGACACCCCAGATAAAGTAAACGACGGCAAGAGTAATAAGAACTGGGATAATAAGATTTAAAATCTGATTTACCCTTGTGATAATACTAGCTGCATCTGCTGCAAGAGCAACAAAAGGAGCTAGAGCACCAAGACCAATACCGAATGAAATTATTTTCTTCATATATTAACTAAATATTAAATATTAAACGACTCTTATAATAATTTGTTACGCCCTGCGACCGCAGGCGAAACTTGCTACGATTTTACCTAACTATTATACCATAAAAGAACAAATAAATTACAATACCTACTGTGAAAGTTGGGGAATGAGTGTCTGTATTCCAAAAGTCTCATTTAGTACTCCAACTAGGCCCCACATACTTATCATAACAAAGAGAGCAATCAAGCCCCAAACCATATAGCTCTTGCCTTTCTTGCGCTTCTCTTCATTATCTGGATTTATAAAGTATTGAATAATACCCCAAATGAACCCAACAGTTGCTAAAGTAAAAAGTAACGGCACTACAGACTTTATGAGTGTGCAACTTGCCCAGTTAAATATATTACCGATACTTTTAAAATTTGTATCGGAATTTTTACAAAATTCTTCCGCGGAAGCTATGAATGGAGCAAACGAGAGTGCAAGACCAAGTGGAATGATTTTTTTCATATATTATTTATTTTTATTTTTAATTTGTTCGACACTGCCTTGGATAGCATCTGTGATAACAAGCGAGCCTAGAAGTAAAGCTGCACCTATGAGGGTATACAGAAGGGCTTTTTTAGCAATTTTTAGCTTCTCGGAGTTACCCATCGCTGTGACAAAAAGGAACCCAGTGTATATGATGGCAAGTGTAACTATAGGTATACCTATAAGTAAGAAAAATCTAAGGACGCCTTTTATGAATGAAGGTATATCACCAAAGCTAGAACTAAGAGGATTTTTAATACCTGAATTTATTTTTATACCTGTCCCTGTACCAGGAGTTCCTGTTCCCGTTCCTGGATTGCCTGTACCTGTACCAGGAGTTCCTGTTCCCGTTCCTGGATTGCCTGTACCTGTGCCAGGTATTACCGGTGGTGTAGTAGTTGTAGTTTTAGTATTAAATACTTGGGTAGTTGTATATAGAGGATTCTCTGAAAATGCTGGGTCTGTTGTATATATGGCAATTGTATATGGAGAATTAGCAGTTAACCCTGCAAAAGTTCTTTGGACTGATTTCCCTGCTGTTGTTGTATAATTCTCAGCTTTAAAGTAATTACCCCCAGAAACTTTAAGAGTTGCTTGTATTGAAGCTGTACCGGAATAAGCAACAGTAACTGCAACAGAGGTTGTAGTGGGAGTATTTGATATAGTAAAGACACTTGTGTCAGCAAAAGAAAGGTTCGTCTGAGCTAGTAGTAAAGTCAGGATAAAGAGTGAGGAGACTACTTTTTTTATATATTTCATACTAAAGTATTATAACATTATTAATAATTAAAATTCTATAAGGAAAGCATCTTTCGGTTCAAAGCCAACAGTGACAAGTATGGTCTTTATTACGAGCCATGCTAATAGGGCTATGACGTAGCCGATGATAACATTTTTGAAAATACTTTTAACTTTAGTCATTTTCTCTGAGCTACCCCCAGATGTAAGGAGTAGGAACCCAGCATAGCAGAGGATTATGGCTACGAGTGGTGTAGCTATAACAAAGAGCAAGAAGTTTATAACATTATTTACAAGATCCATTAAGTCGGCAAAATCACATGGATTACTGATAACTTTCTCTTCTGTAGCTTTACCATCTTTGTCTACATTAGTAATAATTCCACAATCTGGCACCAGTCCTGCCCCAGATACATAAGCTACTTTACTACCTACAAATGGAGTTAGTATCATGGCGCACATTACTATAAATATTGATACGTTTTTCATATTATTTCTTGCTGATAAAATCTAACTGACCTTTTGCTTTACTTATAGCATCGCTTATTGATAACTTGTTGGACAAGACGTTTTGGATTAGCTCGGCAAATATCGCATCGCTCTTCCCAGCGTCTGGATCAAGCCAAGTGCGAGTAACTATAGCTGAATTAAAGAATGTGAACAGATATGGATCAGCAGGCTTGGTAGCAAGTAATGTGCGTGATGCTGGTGGTAAAGATACAGAGATGGCAAGATTCTTGGCTTGTTCCCCTGTGCTTAGTATACCAGCTACACTGAAAGCCGTGGTTATATTTGTAGACTTTTTGTTTACAGCCAATGCATATATATTACCATATGTACGTTTAGTATTTGTACCTCGTGTTTGTAGAATACTTGCGACATCAAAACTTAGATTTGGATTTGTAGCTTCTATAGTAAACAGTTCCCGCGCAGAACCTATATACATCGCAAGCTTCCCTCCAGTGAACATATCTATGGATTTCGGTAGCGAACGATTCCATGAATAAGCAGTAGTAGATGGATTAGAAAATTCAATAAAGAAGTTTAGTATTTGCTCTAAAGGTGATATAGGAAGTGAACTTGGATTCTGATCAAGTACTGGCGCATAGCCATCACTAGTAGGAGAAATAATGGGGTTATTACTCTGTAGAAGTAAGGTCGCGAGGATATCTTTGGCGTGGCTGACATTGTCGTACCTACCTAGACCTATCATGCTTTGGTTTATAGTACCGTCATCTTCTTTCTTGGTTAATCTTCCACTTAGACCAAAAAGTTCGTCCCAATATTGCGGTGGAGATACTATACCTTCATTGGAAAATAAATCTTTATTGTAGTAGAGAACCAGAGGATCCACAATTATTGGAAAAGCTATAACTCCATCTGGTGCTAAGTATACACTTGCCCCATCTATAAATGCATCGCGGAAGGTCTTCTCGGCGTAGCTCGTAAATGGAACTTTATATGTAAAATCTGAAAACTTCTGAACCATGTCTGGCGTAATGAAAAACAAATCAGGCCCAGTACCAGATGCAAATGCTTCAATGAGTGCTTGCTGATAAGTGCTTTCTTGCTTCCTGACATAGCTAATAGAGAGATCTAGATTGGCACTATTTGTATCTTCAAAAACTTTTGAGAATTCGGGAGTATTAGAAAATGTCCCCCAGATAACGACTTTCCCTACTGGTTTAGTATTATCTTTTGAACTACTGCCAATTTTTATAAGCCCAGAGAAAATTAAAACAGCAAAGACAAAAAAAGCCAAGAATACTGCAACCAAAATTGTCTGGAAATTATTCATGTATGAAAATTATACCATAATGATGCTCTCCTGCTGAAATATTTTCAAGTATTTTAAATCCACGCCTAGTAAAAAGCTCTTTTGCTTGCTCTTCTTTGACTACATGGAGAGGAGCAGGCCCCATACCAGAAAAAGATTCTGACCAATCTATCAGGAGAACCTTGCCGCCTTTCTTGAGAATCCTTTTTGCTTCATCTACAAGGCCCAATTTATCAGAGACTTGGAATAGCACATTGGACACTATTACGGCATCCATAGTGGCATCGGCAATCTTGGTACCATGGACCGTCTCTATATCACCCCAGATACAATCTACATTTGTAACACGAGATCTTTTTAAATCACTTTCAAGCGATTTTACCATGCTTTTCTGAACTTCTACTGCATATACTTTCCCTGAAGAGCCAACTTTTACTGATGCTTCTTTTGTATATGCTCCAGTTCCGGCACCGAAGTCAGCTACACGCATACCCTCTCTTAACTCTAACTTTGCGACATTTAGTTTAGGATTTGCAAACATATTCTATATTATATCATAACGAAATAAAAAATACCTTTAAAAAATGTCTGGCCGAGCTTCTAAAAGAATTTGGCGAGGAGATCCGAGGACTTTTTTAAAGGTATTTTTTATGAAGTTTTTCTTTTTATAGACAAGTAATTGAAGCAATGGAATCGCCAGCTCGGAGCTTCATAATAGTTACTCCTTGGGTCTGACGACCAGAAGTAGGAATTGATTTCAGATCCACACGTATGACTTGGCCTTTTTGTGAGACTGCGATAATTTCATTTTCATCTCCGACAATTTTCGCAACGATAAGTTTGCCAGTCTTTGGAGTCACTTTCGCTGTTTTGATACCAGAACCTCCTCGCTTCTGAGTCTTGTATTCTTTTATATTTGTTTTTTTACCAAGACCATTGGAAGAAAGTGAAAGGAATGTCAGACTTGTCTCCCCTTTTGGTATACGATCTACTCCGATGACAACATCCCCCTTCCCTAGCTTGATAGCACGAACTCCACCTGCAGAGCGCCCCATTTCACGGACATCACTCTCTTTGAAGCGGATAGACTGGCCAAGTGTTGTAGCGAGCATTACATCATCGCCTCCCGATATTGGAAGTACAGCTTGGAGTTCATCATTCTTCTCTAATTTTATAGCAATCAAGCCACTGCGACGAACATCCTTGAAGCTCTCGGCAGATACTTTCTTCACTACACCTTGCATGGTGACCATCATAAGACTTTCTACTGTCTTCTTTTCTTCTTTTCCTATCGGAAGTATTGAAGTAACCTTCTCATCGGCTTCAAGAGATATGAAGTTCATAACGGATTTACCTTTTGTTGCACGTCTACCTTCAGGAATATCGTACATCTTTATCTGGTAGGCTTTGCCTCTGTTTGTAAAGAATAGTAAGTCGCTATGAGTATTGGCAAGGGTAAGGATTGTAACGAAATCTTCATCTTTAGTTTCAATATCTACTACTCCGACACCTCCACGCTTCTGGGCGCGATACTCGCCTGGATCGGTACGTTTGACGTAGCCACCCTTGGTGAAAACTAGAACTGATTCCTTTTCAGGAATAAGGTCTTCTTCGTTGATAGCTTTTACTCCACCCTTGATGATACGAGTACGTCTTTCATCGGCATGTTTCTCTTTGATATCTTCTAGTTCTTTGGATATAACTTTGCGCATTTTCGCAGGGCTTGCAAGTAGAGCTTCAAGCTCTTTTATAAGTTCTTGCTTCTCTTTTAATTCAAGTTCTACATTCTTGCGTTCAAGACCAGCAAGTTTCTGAAGCTTCATTTCAAGTATTGCAGTAGCTTGCAAGTCTGAGAATTTAAACTCTTTCATTAAGTTTAATTTTGCAGTCGCTGTATCTTTAGAAGCGCGAATTACAGATATGACTCGGTCTATGTGGTCCAGCGCTTTTTTGAGTCCCAGTAAGATATGCTCACGCTCTTTTGCTTTCCTCAAATCATACTCTGTCCGACGACGAACTATGATAACACGGTGGCCTATGAATTCAGAAAGTAAACTTTTAAGTGAAAGAGTTTGTGGGACACCATCCACAAGAGCAACAATATTAAAATTGAAAGATTGTTCAAGCTGAGTATGCTTGTATATATAGTTGAGAACTTTTTGAGGGAAAACTCCAGACTTCAAATCGATAGCGATACGGATATCTTTTGCTGATTCATCGCGTAGACCCTTTATACCTTCAAGCTTCTTCTCTTGGACTAGACTTGCTATAGATTCTATGAGTGCTGATTTATTCACTCTGTATGGAATAGAAGTAATAATAATCTGGAATGTACCAGTCTTCTGCTCTATAATTTCAGCTTCTCCGCGAGTGACTACTCCCCCTCGTCCAGTAGAATATGCATGAACTAAATCTGATTGGCCATACACAATCCCACCAATTGGAAAGTCAGGACCTTTGATGAATTCCATCAGGTCTTCGGTAGTTGCATCTTTGTTGTCTATGAGGTGGATTGTTGCATCTATTACTTCACTCAAATTGTGTGGAGGGATATTTGTCGCCATACCGACGGCGATACCGAGAGTGCCATTGAGTAGCAAGCTTGGTACTGCAGTAGGTAAAACGATAGGCTCTTTGCGAGTCTGATCGTAGTTCGGACGAAAGTCTACTGTTTCTTTCTCAAGGTCAAGAAGTAATTGCGAAGAAATGCGAGCCATTTTGGCTTCGGTATAACGCATAGCAGCTGGATTGTCGCCGTCTATAGAACCAAAGTTACCTTGGCCAAATATGAGTGGATAACGGTATGAGAAATCTTGAGCCATATTCACCATAGAGTCGTATACTGCGACATCGCCATGAGGATGATACTTACCGAGCACGTCACCGACTACTGTTGCACTCTTACGGAAGCGACTAGTATAAGTAAGACCCATCTCGTGCATGGCATAGAGAATGCGTCGGTGGACAGGCTTGAGTCCATCGCGAACATCAGGAAGGGCGCGATCAGTAATAACGCTCATCGCGTAATCGATGAACGATTCTTTCATTTCAGAACTAATATTTACTGAAACAACATTTACATGCTCCTCTTTTTTTATTTCTTCTTTTGCCATAATTTATTATTGAGTCGTCGTATATTCTACTGGGATAAGATCTATCTGTTTCTGTTCTACTGCTTTATTCTCCTTTGGAGTAGAAATTTTACCAACACTGGCAGAAATATCTCTATATGTATCTCCTATTGAGTTTGCAAAAAGTTTAAATGGTTTAATATCATTACTTGCTTGTACAGCAGTTTCTTTTTT
Organism: uncultured Candidatus Saccharibacteria bacterium; assembly: GCA_964357795.1. GTDB lineage: Bacteria > Patescibacteriota > Minisyncoccia > Phycocordibacterales > UBA9973 > UBA8515. The sequence continues at coordinate 13,952 of CAYHMN010000009.1, forward strand.
AGTAAATCTACCATTCAAATCAGCAACCCAGACTAGGACAACTAGAGACATAGAAGTGAGTAGCGCTACTGCTACTATCTGCTTGCGAGATTCAACTCCTTTTGATTGTAACTTTTTTATATATGTGTTCATAAAATTTTAATTATGATTCATTATGACGACAGGACTATGATATCGCCTTGCCGACCTATTAATTCTTTGGCTTTAATTGTAAGTTTCTCAATTGGTAAGACTTTCTCCTGACCTCCTTCCTTTAGAAATGCTTTCAGAGTGGATGCATCGTACTCCATGGGAATGATAATTTTCGGTTCAAGAGAAACGGCAATCTTATATGCATCTCCTGGAGCAAGTAAATCATTGTTACCAACTGGAACAAATAAAACATCTGGTGATTCAATCTGTTCATATACTTCTGAGTTCAGCTTGTTGGTAGATATCGCCCCGAGAAAACAAATTGATATACCCTCTATTGATAGTGAGTATATAGTATTGATATACTTTTTACCACCGAGTGTAGTCTCATTGAGTATGCCTTTTATAAAGATATCTTTGACTTCGTAGTCGCCTGGTCCCTTTATCTGAAATGGTACAGTATCTCCGTGGCTTACCATATCAAAACCATTGTAGTCTGGATGATTGACGGTGGAAAGTGCTATAACCGAACCAAAGCGTGAACCTGCTTCTTTTGCCTTGGAATCTTTACTGATAGGGTTAAATGCTATAACTAACTCCCCTTGCTGTATTTTGAAGAATTGCTTGCCGAGATATGTGATAATCATAGCTCTATTATAACAAATTTTATCAAAATAATAAAGGCAGGGAAGGGTAAATATGGCTTGCAAAATATACGTGAGTATAGTATAGTGAGAAAATTATAAGCCCAGATTGAGATTAACCCCCAGAGGACTTCTTGGAATGCCGAGAATTCAATGAGACTCTCAGACTGTGCCGCAATAGTGCGGTTTTTTTAGTACACAAAATATAAAGATATGAAAAAAACAGATAAAGAAGTTGTAGATAGTATTGCTGAACACGCCAAGATAGAGCTATCTAGTGTAGGTAAAATGCTAGATAAAGCAGAGCTTCCCCCTGTCGTGGATGCGCTTGTAGAAGGGCCTGTTATATCCATCGCGAAGTCATCGGTCTATATTGATCTTGCACCATTTGGTACAGGTATCATTTACGGTCGTGAATTCATCAACGCTAAGGATATAATAAAGAAAGTAAATATTGGTGACGTTGTGAAAGCAAAAGTCGTCTCTACTGATAACGATGAAGGTTATATTGAACTATCACTGAAGGAAGCAAAGCAAGCACTTATTTGGAGTGAAGCTGATAAAGCTATCAAGTCAAAAACTGCGCTTGAGCTTACTGTGAAGGAAGCAAACAAAGGTGGACTTATACTAGAGTGGCAAGGCATTGCAGGATTCCTACCAGCAAGCCAACTTAAGAGTGAGCACTATCCTCGTGTAGAAGACTCTGATAAGGATAAAATATTGAAAGCTTTGAAAATGCTCGTCGGGAAGCGTATCAGTGTAGTTATGATTTCTGCACTTCCAAAGGAAGGCAAGCTTATCTTCTCTGAGAAAGATAATAATCCAGAAGAACGTCAAGAAATTATCGGAAAATACGCAGTTGGCGATGAGCTTGAATGCTCTGTAGCTGGAATTGTAGATTTCGGAATATTCCTTAAAATTGAAGAGGGCTTGGAAGGTCTAGTACACATATCTGAAATAGATTGGGGTCTAGTGGAAGACCCACGCTCAATGTTTAAAGTGGGCGACATGGTAAAAGCAAAAATCATAGAAATAAAAGAAGGTAAGATTTCTCTTTCTGTGAAAGCTCTCAAAGAGAATCCATGGCATGAGTTTGAAAATACACTAAAGAAGGGCGACATTGTCTCTGGTGTAGTCATCAAGTTCAACAAGCATGGTGCACTTGTATCTATCAAGCAAGGTGTAGCAGGCCTTGTACACAACTCAAGCTTTGGCTCTGAAGAGAAACTCAAGAAGACTCTAGAGCTTGGAAAGAAATATGATTTCCAAGTCACTCTATTTGAACCAAAAGATCAGCGTATGACTCTTGTTCACCTAGAATCTGAAAAGAAGGCTGAATAAATCATAAAATAAAAAATCCTCGCCAACATTTGTGAAGTTGTGTCGGGGATTTTTTAATTATACAAAGTCATTGCTTTATCTTTGCTTTCAGCAGAGAGACATACTAGAATTTCTGCGATTTGCTTGGATTGCTTTTTGAGGGTTTTGAGTTCGTCATCTTTGAAAGCACCGAGGAGGAATTTAAGGACTGCCTGTTCCCCGCTTGGCTTCTTGAGCTTGCCAGTCGGAGTATGAGGTGAGACGCCGATACGGATACGGACGAATTCTTTTGACTTCACTTTTTTAATTACAGACTCGAGCCCATTGTGTCCACCACTTGAGCGATTGAAAGAAATTTTTAGACTTCCAACTGGGATATCCAAGTCATCATAAACTACAGCTAGATTCTTTAATTTCTTTTTATCATCTATAACTCCCGCAACTGCATTCCCTGAATTATTCATAAATGTCTCCGGCAACATAAAATCAAACTTCTCGCTATCTACTTGCCCTTTCGCACGGAGAGATTTCGTCTTCATATCATTCTTCCAATCTCCAAAGTCATTTGCTTTAGCAATATACTCCAAAATAATTCGTCCAGCATTGTGGCGAGTCTTCTCATATTCTTTACCCGGATTCCCAAGTCCAACAATTAACATATTTTTGATTATAACATTTATTTCTAATTTCGAAGAAAAGCTTTTCAAGAAAAAATGTCTGGCCGAGCTTCCAAAAGAAGAAGGCTCGGAGATCCGAGGACTTTTTTATTGATAAGGTTTTTGAAGAAATTCTTTTTGAACATGTTAGAACATACAAAAACCTATTCTGTCAATAGTATTTGTATGATAGAATAATGACTATATGGAAAAATCATCTGAAGAAGAGCTTAGAACGAGTATTCCTGTCCAAAAATCAAGGCTCAAGAGAAATATAGACAGTGCTTGGGAGCTGATTAAGTTCGCAGCTATCGCGCTTGCTATCGTCGTGCCTATTCGCATGTTCATCGCACAGCCTTTCGTTGTCTCTGGTGAATCTATGGTCCCTACATTTCAAGATGGCCAGTACCTTATCGTGGATGAAATATCCTACATAACAGTTGGCCCTCACCGTGGTGACGTAGTGGTGTTCAAATATCCTAACGACCCTTCCCGATACTTCATTAAGCGCATCATTGGCTTGCCAAATGAAACAGTAGAAATAAAAGATGATGTAGTGAAAATAATCAACGCAGAAAATCCAAAAGGTTTTGTCCTAGAAGAAGAATATGTCAATGAAAAATTCTCTGCAACAGGAACTCATAAAGTGGGAGCAGACGAATACTTCGTAATGGGAGACAATCGCAATCGAAGCTCTGACTCACGCATATGGGGAACACTTCCTCGTAAGCTTATGATAGGACGAGCATATTTACGACTTCTTCCTTTGAAAGAGATGGCATATTTACCAGGTGCGATAGAAGAACCTAAATAATCTATGAGTAATGAAAAGAAAAAAGGAGGTAAAGAACCATTACAATCTGTCCGTGGTATGCGTGACATCATAGACGAGCAGTACTACCAATTCCAAGGATTCTTTGAGAAAGCTCAAGAGATAGCCGTCTACTATGGATTCAAACCTATAGATACACCTATTGCAGAGCATGAAGATGTCTTCACCTCTTCTATAGGAGTCGGCACAGACATCATAGACAAAGAAATGTACACTCTAAAGACAAAGGGTGGCGACCATTTGGCGCTACGCCCTGAACATACTGCGGGACTGATGCGTAGCTATATAGAACACGGTATGCAATCCCTGCCACAACCTCTATTATTCTACAATTATGGGCCAATATTCCGACATGATAATCCACAGAAGGGACGCTACCGTCAATTCTGGCAATTTGATATGGATGCTATCGGCTCTGAGAAAAGTATCCTAGATGCGCTAGTAATAAAAACTGCGTGGACAGTGCTATGTGAAGCAGGAGCTCAAAATTTATCTGTAGATATAAATTCTATCGGTGATAAAGATTGCCGTGCAGGATATATCCGAGAACTTGTTTCATATTATAAAAAGCATATTAATGTGCTTCCTGCTATTGATCGGGAACGACTCAAAGTAAACCCTCTGCGGATACTAGATTCAAAAGAAGAAAAAACTATAGAGCTAAACCAAAATGCTCCAGAGACACTTTCGCACCTCTGCCCTGCTTGTAAGAAACACTTCAAAGAAGTACTTGAGTATCTAGAAGAGATGGAAATCCCATATACTATAAACAAATGCCTTGTACGAGGACTTTCTTACTACACTCGCACTGTATTTGAAATAATGATTCCAAATGAAGAAGATGGTAAACTTGTGACCATTGCCTCTGGCGGACGCTATGACTACCTAGGCAGAGCTCTCGGTAGCAAGAAGGATATCCCAGCTGTGGGCTCTAGTATAGGAGTGGACCGAGTAGTAGAAGCACCATGGTTTGCAAAACTTGCTCCTCGAATAATTAAAAAACCAAAAATTTACTTCATCCAGCTTGGCTTTGATGCAAAATTAAAATCATTGGGCGTGATAGAAATACTAAGAAAAGGTAAAATTCCGATAGCGCAATCAATATCAAAAGACAATCTCGGTGCCCAGCTTGCTGTCGCTGAAAAGCTAAATATGCACTACGCCATAATCTTCGGACAGAAAGAAGCTATGGAAAACTCTGTTATATTCCGAGATATGACAAATAGATCACAAGAAACAGTAAAGCTTACAAAGTTGCTAGAGTATATAAAAGAGCTAAAGTAGTATGATTAAAATTGTTCAAAATGGTGACCCAGTTTTGCGCAAGATTGCCAAGGCGGTTCACATTGCCGATATCACAAAGAAAGATGTCCAGAAAGTTATAAAAGATATGACCAAGGCACTCTACTCCGTAGATGACGGTGTAGCTATCGCAGCACCCCAGATAGGTGTATCACTTCGAATATTTCTAGTGTCTGGTAAAATATTTCATGAGGACTTCATCCGTGGCGAGAAAAAAGATACTTCAAAAATTGGAAAGAAAAATCTAGAAAAAGTAAGTCACCCTGACTTAGTATTTATAAACCCAGTATTCAAGAAAATCTCAAAAGATAGAAAACTCATGTCCGAAGGTTGCCTTTCAGTACGACCAATATACGGCAAAGTACGCCGAGCAACCAAAGCGACAATGGAAGCCTACGATGAGCATGGTAAGAAATTTACAAAAGAAGGTAGTGGACTTCTTGCTCATATCTTCCAGCATGAGACTGATCACTTAGATGGGATACTCTTCATAGACAAAGCTCGGGACCTTCATGAATCTACTTCGGAAGAAGAATACAAATAAAATAATATGGATAAATCAAATTTCGCATTCTTTGGAACACCAGAAGTCGCAAGCGAAACACTTGAGATACTATTCGGTGCAGGATATATACCGAAAGTTATAGTAACTTCACCTGACAGAAGATCAGGGCGTGGTATGCATATGACAGAGACCCCAGTTGCATTATGGGCTAAAAATCACAATACAGAATGTTTAAAGCCAGAAAAAATTACTCCAGAATTTATTGAAGAATTTAAAAAATATGATGTAGATTTATCTATTGTTATTGCATATGGGAAAATAATGCCAGAGGATGCTATAAATCTACCGAAGCTAGGTACGATAAACATCCACTACTCCCTGCTACCGAAATACAGAGGTGCATCACCTGTAGAAGAAGCGTTGCTAAATGGGGATGAGATAACTGGCGTAAGTATCCAACAGATGGCATACCAGCTCGATAGCGGTCCACTCATAGCAAGCCTTGAAGTTCCTATAGAAAAAAATGAGACGAAGACAGAGCTACTGAAAAGACTTACAGAAATTGGAGCGAAGCTACTACGAGATAAGCTCCCAGGTATATTGGAGGGAAAAATTAATCTCTCTGCACAAGACGAAAGTAAGGCTACTTTTTGTAAAAAATTAAAGAAAGAAGATGGGCTACTTGATCTAGATAGTGATGCAATAACAAATTTTAATAAGTATCGTGCATTCCAAGATTGGCCTGGGACTTACTTTTTTAAGAATAGTAAGAGAATAAAAATAAAGAAAGCAAAATATGAAGAAGACTTGTTCAAAATAGAACGAGTCATTCCAGAAGGGAAAAAAGAGATAAGTTATATAGAATTTACACGAAGCACAAACTAGAAAATAATTGAGTAGGTGTGGGCGCGCCGGAGCGACGAAGGAGCGGAGAGGGATAAGCGAAATTATTTTCTAGTTTGTGTGAAGTTACTATTTAGAAGTAAAAGGATTCCTGTTAGATAAACCTTTGAGCATTTTCTTCACACTAGATGCTCCACGCTTGAACAGAGTTTGCTTCTTATCTTTCTTGTGAGCTATATTGTTTGATATTTCTTCTTTTGCATTATCTATAGCAGAATACAGATCACTCATCTCGGAACTATAGAAAAAGCGTTCACCATTTATTTTTATATCAAATTCAGCTTTGTACACCTCTCCTTGCTTATGATGATTGGTGGTCTTCCCTACTTCTACATATCCGGTCATTTCGCCCCCTTTAGAAAATTTCTCTATAGATTCTAAACGTTTGTTTACATAATCTGTTATTGCAGGGGTTAACTCCATATTCGTTGCTTTGATATTTATGTTCATATTTTTTATAAGTTAAGCTTATATCACCCATTATACCAGAAAAAATAATCTTTTGCTTTTTTAGCTCTATTTTGTTAGTATCTATAGATTCCGGAGTAGCTCAGCGGTAGAGCAATCGACTGTTAATCGATTGGTCGCAGGTTCGATCCCTGCCTCCGGAGCAATAGAAAAAGTCGTACTTCAGTACGGTTTTTTGTATTGCTCCTCAAGTAAGACAATTGCTTGTTGTATAATGATTATTTTAGATACCTTTCGGGGTTTAAA
>CAYHMN010000010.1:0-20488 GCA_964357795.1 uncultured Candidatus Saccharibacteria bacterium
TGTCGGGAATGGATAACCTCTGAAAGCATCTAAGAGGGAAGCCAGCTTCAAGATGAGGAATCGTTTGAGAAACCTAAGAGATGATTAGGTTGATAGGCACTAGGTGTACGCACAGTAATGTGTTTAGCCAAGGTGTACTAATCGTTCGATTCCTATTAGGAAATGTGGAAATCATTTTCGCAACGAAGCGAGGAGCATATGGATGAGTATTCTCATACATACTGTCCGAGTCGAGTTGCGAGGTACAATGTACCTTATTGCGTTTACAGCATTCAGTTTTCAGGTATCATATGCCGAGATACGTCTTGGTTTTAATACTTGAAAACTAAATATCTTTGAATTTTTTGTTCTGGTGATTTGATGCGGTGGTCACACCTGTTCTCATTCCGAACACAGCAGTTAATCACTGTTATTCCGATGATACTCCTTGTGGGGAAAGTAGGTTGTCGCCAGAACAAAGGATTCAATAAAGTAAAAACCACTAGGGTTACCCTAGTGGTTTTTACTTTTGCCATGAACCTTATTCATGGCGCGAACCGTGAAAATTGAAAGTAGGTTTACACGGATAATTTTCTGCTGAAAATTTCCGCGACCCCGCCTCAGCCCGTCGGCTTCCGGCCTTGCAGTCGGGTCCCTAGCCCGACTTCACGCCAGAACAAAGAATTTAATTCAAAATTCCGCTCCACAATGGAGCGGAATTTTTGTTGACTTTTATCTCTGTAATGGTAATCTAAAAAATAATAACCACATTCTTTACCATTAAACCCCTAATACAATGGAACCGTTAAAAACATTAGAGGAAGCAACAGCTTTCATAAAAGAACAAGTCAAGTTCTTATTAAAAAGATTTGAGGCCTTTAGTCATATATCTGTATCTTTTGGTACATACGAAAAGCATTTTGGTGAATCTAATATAAATGAACTCTACGATGATTCGTTTATATGGAGCTCATCTTTAGACAGGACTATGAAAGATAAACTTGATAACTATATCAGGTTTAAAAAAAGAAAGGAGATAAAAGAAGAACCACCTCCATTTATTTCAGAGATTTCTGAATATAAAAATTTTGGCACAATTTATATTGTTGCTCCTGGTCTTGTTTTCGAGGTTGAATTTATAGAAGGTTACATGAAAAATGGTCACCTATCTCTTAAACAATTTACCTATACAAGGGGGAAAATTGGCCACAATTTTGTATTTGCGGAAGTTTCAAGCAATTGGGATGATGGTGTAAAAAATGCTGCTCTTTCATTCAAACATGCCTTTAGCTCCCAGAATATTTTCTTAAAAGAAAGGTGTGGCATTTAATAATGTTAACTTCAATTTGCGAAAACCCCGATAGCGATATCGGGGTTTTTTTGATATCATATACATATATGACATGGGCATCTAGAAGACAATTTCAATACATAGGAGGATTGCTTATATTCTTGGCACTTATTGCTCTTATAATTTTATGGCCTACTATTACAAAGAAGCCAACTTGTTTTGATGGAAAACAAAATGGGGGAGAGGTCGGAGTAGATTGCGGAGGAGCATGTCAGCGAATCTGTAATGCAGACACATCTGAGCCAATTATACTTTGGCAGAGAGCTTTCCCAGTAACAGGGAATATTTATAATTTAGTTGCATTTGCAGAGAATCGCAATAAAGAGGGAGCGGTGATACAAGCTTCTTATGAATTTAGAATTTATAATACCGACAATATTTTAATTGGCCGAAGAGAGGGGAAAACATTTATCCCACCCAATCAGCAGTTTGCCATTTTTGAATCGCGTTTTGATAGTGGAGAAAGCGAAATAAGAAGCGTAGATTTTAGCTTCACTTCACCCTTTGTTTGGATAAAGAAAAAGCCAATTATACAGACTCTCCCAGTAGCAGTAAATGACATAATATTAAAAACAGAAAAAGGAAATTCTTCACTGACAGCAACCATAAACAACGATTCTATCTATGACTTACCAGCATTTGATGTCATTGCGATACTTTATGGTAATGATAACAACGCCATAAATGCTTCCAAAACTCACAAAGAAAGTCTTGTCAGCAACGATAGCTCACTACTTTTATTTACTTGGCCTCAACCTCTCTCTGATGACCCAGTAACTAAAGACATCATCATCCAAATTAATCCGTTCACTACTCCATTCTAAAAGTTATGAAATTACGTTTTCCACAAGTAGATTGGCTTCTAATTCTTTTCCTCCTACCAGTACTTGGTGCTGGGCTTGTGACAATGGAATCTTTTACTGAAGTCACGCCATTCTTTAGTCGCCAATTGATATGGATAGCTATTTCTTTTGTTGCTTTTTTCTGTCTTTCTTATATTGATTTTAGATTTCTAAAAAGAACAGATATACTTGTAGCACTCTTCTCACTTTTTTCAGTACTGTTACTCCTTCTATTTATTGCAGGGAAAGTATCAAATGGGGCTCAGAGCTGGTTTGATTTCGGTGGATTTTCTTTCCAACCATCAGACATGATGAAGCTAGTCGTAATCCTTATGCTTGCCAAGTACTTCTCTAGGCGCCATGTAGAAATAGATAACTTCAAGCATATATTCATCTCCGGGCTTTATGCCCTCATACCATTCTTGCTTGTTTTCTTTCAGCCAGATTTTGGTGGAGCGATGATTATATTTTTCATTTGGTTGGGGATGATACTTGTCTCTGGAATTTCTAAAAAGCATTTATTAATCGTAGCAGGGGTAGGTGCGATAGCCTTTGTGTTTCTTTGGAGTTTTGTCTTTCAACCTTATCAGAAGGCACGAGTTGTAAACTTTATCCAACCACTCTCTGATATTCGGGGTTCGGGGTATAATGTCTATCAGTCTACGATTGCTGTAGGCAGTGGGCAGGTATTGGGTAAAGGTGTGGGCTTTGGGACACAATCACGACTAAAGTTCCTACCAGAATATCAAACTGATTTTATTTTTGCGGCATTTGCTGAAGAGTGGGGATTTGTCGGAGTCATTATCCTTTTCTTGTTGCTTGGACTTATAATTTGGCGAATACTTCATATAGCACTCCTTGGTGCGACAAATTTTGAAATACTCTTTGGGATAGGATTGGCCGTTTATTTTATGAGTCATTTCATAATAAATATAGGTATGAACATAGGCATTATGCCAGTCACAGGTATTACATTGCCGTTCATGAGCTATGGAGGCTCTCATTTATTAACAGAGTTCATAGGACTTGGTATATTGATGGGAATGAATCGGTATCGCCGTGTAGCCCACAGAGACGACATGCGCAATGAGTTCTTAGGAATTTGATAATATGGTCTTATCTGCTGTGTTACGAGTTCCGGGTGCTTGGTCAATGTATATGTATACATCTCCCGCGCACTCCTCACTCGTGCCTTGCATCTAAAACCATCTAATCAAATTCCATAATACAAAATATATGATAATAGACGGAAGAAAAATTAAAGAGGAAATATTAAAAGAAGTAAAAGATGGAATAGAAAAACTTTCCTTCGTGCCTTTATTTTGCGATGTGCTAGTGGGGGATGATACTGTGTCAGCTCAGTATGTAAGAATGAAAGCCAAGAACGCCGAATCAGTTGGAATCAAGTTTCGGTCTGCAAATTTCCCAGCATCAATAACAACCACAGAACTTATACAGGAAATTGAGAATTTAAATAGAGTCCCGCATATGTGTGGGATTATTGTTCAGTTGCCATTGCCAGAGCATATAGATAAGCAAGTAGTTCTCGATGCTATCCTACCAACACTAGATGTTGATTGCCTTGGGACTGTGGCAAGTGAAAAGTTTTATAATAATGAAAATCCAACCGGCTTTCCAACAGCGCTCGCATGTATGAGAGTACTAGATGAAGTAGGATTAAACTTAGAAGATAAAAATATTGTAGTTCTAGGCAGAGGCACTCTTGTAGGTAAACCAGTAGCACATTTAATACAAGCGAAGAATTTATCAGTTACAGTTGTTAATAGTAAGACAGAAAATGCAGATGAGATAATGAAAAATGCTGATGTTATTATTTCAGGTATTGGCAAGGGGAAATTTATCACAGGTGATAAGATAAAGGAAGGCGCAGTTATCATAGATGCTGGTACATCAGAAGATAATGGGGGAGTTGTAGGAGATGTGGATTTAGATTCTGTTATATCTGTAGCGTCATTTGTATCGCCGACTCCAGGTGGAGTAGGGCCGGTCACTGTCGCTATGCTCCTTAAGAACGTGCTTTATGTAGCAGAGAATTTAAAACAATGAATATGAATCTATTTACATACTTAAATAATCTATCTACCAATATGTTCATAAGTGATGCTGTGATTTTCTTGCACCAGTATACCTATATTATTATTGCAGTGATAATAATTCTTTCTATAAGTATATCTGGTCGTAAATTCTTTACCCTCGCATTACTATTCTTGAGTATTTTATTTGCTTGGTTATTTGCTGAGAATTTGAAATTCTTGTTTCATATAGAAAGGCCATTTACAAGTCTTGGAATTACACCTTTGATATACCAGAGTGGATTTTCTTTCCCATCCCAACATATGGCTGTTTTCTCTACTATCGCGATAAGTTCTTTTCTGATAAATAAACGATTTGCAATTTTTCTACTAGTACTTGCTATTTTGGTAGGTATCTCAAGAGTTATCCTCGGTGTCCACTATCCGATAGATATTATAGGAGGATTTTTTGCCGGAGCTATGGTTAGTCTAATTCTCGTCCATTTCTTCAAGAAGATATGAGTGTAATCCATACAATAATACTAGGCATAGTGGAAGGTATCACTGAATTCTTACCCATTTCTTCTACTGCGCACTTACAGATAACCCAAGAGCTATTGCGAATACCCGTAACAGATTTTATAAAAAGCTTCAATATTGCCATCCAGCTTGGGGCAATATGCGCTGTAATCTTACTCTATGCTAAAAAAATATTTTCTTCTTCCAGATACTTCCTAAATATTTGTATAGCATTTATTCCTACGGGGATTATTGGATTTTTTCTGTATAAGATAATCAAATCATTCCTCCTCGGCAATATTATTCTCGCATCTTCGATGCTTGCCTTGGGAGGAATAATAATTTTGTTTTTTGAGGCAAGAGAGAAAAAGAATCCAGTTAATACTTCAGCAAAAACAATAGAGTTACTTTCTATCCGTGAGTTACTTATACTTGGCTTCGCACAGGCGCTCGCAGTTATACCTGGGGTTTCTCGTTCAGGCGCAGTTATCATCGGGGGAAGAATTCTTGGACTTTCAAGTGTAGTTATCACTGAGTTTTCTTTCTTACTTGCTATTCCTACTATGATTGGAGCGACCGCCTATGACTTATTTAAATCAGGGTTTTCTTTTGGAAGAGATCAATGGGGGACTATAGCTCTTGGGTTTGTTGTATCTTTCATAACTGCTCTTTTAGTAGTGAGATGGCTTATAAAATATGTCCAAAGCCACTCATTTAGTATTTTTGGGTGGTATCGTATAGCTTTAGGCGCTATTCTACTCCTCTTTTTCCTTATCTAAAGCCTTGCTTGCTTTTTGTAGTAAAACCCTATAAAATAACCCCATTATGTGGAAAAAGAGAATTACAGCTTTAGTTATATTTTTACTTGGAATAGGAGTAGGCTTCTTTGTTTACAAGTCAGAAATAGCTCACCGAAATCTTGCAAAAGATGTCACACCTACTGGAGTAGCAAAATATCCATTCAAACTCGGCCTTGATCTTTCCGGTGGGACTCACTTGGTTTATCATGCTGATGTTTCCAAAGTTGCCACAGCTGAAGTCAAAGATTCAATGAATGCTCTTCGTGATGTTATAGAACGACGCGTGAATCTATTCGGTGTATCAGAACCTTCAGTTACAGTTCAGGATGGTGGATTTTCTAATGCTGGGGAAGAGCGTTTGATTGTAGACTTGCCAGGAGTGACCGATGTATCAAAAGCCGTCACAATGATTGGGCAGACTCCACTTCTTGAATTTAAAACTGAGAATCCTAAAAAAGATGCACCTCAGGAAGTAAAAATAGGCAAGGATGGTAAAATAGCTCCTATTGCAGTTCCAGAACCATACATTGCAACTGAACTTACTGGACGTTACTTAGACAAGGCTATACTTGAATTTGATCAAAATGGTCAGCCTATGGTTTCTCTTCAGTTCAATGCTGAAGGTGCAACTCTCTTTGAAAAAATAACTCGTGAAAATATTGGGAAATCTGTCGCTATATATCTAGATGGAGAGCCTATATCTATACCTACTGTCAACGATGTCATCACTGGAGGTAAGGCTCAGATAACAGGTAGCTTTACACCAATAGAAGCAAAGACTTTGGTTGGTCGTTTAAATTCTGGAGCTCTTCCTGTACCTATAGAACTTATCTCTACTCAAACTATTGGTCCAACTTTAGGCGAACAGGCTACTCATGCTGGAGTAAAAGCAGCAATCATCGGATTCCTTGCAATCGCGTTATTCCTTATCATTTGGTACAGACTCCCAGGTATCATCGCAGTTGTAGCGCTCTCTATGTATGTGGCTATAATGCTTGCGCTATTTAAATTTATCCCTGTTACTCTTACAGCAGCAGGTATCGCTGGATTTATAATTTCTATCGGTATTGCCGTTGATGCCAATGTTCTTATCTTTGAGCGTATCAAGGAAGAACTTCGCCTCGGGTCTACAATTGCGGATTCAACGAAGCATGGATTCTCACGCGCATGGTTCTCTATCCGAGACTCTAATACTTCAAGTATAATCACCGCTCTTATCCTATTCTGGTTCGGGACACCTCTTATTCAAGGCTTTGCCCTCACATTCCTCATAGGTGTTATCGTATCTATGATTTCTGCGATATCTATTACTAGATTATTCCTCGCGACACTCAACATCACAAAGACAAGCAAATTTACCAACTTTTTATTCGGGTCGGGCTTTACTAGTGCTCGCTCACAAAAATAATTTATGTTCGTCATTAAACACAAAAAAGTATTCGTTATAATTTCCATCATCCTAGTAGTACTATCTATAGGTTCTATAGCGTATTTTGGACTCAAGCCGGGGATTGATTTTAAAGGTGGTTCACTTACAGAAGTAGAATACAAGACTACTCGCCCAGAACAAGCTTCAATTGATAAAGCACTCTTACCACTCTCTCTTGGTGAGACTATTATTCAACCAACCGGAAATCTTGGATACAGTATAAAGACTCGCGCAGTGACGGAGGCAGAGAGAGCCGGTATTATGAAAGCACTCGGTACTGATGCTTTAGAGAAAAGTTTTACTTCTATTGGTCCATCTGTCGGAGCTGAGCTTGTCCGCAAATCTATAATCTCATTTATACTTGTATCACTCGGCATCATATTCTTTATTGCCTACTCATTCCGTAAAGTTTCAAGAGTCGTATCTTCTTGGAAGTATGGATTTATCGCAATCGTTACCCTTATTCATGATATTTTGATTCCTGTAGGAGTGTTTGCAATTCTTTCACATGTCTATGGTACAGAAGTGGACACACTCTTCGTAGTAGCGATACTTACTATTCTCGGACTTTCAGTTTCAGATACTATTGTGGTCTTTGATCGTGTTCGTGAGAATATTCGTATCGGGAACTTCAAGACATTTGAGGAGACAGTAGGGAGGAGCTTGGAGCAAGTCTATACTCGCTCAATAGCGACTTCTTCTACGGTTATTATCGTACTATTGGCTCTCGTATTCTTCGGTCCTGCAAGCACGAAAGTCTTCGCTATGATGCTCACCGCCGGGATGTTCTTGGGTGCATATTCATCTATATTCCTCGCATCTCCACTCCTTGTAATGTTCAATAATATGGGTAAAAATAAGTAAAATACCTATTTCTATTAGAAAAAAGCTCCTAGATATCTAGGAGCTTTTTTGGTATAATGTATGTACTTATAAGCTAATTATCTTTTTATTTATGTATATATTACTTGGAGTTGTTGCTGTTTTAGTTATTTGGGTTGTTGTATCTTATAACGGTTTTATAAGGTTGATAAATCATGCCAAGGAAGCTTGGGCGGATATTGAAGTGCAGATGAAGCGCCGTTATGATTTGATTCCGAATTTGGTAAATACTGTCAAAGGTTATGCTACTCACGAGTCTACAGCTTTTGAGAAGGTAACCGCTGCTCGTTCAGCTGCAATGGGTGCGAAAACTATGGGTGACCATGCCAAGTCTGAGGCAATGCTCGGTGCTGCTGTCACAGGACTCTTTGGTATTGCAGAAGCCTATCCAGATTTAAAGGCCAATGTTAACTTTCTAGAACTTCAGAGGGAGCTCTCAGATACTGAAAATAAAATTCAAGCTGCTCGCAGATTCTACAACACTAATGTGCGTGACCTAAATACAGGAATACAGCAATTCCCTGGGAATATAATCTCTGGAATGTTTAAATTCAAAGCCATGGAATTCTTTGACCTTCCAGACAACGATGTCGCCCAGAAACCAGTAGAAGTTAAATTCTAATTATATGAGTACCAAGAAAGCAATACTAACTATAGTAATCTTTGTCGCAGTTATAATTATAGCGCCTCTTATATTTAGGCCAGCAAATGTTGTCGCTCCTATGGATGGGGTAGTTGAAAATAATGAAAACCCTAAGATTGGATTAAATGATGGGGATTTGATTTCATTTTCAATCAGACATGGGCAAGAAGTTTCTGGGATTATGAAAGCAAAGGGAGTAATAAAAGGGGGATACTTCTTTGAGGGAAATATCTTAATTAATGTTTTAGATGCAAATAAAAGTGTTATAAAACCAGGCAATGCAATGGCTACGACAGAATGGATGACAGCAGAACCTGTTACCTTTGAGACTAATGTTGACTTCGCAGGTCTTCCAAAAGGCAAAGCATACATAGAAATTCATAATGACAACGCTTCAGGCCTTCCAGAGAATGATAAATCAATCCTCATTCCAATTGTTATAAAATAAATGAAAAATAATTTTTTTGGTTCAAAATTAAATAGTGTATTACTTCTTGTACTCATTATATTGATGATAATTGCTCTTCGTTGGATGTATCAGGATAAAGAAAGATACTTGCCGAACAATCAAGCACCAGCTGAGACCTTGCAATTTGGTGAAGATCAGTCAACTATAGAATATAATAATAATTTAAATTCAGTCAAAGATACCTACACATACACAAATCACGGATTTAGTATTGAGTTACCAAAAGGATATATTCCAAAAGAGTATCTATCTGATGAAAATTGGACAGTAATACTCTTACCCGAAGGAGATGATATTACCTATGTTTCTGATGTTTCAAAATGGAATCCAAAAAAAGGACGCACTGAAGGTTATACAGACAGTGGTGAAGAAAAAATTGAAGGCATGACTTTTAGAGTTTACGAATATAAAGGTGAAAATGATGCGCATACTCTATATGTATTTAAACAAGGGAATGTGGCATACATTCTTGGTGATAGAAATATAATAAAATCTTTTAAATTTGTCGGTTGGCCTCAAGTGGAAGGGAATAAAGATAATTTTCAGGAAGTAAACACAGAAAAATTTTCTTTTTTTGTTCAGAAAGGTGTGATAGCAAGTCCAACAGATTTTAATAACTGCCCATGGTTTAATGTTTCTGTTCCAAACGATGGACATGTTAGTAAAGGCGAGGTCGGTATTTATCCAATTATTTGTTATGACTTAACTAAAATAGGTGGTGAAAAAGAGTATGTAGAAAAAGATGGGTATTATATTATTCATCATTTTGACAAAGGAGGGATGAGTATAGATGAAATAAATCACTCAAGGGATATTTATAAACAAATATTAAATACTTTTGTTTTAAAGAATAAATAATTATGGCCACATTATATACACATCAATCAAAGAATATTACAAAAACATGGTTACTAATGACCACGTTTTTTATCCTAGTTATTGGGCTCGGATGGTTCTTTAGTATGTATTATGGCAATCCTTCTATCCTAGTATTCTTTGTACTCTTTAGCGTTATTATGAACGTTGTTTCTTACTGGTTCTCTCACAAGATAGTTCTCGGTCTCTCTGGGGCTCACGAAGCAGATAGAAAACAATATTTTGATTTGTATACTACAGTGGAGAACTTGTCTATCACCGCGGGACTCCCGATGCCGAAAGTTTATGTCATCGCCGATTCTGCTCCAAATGCATTTGCGACAGGGCGCGACAAAAAGCACGCAGTGGTCGCAGTGACAACTGGGTTACTCGCAATACTAGAGAAGAATGAACTTGAAGGAGTCATAGCACACGAGCTTTCACATATAGGTAATCGCGATATGCTCGTGTCTACGGTGGCAGTAGTACTGGTAGGATTTGTATCTATCCTTGCCGATGTGTTTATGAGGAGTTTGTGGTTCGGTGGTGGCGATCGCGATAATAAAGGAGGTAATGCCCTTATGATTATCGGCATCATTCTTTCCATTCTTGCACCAATTTTCGCTATACTTATCCAGCTTGCTATATCTCGCAAGCGCGAGTTCTTAGCAGATGCCTCAGGAGCACTCCTTACTCGCTATCCAGAAGGCCTTGCTTCTGCACTAGGCAAAATTAGCCAGTACTCTCTTCCAATGAAGCGCCAGTCCAAAGCTATCGCTCACCTATACATTGCCGATCCAAAGGGTTCAAGTATAGGTAAAAGTATCAGAGGTTTATTTGCTACTCATCCACCTGCAGAGGACCGTATAAAAATTCTTCGCGGAATGTAGATTTTTATGGCAAAGAAAATTGCTATAAATAAAAAGAAGCTCCGTAAGCTTGAGCCTACGAAGAATCCATTTCAATCACTAGTACGTTCAATAATATTCCAACAGCTATCAGGTAAAGCAGCAACATCTATTTTAAATAAATTTGTACTACTTTTTAAACCAAAGAGTTTTCCAACACCCAAAGATATATTAAAACTTTCTGATGCACAATTTAAAAGTGCGGGAATATCAGCACAAAAGGCGGGCTACCTACGCGACCTCGCTTCCAAATTCCTAGACGGCACTATCAATC
Organism: uncultured Candidatus Saccharibacteria bacterium; assembly: GCA_964357795.1. Classification (GTDB taxonomy): domain Bacteria; phylum Patescibacteriota; class Minisyncoccia; order Phycocordibacterales; family UBA9973; genus UBA8515. Next base: position 10,985 of record CAYHMN010000010.1, read on the forward strand.
CGAAAAAGTTTTCTAAGATGTCGGATTCTGAAATAGAGGAGCATCTAGTGAAAGTTAAAGGCGTCGGCATCTGGACGGCGCATATGTTCCTAATATTTGCGCTCAACCGGCCTGATGTATTGCCGACAGGGGATCTAGCTATTCGTAAAGGCTTTATGAAAGCCTTCGGCTTGCGTAGTGCTCCAAGTCATGAGAAGATGGTGGCACTAGCCTGTGCTCACGCTGGCAAGCGCACATACCTATCACTCCATTTGTGGGGGATAATGGACGAGGAAAAGAAATAAATAGAGGGTTCGCATAGTGGGATGGTGTTAAAAAGTGATTTAGTGAAACTTTTCAAAGTCGGAAGCGGGCGCGCTGAGACGGGGTCGCGAAATTTTTCAGCAGAAAAATATTTGTGACCTACCTTGGAAAGGAAGGATTTTAGATAAGGAGGCGTCGGATAGCGGTTTATTCCACTACCTTGGAAAGGTAGCATATCGAAAGGTATCGAGAGTTCGAATCTCTCCGCCTCCGCAAAAAATTTGGTATAATTAAATTATGAAAAAGTTTAAGATTATCAGTATCAAGGACATTCCCTTGGAAGGAACACATGATCTTCCTAATTCACGAAAAACATTAGCAACCTCAGAAGATGTAGAAACAAACAATCTCGATGCTTTAACAAAAGGATTTCTTGAAAAAGGAAAGATATGGGATTGGCATAATCATGCTGGTCACGACGAACTTTGTATTATTCTTAAAGGGAAAGGTGAATTTCACTGGGAAGATGAAATGTCTGAATATAAGTCAGAAGATGTGATAATTATTCCTGCAAAAGGTAAACATAAAATAGTGGCAACTGAAGACTCCGAGTTTTATTTTGTCCGAATTGCAATTTGATTGTTATTTGTCCTTATTTATTAACAACCTAGTTCCAACAGAGAACCACACTGCCTGCTCTTATGTTTAAAAAAATTCTAAATGCAATTAAATTACCTCTTTTTATAATAGTCTTTTTTCTCACACTAGGATTTTTATGGAAATTACTCGGATTGCCTCCAGAGGAAAAACTTATAGAGATGGCGCGAGGGTATTTTGCCCTATTTGGCGTTATTACTGTATTTTTTGCAGCTATTATCGAAGGGGCACTTCTTGCAGGCTGGTATGTGCCGGGAGGGCTTGTTATATTCCTTGGAGTTATACTTTCAAAGAGTCCCGAGCAAGCGGTTTTCTCAGTTGTCGCTACTATCGCAGGATTCTTGATCGCATATACTTTCAACTTCTTTGTCGGCAAGTATGGGTGGTACAAAATACTTCTAAAGTTTGGAATAAAAAAGTCATTGGAGAAAGCAGAAAGAGATTTTAATAAATATGGCTGGAAGACTGTCTATATATCATACTGGGAGCCGAACCTCGCTTCACTCGTCTCAACTGCAGCGGGGATCGCTCAAGCATCATTTCGGAAATTTATCTCGCACACAGTAATCGCTACTGTTTTCTGGGCAGTATTTTGGGGAAGCCTCGCCTATGTTTTCGGAGAGAAAATCCTCGCATATCTAGGTATAGTATTCTTCGGGATAATGGCTGCCTGGATTATATACCTCGTAATAAAAGTCAGAAAAGAAAGGGTGCAATAATTAGCAGGAACGGTCCCTGCTAATTTTCGGCTACCCATCAAATATGCTATAATAGAAAATATGGAAACAACTAATAACAAATTCAAATTTTTAGGATGGGCTGTAATTATATTTTCAGTTCTTATTTCAGTAGCCTTCTTTTTATCTGCCCAAGATTTCTCTAAACAAGGATCTTATGTTGAGGTAAAAGGTCTTTCAGAAAGAATAGTAAAAGCTGATACAGCTATCTGGTCAATGAGCTTTGAAGTTAAGTCAAATAATGTAGATAGTCTGTATGCTGATATAGAGAAAAATATTACAACGATTAAAGGATTCCTCTTAGAAAAAGGCTTTGATAGTTCTGAGATAAATGTTGCCCCTGTGAATATTTATCAGGAGACTTATAAAGATGCAGTATTTAGATATAATTCAACAAATCAAATATCAGTCTATACAAAGAAAGTTGACCTTGCTAAATCAACATCTAATGAAACTCTACTATTAGTCAAAAGGGGAGTAGTTTTGAATCAAAATAACATCTCATTTGAATTTTCAGATATAAATAGCATAAAGCCAGAAATGCTAGCAGATGCGATAAAGAATGCGCGGGATACAGCTTCACAGTTTGCAAAAAATGCAGGAACTACTGTTGGAAGTGTCACTCGAGGTAATCAAGGAGTTTTTGATATAACAGAAAAAGACCCTGGCTCTCCTGAATATAAAAAGATTCGCCTAGTATCTACGTTACGTTTTCTACTTAAATAGGCCATTCTTTAGTCTGAATTATATATGACTAAATCAAACAAAAAAGGTTATAAAGGAAATATAGAGAAATTAACACTAGAGAATGAAGATTTTCGAAAGGTTCTTTATACTGGGCACTATAGCCAGCTAGTACTAATGAATCTCATTGCTGGAGAAGAGATAGGGCTAGAAGTCCATGAAGATACAGACCAATTCTTCCGTTTTGAGAAAGGTGAAGGCAAAGTAATTATTGATGAAAGTGAGTATATAGTTAGTGATGGGGATGCGATTATCGTACCAGCAGGGGCAAAGCATAATATAATAAATACTTCACACGATTCGTCTTTAAAACTTTATACTATTTATTCTCCAGCTCATCATAAAGATAATATTGTTCGTGCCACAAAACAAGATGCAATCAATAATACAGAAGAATTTGATGGTATAACTACAGAATAATCTGAGGATAGATAATTCCGCCCCTCCATTAGTTTTGTAACCTTTTTATAATGTATAGGTATATAATATAGGAAGCTATGAGCTTGGAATAAATCCTTATAAAAACAAAGACAGATGAAGCTTATTTTAAAAGCCTCTATGACCTAACCATCAAAAGAGTATTTTCTTATGTGGTGGTTAGGACAAGAGATAAAGAAAAAGCTAAAGAAATAAGCCAGGAAATCTATTTGTCTTTATGGAAATCTCTTCCAAATTTTAGATATATATCTGAGCCACACTTCTATTCTTTTTTATTTACGGTCGTTCGCCGGCAGATCATAAAGGCGAGTAAAGAGAAAATCGTCAGCTTACCCATAGAAGATTTTTATGAAATAGAAGGAAATGAAAATCATAAAGAGGACTACAGGCATCTTTTATCAAAAGTAGAATCTCTTCCAGGCAAAGAAAAGATGGTTATAGAATTAAGATATTTTCAAGATTTAGATTTCCAGACTATATCAGAAAATTTAGGCATAAGTCTTAGTAATGCGAAAGTATTACACCATAGAGCTATTAAAAGGCTAAAAGATTTACTTCCACAATATGAATAAAAACTTAGAAGAAAACTTAAAAAATATAAAGCTTAAGGAAATGAAAGAAGAGGACAAAAATTATATTTGGTCTAGTTTTACTTTTGCCAAAAAAGAATTCAAAGAAAATAAAAAGACATCATTAATATTTAATTTACAACAATATATGTTATTTAAAAAACAAATTTTAGGCGTAGTACTATCTCTAGTTGTTATTTTGGGTGGGGGAGGGGTGGTAGCTGCTTCAAACTCATCTGCACCTGGAGATGTATTATTCGGTTTAGACAAAGCATTAGAGAAGATAGAGTTAAGTCTCTCAAATGAAGCAAAAAAAGATAAATTGATGATAAGATTTGCAGAAGAAAGACTTCAAGAAGCAGAAAAAGTAATAAAAGAAAGTGGAGAAAGTGTTAATGTTCAAAATGTTGATCTATCGAACGCATCTATTACAGAAATAGAGGTTGATGTATTCACAAATGAAACAACTGTAAAAATAGAAGCGAATGACAAACATTATGGATTTATAACAAGTGAAAAAGATAAACAGAAAATAATAAATGAAATCAAAGCGAAATATAATTTAACAGATGAAAAAATAAACAAAGTACTTAACTTCGAAACAGAAGACAGGGCAAGTCGTCCAGATGACAAGAATTTCTTAAATAGTTTTAATTCTGTAAAGTTCAAATCAGAAAAGCAAACCAAAGAAATTAAAGCCTCACTTGATTCTGTAGCTGATGTTTTAGCAAGCTCAAATTTATCAGATGAAAAGAAAGCTCAAATAGGAGCAACTCTTGCAAGCATAATGACTCTTATAAAATCTAACCCAGATCTCGAGTTGGAAGTTAAAACTAAAGATGGGTTCAAGGTTGAAGTAGAGGATGGCAAGGTTGAAATAAAGATAAATAGTAAAGGTAGTGATGATGATTCCGATGATGATAATCAGGGAAATGATATAAGGGAAAACGAAAATGAAGTATTTTGTCGTGGTGAATGGAGAGATTCTGAAGATTGTGATAATAAAGACGAAGATAGCAAAGATGATAAAAGCGGTAAAGATGACGATTCTGATGACGATAATGAAAACGAAGATAAAGATAATAGTGGGCGAGGGGGCAGTGATGACGAAGATGATAACTAATTAAAAATTAATAAACAAAAAGCACGTGCAGACACGTGCTTTTTGTTTTAATCCATAAAAGACAATCGTAGTGCTATAATGTAATTAATGAAATTATCATTCGCAATAATTGCGTCAGTTTTGGCACTAGTAGGGAACATTCCGTACTTGATTGATGTCTATAAAAGGAGAATAGAGCCTCATGCGTATACATGGTTCGTCTGGTCTATTGTTTCTTGTGTTATATTTTTTGGTCAAGTTGCCAAAGGTGCTGGAGTCGGAGCTATACCTACTCTAGTATCTGAAATGTTCACTATACTTATTTTCTTTTTCTCCCTCAAAAATGGATTTAAACATGTCAGAAAGATTGACCATGTATTTCTGGCTGTTGCACTTCTTGGTCTTATACCTTGGGCGCTTACGAAAGATCCGACAATCTCAGTTATCATTGTTGTCGCTATAGACCTTGTAGCATTCGTGCCAACACTTCGAAAAACTTTTAAATACCCTAAGACAGAAACGCCACTACTCTATAGTATGAACGTCTTCCGACACATACTTATGCTCTTCTCCCTTCAAGCTTATAATATAGCCACAATGCTTCACTCATTCTCAATGATTACTACTAATACTATAATGACCGTGTTTATATTGAGAAAAAATAAGAAACAAATATAGAAATAGTCAATTTGTACAAAGTCTGCATTTATCATAAAATAGGGTATGATTTCACGGGTCTACATTACGCCAAAAGGGAAGGACAGTCGAGAGACCCTATATAAAGAATCTTTCAACAAGCTAGATATAAAAGGTCATGTAAGCCATGTGGCTCTAGCAGATTCATACACTCTCAATATGAATATTTCTGTGGACGCTCTTGCGCGCGTTGCACTCGCTCTCACAAACCCTACAATTGAAACTTCTAGTGTGAATACGTTGCCACCTGTTGGCGACTTTTCTTTTATATGCGAGATAGGGTATATGCCGGGAGTGACCGACAATGTCGCTCACACTGCCGAAGAACAAATCGCAGACTTACTCCATCACAAGTGGAAAGGGAATGAAGCAGTATACACATCAAAGCTTTTTTTCGTTTCGGGCAAGCTTTCCGAAGAAGATATGAAGACGATTGCACTTTCACTCCACAATCCGTTGATTGAACGATACTCAATAATAAATGCACGCAAGCTCGGTGGGAAAAATACAATACCGACTGTCATTCCAAACGTAATCTTGCCGAAGAAAATTCCTGTTATTAAAGTATCCCTCGCTGTTCCTGATGAGGAGCTCATAAAAATAGGCAAAGAAGGAGTGCTAGATCCCGATGGCAGTAGGCGCGGACCGCTTGCGCTTGATTTGGCATCAATGAAGATAATCCAAGAATATTTCAAGAAGCTAAAGCGAAGTCCTACAGACATAGAACTTGAATCTCTTGCGCAGACCTGGAGTGAGCATTGCAAGCATACAATATTTGCGAACTCTATAGATGATATAAAAGACGGATTGTATAAGACATATATCAAAGGTGCGACGAATCGCATTCGAAAAGAAAAAGGCAAAGCGGATTTCTGTATCTCCGTCTTCTCTGACAATGCCGGCGGAATCGTATTTGATAAAGATTATATGGTTACCCACAAGGTAGAGACGCACAATAGCCCATCAGCTCTTGATCCATTTGGCGGGGCGATTACAGGTATTGTAGGGGTGAATCGCGATACGATTGGATTCGGACTTGGTGCCAAACCAGTAGCAAATACTTATGGGTTCTGCTTCGGATATCCAGATGATACAAGGCCACTGTTTCGTGATAAGGCCCAACTACAGAAAATGCTTCCGCCAAAGCGTATTATTGACGGAGTCATAAAGGGAGTGAATGTCGGGGGAAATTGCTCGGGGATTCCGACAGTGTCGGGATTTGTCCGCTACGATGAGCGCTTCCGCGCCAAGCCACTTGTCTTCGTAGGCACTGTCGGACTCATGCCTCGCAAAATAAACGGAAAACTTTCACATGTAAAAAGTGCCAAGAGTGGCGACTATGTTGTCGTCATCGGAGGTAAAGTCGGAGCCGATGGTATTCACGGGGCGACATTCTCATCAGTGGTGATGGATTCATCAAGTCCCGCGACGGCAGTGCAGATAGGCGACCCGATAACTCAGAAAAAACTTTCTGACGCAATTGTAAAAGAAGCTCGCGCAAAGAATTTATATACAAGTATTACCGACAATGGTGCAGGAGGAATATCTTGCTCGGTAGCGGAAATGGCCAAGGAGTGCGGAGGATGTATTGTAGATATTGAAAAAGTTCCACTAAAATACCCAGGACTTACACCATGGCAGATATGGATTTCAGAATCGCAAGAGCGAATGACGCTCTCTGTTCCAAAAAATAAATGGCAGGAATTCCACGATTTGATGGAATCTCGCGGAGTGCTAGCCGTGCGAATCGGTACATTCACTTCCAAGAAGAATTGTATCGTAAAACAGAATGGAAAAGTTATTATGGATATTCCACTTTCATTCCTCCACGATGGCCTGCCTGAGCGCCAGCTTTCTGCCAATTATAGAGAAGTTAATAATTCAATACCGAAGAATCCACTTGGGAATTCTCGAACAAATGAACTTTTGAAATTATTACAAAGTGGCAATATCGGCTCGTTCAACTGGATTTCCGAGCAATATGATCATGAAGTCCAAGCTTCTTCTGTCGTAAAGCCAGTATCAGGTCGTGGACGCATCAATACCAATGCGCAAGTATTGCGCCCGCTTCTATCATCTACAAAAGGAGTAGTCCTTTCTACAGGCGAGTACCCATCGTACTCAGATATCAATACTTACCATATGGCAGCTTGCGCTATAGATACAGCTATACGGAATGCCATATCAGTCGGAGCTTCTCTCGGTAATCTCGCAATACTTGATAATACTTGCTGGTGCTCATCATACGATCCGATTCGCCTCGGAGAGCTTTCTGATGCGATGCGTGCTTGCTATGACTATGCCGTCGGGTACGGTACCCCATATATATCTGGTAAAGATAGTATGTTCAACGACTTCAAAGGTTACGACGAAAAAGGGAACCAAGTCGCCATATCTATCCCGCCGACACTTCTGATATCTACTATCGGAGTGATTCCTGATATCAGTAAGTCTTTGACGCCAGAGTGGAAAGTAGCAGGGGATTTAGTATATGTACTCGGCGATACAAATGATGAGCTTGGAGCATCGGAGTATTACAAAATGCTTGCAAAAAATGATGTGACAAAGATCGGCAACAATGTGCCGAAAGTGGATTTCAAGATAAATACAAAAACTTATCAAGCTCTTGAGAAAGCAATCGGCAAAGGAGTTGTAGCTTCATCGCTTTCTATTACATCGGGTGGGCTTGCGATTGCACTTGCGAAAGCATCTGTCGGAGGTATGCTCGGGATAAATGCGGATTTGAAAAATTTAAAAGGTAGTGCCAAGACTGTGGATGCAAAGTTATTCTCTGAGAGCCAAGGGCGAATCGTCGTATCAGTAGTAAAGAAAAACAAGAAGGTATTTGAAGCAATTATGAAATCTGTCTCACATACATACCTCGGGACTGTTTCAGATGATAAGAAGTTTGTCGTTGCGAATGGTAAAACCAAAATAGTAGACACAGCGGTAGAAAAATTAAGTATCGCTTACCATAGCTTTTCTAACAAAATTAAATAATATGAAAACAAAAAAACCAAAAGTTATAATAATGTCAGGTTATGGACTCAACTGCGAAGAAGAGACACAGTTTGCTTTCAACAAAGCAGGCGGGCAGGCAGATATTGTGCATATTAATGACTTGATTAAAAATCCGAAAATGTTGGCAAAATATCAAATCCTTGCATTCCCTGGAGGATTCTCATATGGCGACGATACTGGTAGTGGAAAAGCTTATGCGAACAAAATGAAGAATCATCTTAGAAATGAATTGAAAGCATTCGTAGAGCGAGATACCCTGACCATCGGTATATGTAATGGATTCCAAATTGTCACTAACCTCGGACTTCTTCCTGGAGGCTTGATGCATAATAGTGGCGGAAAATATCTTGACCGATGGGTAGATATGGAAGTGAGAGGTAAGAGTCCATGGCTCTCTGGTATAAAGAAAATATCTCTACCTATTGCACACGGCGAAGGGCGATACGTTATAGAAGAAGGGAAATACAAACAGATGGCGAAAGGGAAAGAAGTAGCCCTTGTATATACGAAAGGAGGTATATGTAAATATCAGAATTTAAAGGCAAATCCTAACGGAGCTATGCATGACATTGCCGGGGTACTCGCGTATAATGGCAGAGTATTTGGTCTGATGCCTCACCCAGAGCGAGCGATGTTCTACCACCATAGACCCGACTGGCAATTGCAAAAAGAGGTATTAAAACGACACGGTAAAAAGCTTCCGACAGATGGTGCTGGAATTTTATTATTCAAGAACGCAGTTAATTATTTTAAAAAATAAATGAAAGACTTAAATGAAAAGTGTGCTATTTTTGGAGTTTTTGGTGATTCAGAAATTGCTTCACGACAGACTTACTTCGGACTATTTGCTCTTCAGCACAGAGGTCAAGAGTATTCTGGTATTGCTTCTACTGATGGCAAAGAAATTTTCTCTCATAAAGGGCAAGGATTAGTAACCCAAGTATACACAGAAGAAATGCTTCAAAAATTACTAGGCTTTTCTGCTATTGGGCATAACCGTTACTCTACATCTCATGGGGGAGGTCCAGAGCATGCACAACCAATAATTATAAATAATATTGCTTTTGCTCATAATGGGAATCTTCCAAGTGTGAAGGCTTTGATAGATTTTTTGGAAACTAAAAATATAACTGTAGGCGATATGTCTGACTCTGAACTTATGGCAAAAGCTATAAGTATATATGTAGAAGAAGGACTAACTCTACCAGATGCAGTTGCAAAAGTTTATACACTTTTCACTGGAGCATTTTCCTGTGTTGCGCTTTCCTCAGATTGCCTTGTTGCATTCCGAGACCCG
>CAYHMN010000011.1:0-20207 GCA_964357795.1 uncultured Candidatus Saccharibacteria bacterium
AATTCCATAATCACGAAGTTTTGTCAGTCGGGCAGACTCTTTCTTTTTCATTTTCAAAGTCTGTTCAAGTGCAAGACTTGTGCCTGCAATAGAAGCGGTATTCTCTGTACCAGAACGCAATCCAAACTCTTGTCCACCACCAACATAAAGTGGAGCGAGAACAACTGCTCTCTTTTTATACAAAACGCCCACACCTTTAGGACCGTATATTTTTGAACTGTTAAATGTTAGTAAATCAACTCCAAGCTTTTCAATATTTTCTATTTCTAAATAATTTATCGCCTGACAGGCATCAGTATGCAATAAAGGAAATTTAGAATTTTTACTCTTTCTCCAATGTCGTATTACTTTTGCAATCTCCATAATAGGCTGGATTGTTCCTATTTCATTGTTGGCATACATTACTGAAACTAGAACTGTATTATCTTTTAGTGCATCTCGAACATCTTTCGGATTAATTATCCCCCGTGCATCTGGAACAATATATGTAACCTCAGCTTCTCCAGCCTTCTCTAAAACTTTACAAAGTTCAAGCACCGCCGGATGCTCTATAGAGGTAGTAACGATGTGTGGAGCTTTTTTATTTTTATATGAATGCACTATACCAAGGATTGCCAGTGTATCGCTCTCTGTACCACTTGCAGTGAAAATTATCTCATCAGAATGTGCATATATAAGCCTTGCAATATTCACACGGGTATCTTCGATAACTGTGCGGGCTTCTACACCACCACTATGAATAGAGCTCGGATTGGCAAAAAACTTGCGCTCATAGGAAGAAACTAAATCCGCAACGCTCTTGTCTATTGGAGTAGCGCTTGCATAGTCAAAATATATAGTTTTCTTTTGATATTTGGCCATAAATTATTAATGCCATTACTATATCATATATTGTAAAAAAGGCTTTATTAGTATATACTCTTTGGATATATGACATATACTCTCTTGATTTATATACTGGGTGCACTCATTGTCGTCCTCGTCGTGTGGATGACTATGATGGAAAACCGGCTTAGAAAATTCTTTGCTGGTAAAAAAGCAGAGAGTCTGGAGAGTCTAATGGTAGATATATGCGAGAAGGTAGAGAATTTAAAAAAGACCCAAGAAGAAATAAATGGTCACCTTGTAGTAGTTGATAAGAGATTGGATAAATCAATCCGCAATATTGAGACTGTAAGATTTAATCCGTTTCTAGATGCTGGTAGTAACCAGAGCTTTGCGATGTCATTCCTAAACGATGAAGGTAATGGAGTTGTTATATCTAGTCTGTATGCTCGGGATCGTATGAGTATATTTGCAAAACCAATAGTCAAAGGAAAATCAGAATTTGAACTCACAACAGAAGAGCAGGAAGTTTTGAAAAAATCAAAATAACTTAAATTAATAATATGAAAGAAGAAAATCAAAAGTCGAATATTGTCGCACGCCCCCCTGTCGTAGTCGTCATGGGGCATGTTGACCATGGAAAATCCACCCTTCTAGACTATATTCGTAAATCAAACACCGTCCTAGGTGAAGCAGGAGGTATCACTCAGCACATCAGTGCATATGAGGTGAGTCATAAAGACGAAACTGGTATAGATAAAATGATTACATTCCTTGATACTCCTGGACATGAAGCATTCTCAAAGATGCGCGCTCGTGGAGCTGTAGCTTCTGACATTGCCATACTGGTAGTATCTGCAGAAGACGGTATAAACGCTCAAACTCTTGAAGCTTATAATACAATAATAGAAAGTAAAATACCCTATATAGTAGCAATCAATAAAATAGACAAACCAAATGCAAACGTTGAAAAAGTAAAAATGGAACTAGTAGAGAAAGGAATCTACTTGGAAGGTATGGGTGGAGATATCCCATTCGTACTCATATCAGCAAAAGAAGGGACTGGGGTGTCGGAGCTTCTAGATATGATACTGCTTGTATCTATGGTACACGAGCAAATTGGAGACACATCTATCCCAGCAACTGGTGTCATTATTGAAGCCAATCGTGAGCCAAAACGTGGCATATCAGCAACAGCTATCATAAAGAATGGCACACTTAAGGCTGGTATGTTTGTTGCTTGCGGTGATGCTATAGTGACAACACGTATACTTGAAAACTTTATAGGTAAACCTATAAAAGAAATTACCTTCTCTTCCCCTGTCCGACTAGTCGGATTTGAATCAATGCCAGAAGTCGGAAATGTATTTGCTTCATTTAAAACAAAGAAGGAAGCAGAAGCTTATGTAGATGAAGTAAAGAGCGATCGACTTGTAAATAAAGTAATAGGTGAAAATATAGTACCAACTGGGAAAGTTATACCCATTGTGATAAAGACAGATGTCTCAGGGACCATAGAAGCATTAGAGAAAGAGATTGGTAAATTAAATACTGAAGAAATATCATTCAAAATATTGAGTTCTGGTGTAGGAGCTATAAATGAATCGGATTTAAAAACTGCCAGTGTAAACAAAGAAACTATCATAATAGGCTTTAACACAAAGATTGATAGCGGGGCTCGCGACATGAATGAGTCGCTAAAAGTAGAAATCCAAATATTTGATATTATTTATAAACTTATAGAAAAGCTTGCTGAAATAATTGAAGAAAGACGCCCGCGCCAAGAAGTTATGGAAGTGACAGGCACGCTTAAAGTTCTAAAAACTTTCAATGGTACAAAAGACAAGCAAGTCATCGGCGGGAAGGTTATGACTGGTCGTATTACTGACCATGGAATAGTACGTATAGTGCGACGTGACTTTGAGATTGGTCGCGGTAAGATTATTGGTCTTCAGCAAAATAAACTTAAATCAAAAGAGATCCTTGAAGGTACTGATTGTGGAGTTTCTATAGAGGCGAAAGTAGACATCGCCCCTGGTGATATATTAGAAGCTTTTATTACCGTAGTAAAATAATATGAGAGAATTCAGAGGAGAAAAAATTGCTAATCATATACGAGAGCTCGCAGCTCTATTCATAGAGCGCGAAGCTGGGGTGACATCGCTTATCACTGTGACTCGTGTATTACTTTCCCCTGATAATAAAAAGGCAAAGATTATGATTAGTGTACTTCCCCGGGAAAAAGAGGATGCGGCATATGGATTTGTAAGACGTAATCTTGGTGATTTGAGGAAATACGTGACCAAGGGGCTCAAGATAAACCCGATTCCATTCCTAGATGTAGAGATAGACGAGGGTGAGAAGAACCGTCAGAAAATTGACGAATTGCTCACGAAAAGTTAGGATAGTCATACGGCCTAGTCGCCAAGTGGTAAGGCAAAGATCTGCAAAATCTTTATACGGCGGTTCGATTCCGCCCTAGGCCTCCACGAAGAACAAGGTGTTCTAGTGAAAAAAATAAATATGCCCAGGTGGCGGAATTGGTATACGCGCTAGTCTTAGGAACTAGTGGAGCAATCCTTGGAGGTTCAAGTCCTCTCCTGGGCACACATGAAAAAAACACTGATTTATTTCAGTGTTTTTTTCATGTGTATCAAGAGGACGCAGAAAGCCGGAGCGCGTCGGCGCGAGGCGGGGTCGCATAAAAATTCAGCAGAATTTTATATGTGACCAAGTCCTCTTTCCACGATACGAAAGATGTGCCGAATCTGTAAGATTCAAGATTACTCTCCGGCGAGGAATTATTTGTGACCAAATGTGCCCACAATACGAAAGGTGTACAGACCCTGTAAGGGTCAAGATTCCTTTCCTTTTAAAATTGACTTATATAAGAGATAATGTTAATTTTAGAAAAAATCATTGAATCATTAAAAACAACCAACTATGAACAAGACAATAACTGCACTATTTATTGTGCACGAAAACGCAACAGTATTAGCGCCTTCAAAAGCAAACCACAGATTAATTGGACAGATTGATCCACTATCCTGCTCATACTGCTTCGGTTCAGAAGTAGAGAGAGTAAATTATATAAAAAATATTCTCATTGGCGATAAATTCTGTGGGAAAAATTTTCATCCTAATTTTAATCTGATAAGTACCCCAATTAAGTTTAATCATTCTGACGGCCTTGGCCAAAAACTTTTTACTGGTTATATTGCGACTATAAGGAATAAAGACATCCTAAAAAATGGCTTCATCATTGACCCATCAGAAATGTGGGTAAATATGGATGAACTGGAAAAAAACAGGGGTTTTACAATAAGTCCTATGTTTAAAAGAGCTATTACCTTTCTGAGTGAAGAAATGGCCGAATTACAAAAGAAAGTATAAAAATTAAAAAATCATTTAATAAAACAAAAACCCGTATTGCACGGGTTTTTATTTTTACCTCTATTTAATTTTACTAATTCACCCCTGCATTGTATCCCGCTGGTACAGGACAAGCAAATGGTGTTGCTCCGAAGTTGGCAGTAGTTTGTACATCACCACCAAACTGACCAACAGCTGGATACATTGTCCCAGAGAGATTACTAAATGCAACGCCTAGATCTGTACATGTTGATGAACCAGCCACCTTTTTGTAGTACTTTAGAGTCTTTGGAGTTGAACTCATATCAAGAGCTACTCCTATGACATCACCTTCGTCAAAGGTAGGGCCATATGGTTTGATACTGCCATTTCTCTTGTCACCATATGCTCCCCAATAACCCCAACTGTTTTTATTGTACCCAACGAAGTTATTCTTTGGAGCAGATACATTTGCAACACCAGGATAGAAGTTTAAATCTTGGTTCGCTCCTCTATCGTCTATCTTAACTTCCCAGTACCATTTGCCTGTTGATTTACCAATTTTTGCTCGAACCAATCCTTTATATCCGTTATCTTTTTCTGTGAGATTTCCATTTGAGAGAATGATATTAGAACCTTTATCACTAGGATTCCAAGTTGTGTATCCACCTGGTGGAGGAGGAACAATAACGTTATTTACTGTTACTGATACAGCTGTCGATACAGTGCTGTTGTTAGTAGGTGAAGCTCCATCATATGCTTTGGCAGTAAGAGAGTAAGTACCGTTAGTTACTGTTGTTGTATCCCAAGTTACTTCGTAAGGAGAAGTTGTATCAGTAGCAATGAGAGTGGTACCTCCTCGGTAGAATTCAACCTTTGTAACTCCGATATTGTCACTTGCAGTAGCTTTAACTGTAGCAACGCTAGATACTGTCTGACCACTTGTAGGTGAAGTTAGTGAGACTGTAGGTGGTGTTGTATCAGGACCTGGGTCAACTACGTTAGCTACTGTGACTGATACAGGTGTTGAAGTAGTGTTGTTGTTGGCTGCGTCGTATGCACGAGCAGTGATTGAGTATGTGCCGTTTGGAACAGTTGTTGTGGTCCAAAGGAAGTTGTGGCCAGGAGTAATTCTTGTTCCAACAAGTAGTATTGGGCTACCTGTAGCTGGATTTCGATAGAAGTCTACATGGTCAACACCGACATTATCTGCTGCATTTACTGCTATTGTTATACTATTTTGTACACTCTGCCCACTTGTCGGACTAGTAATAGATACAGTTGGAGGAGTTGTATCTGCCCCATTGTTTACTGTGATAGTGACAGTAGCAGTACCTGTAGCATTTTGGTTGTCTGTTACAGTGAGTCGGTAGACTGAAGCACCTGCAGTTAGACCTGTAACTGTTGTATTAACTGTATTTGTAGAACTTAAAGTTCCTGAACCTGAAACTTTTGCCCATAGGTAGCTTACAATGTTGCCATCTGGGTCATTACTTAGTGAACCAGAAAGAGAGACTGTATTTGTAGGTAAAGTGATTGTCTGTGGAGCGCCAGCATTAGCTGTAGGAGGAATGTTTGCTGGAGCAGCTGTAGTGAAGCTAAATGTATAGTTTGATGCTAGTGCATTACCTGCTAGGTCTTTAATTCCATTTGCTCCACCCATTAGAGTAACTGTGTATGCAGTACTTGGGGCAAGGTTTGCAGATGGGTTTATTGTTACGATATTACCGCTTAGAGTTACAGCTGAGGTCACTCCTGCGATTGAAGCTGTAGCTGTAGTAACAGAAGCAGAACTTAATGCTTCGCTAAAGGTTGCAATTACATCAGAACCTACTGCTACTCCAGTAGAACCATTGGCTGGAGTTACACTAGATACTGTAGGTGGTGTTGTGTCGGGAGGTGGTGGTGTTCCGCCTGTTTCGTATGCTCCCATATCTGGGGCGGAGCCGAAGTATGGAAGACCAACGTTAATACCTTTGTCGATTAAAGCTGAAATGCTCTGTAGGTGGAAATCAGTTGAAGAAATAAAGTTAGGTATTACAGAAAGATTATTGTTCATAGTAACCCCTCCACCAGACCATTGAGGTGCAGCTGTGTTATACGAATCGTTGTGTGTGACAAGGATGTTACTTTGGGTTGTAGCTGTATTTGCTGTTACTGATCCTTGAGAGAAGCCTTGGAATATATTATTTCTAATAAACACTCCAGTTGCAACTCCACCGTTTTGTTGTTGAGTAAAGTCTATTCCGACAGGAGAAGGGTTATTTGGGTAAGCAATGAACGTATTGTTGTAAATCTGGAAGTTATTCATGTACGGATTATTTGTTCCATTTTCTGTTTGAACAACAACACCACCTGATGCACCGCCCATTAAGTAGATATTCTTAAAGACATTATTTCTAATAACATTGTTAAGTATCGCACTACATCCACCAGTTCCACATGGGTAGTTATATCCTCCAGTGTTAGCAGGATATCGAGTATTGTATGAAATACCGACTCCGACATTGTTTATATTATTATTTTCAACGATAATATCTTCTGCTTTAAATTCAAAGATAAATCCACTTTCTGCATGAGAATAATTAGGAGTAGCATGATCAAGAGTATTATGATGAGCCCAAAGACCGTAAGGGTATGTACCTTTGTAAACATAGTTAATATCTACAGAACCTTGAATGTAATTATTGTTAAATTCCATGCCTTGAACATTGAAGAATTCAACAGCAAAATCCCAATCTGGTGGAGCCCATGGACTTGTACCTTGAAATGGTGATTTGATGAAAGTATTGTCATGAATTTTAACTCCTTTCAAGAACCCATTACTAAAATATTTAATAGGCCAACCATTGTGGCTTACTGGTCGGGCGGTTGTTATAAGAGTGTTGTGATGAACCTGCATTCCATCTTGCCAACCAATCATTAGGCATCCTGAGCCACCTCCGATAATTCCATCAACTGCAGCACAGTTAGCGCCCTCGTTATTATAGAAACTGTTACCTGTAGCATAAGGACCAGCTGTCCAAGTCGTTGCAGTCTGGCCATCAAGATGGTTACCGACGAATATAGCTCCTGCCATGTAAAAGTTGATGAGTTTCATATCATGAACACTCACGTTACTTCGTGCTGTTACCCAAATACCGTACCATGTACCACTTTGATTGCCAGATGTATTGGCTTGTCCATCAAGAGTGAAGTTTGAAATACTCTGGTTTCCATTGGTACCATCTGGAGATTCTAAACTCATATAATCACTCCATGTTCCAGTCATAGTAGTTTTCACTATAGTATTAGCTTTGCCTTCTCCTTCAACACTTACCCCTTTTGCAAGATAACATTTAGCTGTTTCAGTATAAGTACCAGCTACTATATGAATTGTATCACCTGCAGTTGTTACAGTATTACAAGCCTTCGCAAGAGTTCTCCATGCAGTAATAGTACTAAGACCAGTATTGTTATCATTGCCTGTAGTAGATACATAATAAGTCCCAGCAGCAGAACTCTGGCTTGAAGTAATAATCATACTTACCGCAAAAACGAGAGCTACTAGTAAGACACCGTAGTGCACCGCCTTATGGCTTTTACTTTCATGCCACTTTTTATACCATGATAAATTCTCCTCTAAATTCTGATGCAACCTTTTCATATGTTTTATGGAAGCCATATTTTGACTAAATTAGATTATAATAATTGACAGTATAATTATACAAGATTGATAAGACACTGTCTATTTATTACAAGGTGTAACTGTTGATAATTAATTACAAGTCTTCTGATTTGCATTCTTACCCTCAATATAGTAATATAGCTTTATGACGATTATTGCTACTATATTACCGTATATACAGATTATACTGTCTATTATTTTGGTTGTTGCGATACTACTGCAGCAATCAGGTGCAGGTGTAGGCGGTGCACTCGGAGGGGGCGACGGTGGTGGGCTATACCACACACGACGTGGATTTGAAAAGTTTCTCTTTATTACAACGATTGTCGTTGGAATCCTCTTCGCTGTGTCAGCATTCATCGCAATACTCGTTAAATAAATCGTAAATAATCGGGCTATAATTTAATATCCTAACTTTAATTTAAATCACACTTAAGTGCATTCTATGCGTAATTTCATAACCTTCATAAAAGAATTTCGAATTCCAAAAAAGAAAGAGATTACTCTAGCACGAGCATCTTTTTCAAAAAGACAACTAACTATATTTACTACTACTTTGATAGTAGCTCTTATTACTGTAATTTCTCTTGTATCTCGAGTTAATAGTGCTTTCATAGTCCAAGTACCAGCTCGGGGTGGATCTGTAACTGAGGGTATTATAGGTATGCCAACACTTGTAAACCCAGTGCTAGCAGTTTCTGACGCGGATAAAGACTTAACAGCCATAATCTATAGTGGATTAATGAGAAAGATGTCAGATGGAACATTTACTCCAGACTTGGCAGAATCATACAGTGTATCTCCTGATGGAATGACCTATACATTTATCATAAAAAAAGATGCCGAATTCCATGATGGTACCAAAGTTACAGCAGACGATATAATATTCACAATTGATAAAATAAAAGACCCTCTTATAAAAAGTCCGCGACGAATAGGCTGGGATGGTATTAGTGCATCAAAAGAAAATGATAGTACAGTAATATTTACTCTGAAACAACCATATATATCATTTATAGATAACACTACGATTGGAATAATACCTATGCATATATGGAAAAATATTAGCGCTTCAGAGTTTGCTCTCTCCCCTTTAAATATTAAATCTTCTGGATCAGGGCCATATCAGATTGAATCAGTTGAGAAAAATAAAGAAGGTGTACCAGAGAAATACATGTTAAAGCGTTTTGATGAATTTACTCTTGGTAAGCCTCATATAAAATATATAAATATAGTCTCTTATGCCAATGAAAAGGAATTGCTCAAAGCTCTATTGTCGCACTCTATAGATCAAGCAAGTGGGATTTCTCCTATAAATGCGAATGATATAAAGAACGAGAAATATGTTATCCATACTGCAACTCTACCTCGGATATTTGGAATGTTTTTCAATAATTCTCATAATAAAATACTAGCTGATACAGAAGTTATTAACGCCTTTGATAAGGCTCTGGATAGAGAAGAACTAGTTGATAAAATTTTGGGTGGATATGGGACAATAGCTCACAGCCCAATACCAAAGTCTATAATAAATACGTCTGAGGAAAAGTATAAGGATGCAATGTTAGACGAGGCTAAAAGCATCTTGGATAAGGCTGGCTGGACTGTAGGCGTAGATGGTATAAGAGCAAAAGGAGGTACGACAACAGTGACTAGGACAAAAAAAGTAGGCAAAAAGACTGTGACTGAAAACGTCAAAGTAAATAATGGACCTACTGTACCACTTGCTTTTTCTATTACGACTGGAGATACGCCAGAGCTAAAAGATGCAGCACTTTTGATAAAAGAACAATTAGAGAAACTTGGAGCGCAAATTGAAATAAAAGTATACGAGCCAGGCCCGCTGAATCAATTAATCCGTGCCCGTGATTATGAAGCATTATTCTTTGGACAAATTATAAATCATGAATCTGACTTATTCTCTTTCTGGCATTCTTCACAGAAGACCGACCCAGGACTCAATATAGCAATGTATGGTAATAAAAATGTTGATGATATACTACTATTTGCACAAAAGACACTTGACCCTATAAGTCGTATGAATAAATATGGTGACTTGATAACAGAGTTTAATAAGGATATCCCAGCACTCCTTGTATATTCACCGAAATATCTTTATGCGACAGGAGATAAATTAGAAAATCTAAAATTAAATATATTAACTAACCCATCGGACAGATTCCTATCAATATATGATTGGTACGCAGAAACTGATCATGTATGGAAAATCTTTACTAAGTAAATAAAAAATATGAACGAAACAACACAAGGAGGTGAAGCACAGAAGCCACGAGGAGGAGGTCGTAATTTTCACGCGAATAAATCAAATTACGCAAGAACTCCACATAAACCTGGACACAGTTCAACGGGTACAACACCAAGAACACCGAGCACAACTGCACATACTTATAATAAAACTTCACCTACAGGTAACAAAGCAAGTCGTGGTAGCTACCAGTATGGGAACAACAAGGGTGGAAGACGCCCTCGTGCCCAAGCCCAAACTCCCCCAAAACCTGATACCTCAATACAAAAAAAGAGAAAGACTAATCTAATCCCCCCTGTGGCACCTGGGGTTATTCGTATAATACCGCTCGGTGGAGTAGAAGAAATAGGCAAGAATATGACTGCTATTGAAATCGGTAACGACATTATCGTTATTGATGCTGGTATGCAATTCAAAACAGAAGATACTCCTGGAATAGACTACATAATCCCAAATACAACATACCTAGAAGAAAGGAAAGATAAGATAAGAGGAATGTTTGTTACTCACGGCCACCTTGACCACATAGGTGGTATACCACTTGTAATGAGCCGTATTGGTAACCCACCACTTTATTCTCGCAACCTTTCTATTCTTCTTATGAAGAAGCGACAGGAAGAATTCGCACACCTGCCAGCACTTAACTGCCAAGTTGTTGAGAAAGATGGAGTTGTATACGCAGGTGAAATGCGTATCAGGTTCTTCGGAGTAACTCACACTGTGCCTGACTCTATGGGAATTATCGTAGAGACTCCTTATGGATCAATAGTAACTCCTGGAGACTATAAACTAGACCAGATAGATGGCAAAGTTTCAGACGAAGAAGAAAAAGAATATGCATTTTTCGATAAAGAAAAAGTGCTACTTCTTATGACTGACTCAACAAACATAGAGAATGAAGGATTTTCACTTCCTGAATCTAGAGTAAATGAAGGTCTTGGTAAACTTATTCGTACCTGTAGTGGACGTATTATTATCGCTGCGTTTGCATCTCACATAACTCGCTTGGTAAAAATAGTAGAGACAGCAGAGGCACTAGGTAAAAAAGTAGTACTTGATGGGCGGTCACTGAAGACAAATATGGAAGTCTGTGAACAAGCTGGGCTATTTAAACCAAAGAAAGGAACTGTCATCCCCGTAGAAGAGGCAGATAATTACCCACCGAACAAAGTGATAGTGCTTATGACTGGTGCCCAAGGTGAAGAATTTGCATCACTTAATCGTGCAGCTAATAAAACTCATAAGAAGTTCACAATTCGTGCTGGAGATACTATTATTCTTTCGGCTTCTATTGTTCCAGGAAACGAAATATCGGTGCAACATCTCAAAGATAACCTAGCTCGCCACGGAGTAAAAATAATTAGTTACCGAACTTCCGAAGAGACAATCCACGCCACAGGTCACGGCAACCAAGAAGATGTGAAGTGGCTTCACAGAAAGACTCACCCTAAATTCTTCATCCCTATTCACGGATGGCACTCAATGCTTGTAAAACACAAGGAAGTAGCTATGTCGCTTGGTATGAGTGAAGAAAATATCGTAGTGCCAGATAACGGATCACTAATTGAAATCACCAATGAAGGAACAAAAATAAGTGTCCGCAAAGAAAAAGCCCCATCAGGAGCTATGATGGTAGATGGATTCTCTGTTGGTGATGAACAGGAAGTAGTTATCCGTGATCGCCAGATGCTTGCCCAAGATGGTATGTTCGTCCTTATTGCTACGATTGATTCTACTACTGGTAAACTTCGTAAATCTCCTGACATTATTTCCCGTGGATTTATATATCTAAAAGAAAATCAGGAGCTACTCCACCAAGTCAGACTTATAATAAAGAAAACGATAGAGGATGGTACCCGAGGTATGAACCCTATTAACTTTGATAGTATAAAAACAACTCTCGGAGACAACATATCAAAA
Source organism: uncultured Candidatus Saccharibacteria bacterium (assembly GCA_964357795.1). Lineage (GTDB taxonomy): Bacteria > Patescibacteriota > Minisyncoccia > Phycocordibacterales > UBA9973 > UBA8515. The sequence goes on from CAYHMN010000011.1 coordinate 12,030, forward strand.
TTCCTTTTCCAAAAAACTGCAAAACGTCCTCTTGTTATACCGGTGCTACTGAGTGTATAGTAAACATATGAGACTCACAAAAATAAACCGAATGTACGTATTGTCATTCCTCTTTGCATTACATATCTCCCTTTCGGCATATGTGAATTCTACATTCCTTGCGCAATTTGTAGGAGAGAAATATGTTGGTCTTTTGTATACTGTCGCATCTATATTGACTCTTGTTTTACTCTCACAGAGTGCTAAGATTCTAAAGTATTTTGGTAATCGTAGATTGATAATGTGGCTACTGTTAATAAATATGTCAGCTTTGGCATTCTTGATAACTTCTTCAAGCCCAAATCTTATCGCAGTATCTTTCATCTCTTTCATTTCTACTAATACACTTATATTCCTTTGCTTGGATATATTCATTGAGCATTTTGGTAATAGAGCTACTATCGGAAAAACAAGAGGACTGTACCTGACTATCACGAATATCGCTTGGATGCTTTCCCCTCTTATCACAGCTAACCTCATCGGGCGCGATGGTGGATATGCAACCGTTTATCTACTTGCTTTTATAACAGTTGTCATAATGACTCTTGGATTATTCCTGTCTGTAAAACATTTTAAAGATAAAAAATATAATAGGACGCCATTCCTACAAACTTATAAATACCTGAAGACAAACCATCATATGCTGTCTATCACTGTGATAAACTTCATTTTGCAATTCTTCTTTGCTTGGATGGTAGTCTACACCCCTATTTATCTACATCAGCACGTAGGTCTTGGCTGGGACCAGATTGGGGTGATATTTACTATAATGCTTGCCCCGTTTGTAATCTTCGGGCTACCCATTGGTATTCTGATTGATAAATATCATATAAGTAAAAGAGTCCTTCTATATATAGGTTTTGCTATCTTAAGTATTTCAACATTTTGTATTCCTTTTATTGCTACAAAAAGTATCGCGCTGTGGGCTCTTGTATTATTCCTGACTCGTACTGGAGCAAGTATAATAGAAACAACATCAGAAATATATTTCTTCACCCATGTGAAAGAAGAGGATGCTTACTTACTAGGAGTTTTCCGAGATATGACACCTGTGGCATACATAATCGCACCACTCATTAGTACTATCCTTTTCATATTCTTACCTTTCCAATATTTATTCATAGCACTTGGAGCGATAGTGCTTGCTGGACTTTACTATATTCCAAAATTAAAACACGGCCATGAACCAGAATAAAAATATAGATTACCCAATACGAATAAATAGATATCTAGCGCTTCACAACCATGCCACTCGTACAGGAGCAGATGAACTTATTAAAAAAGGGTTTGTCACTATCAATGGCCGGAAGGCTCTCCTTGGTGATCAGGTACAGAAGGGTGACAAAGTAGAAGTAAGTAGCAAAAAGCCAAAAGATGCATATGTGTACTATGCTTACAATAAAGCCACAGGTATATCTACTAACCCAGATCTAGGGAGTAAAGATATACTACAAGCAACTAAATTCCCTTTCAAAGTATTCCCTGTCGGCCGGCTTGATAAAGATTCACATGGACTCATAATTATGACCAATGATGGCCGGGTGACAGATAGACTTCTTTCTCCGAAATATGTCCACGAAAAAGAATACGTCGTGAAAACAGAACCTGCATTCTCCGATAAATTCGTAGAACTCTTGGGAAACGGAGTTAAATTTGATGGATTTGTCAGCAAGAAGTGTAAAGTATGGCGTAAGACAAAAAATGTCTTCCATATTATCCTCACAGAGGGCAAGAAACGCCAAATCCGCCGTATGTGTGAAGCACTCCACCATAAAGTAGTAGACCTAAAGCGAATCCGCATAATGAATATAGAGCTTGATAAAATCCCTCTGGCCACCTTCCGAGAAATTAAAGGCAAAGAGCTCGATGAATTACTAAAATCTCTAAATCTAATTTAAAAAGTAATTTTTATGCACGTAAAGACTATAATCAGTATATTAGCAATTATTCTAATAATTATTGGCTATATTCCTTACATAAGAGATACCTTAAAAGGTAAAACGAAGCCTCATATATTTTCTTGGTTTATATGGAGCATAACGACAGGAATTGTTTACGCTTTACAAGTAAGTGCTGGAGCTGGAGTGGGTGCTTGGGTAACACTATGTATTACTTTAATACTAATTCTAGTTTTTTTATTAAGTATAAAAAATGGCAACAAAGGTATCAAGAAAATAGATATAGTTTTCCTTATTATTGCATTAGCAACAATTCCACTTTGGCTTTTAGTTAAGCAACCTGTTATTTCAATTAGCTTACTTGCAATTATAGATATACTTGGATTTGTACCTACTATAAGAAAATCATGGAATGATCCATACTCTGAAACTTTATCACTTTACACTATTACTACTTTCCGGCATGGCTTGGCAATATTTGCATTAGAAAAAATAAACTTTATAACTATTTTGTATCCAATTATTTGGGTAGCTATAAACGCAATATTTGCAATTATTTTGATAGTCAGACGAAGGAAACTCTCATCAATAAAAAATCCTCTCGGTTGAGAGGATTTTTTATTACTTTGCTATGTAAGGTAGTAGCCCCATAAAGCGGGCGCGCTTGATAGCCATAGAGAGCTTGCGCTGATTCTTGGCTGTCACATCTGTACGACGACGAGCTAGCATTCTTGCACTTGGTGTAAGAAATCGCTTCAGCAAGTCTACATCTTTATAGTCAATGTGTTTTATATTGTTTGATGAGAAATAATCTTGTTTCATAAATTCTAATTACTTAATTGTTAAAATGGGATGTCCTCGGCATTTATCTGTTCATCTGGATACTCTATTGTATCTATTGAATCATCTTCTTGTTTCGGAGCATTTTGTGATGGCGCACTTGATTTGGCACCACTTGAAGCTCCCCCTCCAGAACCGAACTGGACACGGTCAGCTATGACCTCTGTACGATACTTCTTTGTATTCGTAGTGGCGTCATCCCAACTTCTTGTCTGCATACGGCCTTCAATCATAACCTGACTGCCTTTCTTCATATACTGAGCGACAGTTTCAGCTTGGCGACCGAATACTACGACATTGTGGTAATCGGCAGCTTCTTGCTTGGCACCGTTCTTATCTTTCCAAACTCTATTTGTTGCGACAGAGAAACTGCAAACCTTTATCCCAGATGGGATAGCTTTCAACTCTGGATCACGAGTGAGATTGCCTATAATGAATGCTTTGTTTAAATACATAGTTTTATATAGTTTAGACTATTAATGCTTTTATTATACCACTAGCGCATCAATTTCCTTGTCTATAGTCTCTTCGTTGATGGGACCAGTTTCCTCCGCCTTTGGAGTCGAACGGCGCTTTACACCATCAGTCTTACCGTAAGGACGCTTTGAAGACATGGTACTTTCACGAACAGTCTTAATCATAAGATAACGAACGAGCTTCTCATTCTTGTCCAATAAATCTTTTATAATTTTTGCTTGAGCTGTCGTACACTCAAACTTTACCCAGCCGAAGTACCCATATGAGAATTTCTGCTTCTTGTTCGCAATAGAGCGAGACATTTCGTAAGCAAGCTCCATCATCTTTGGATACTCGTCAGAAATAAAAGTTGCACCTTTATCAGTGAACATATCCTTAAATATAGTAACTTCCCCACCTACGTTCTCCTCAGCTACTGTCGGCACCATTATGTAGCCAACTTCGTAGACACTATTTTTCATAACCTCTTTCTCTTCTCCCTCAACTTCTTCAACTTCTTTTGCTTTTGCCATTTATAAAGTCGCGTTTAAACGCGATAATTGTTACTTTTAATACCGTTTTACTATGGACCAGTGTGTACCGACTTCAGGGTCGGGACAAGTAAGACGTGGGAATATACTAACAAAAATAGGCTTAAATGTCAAAAACTCGTTTAGCGTTGGCTATGATAGCTTCAGCTACTTCGGATTCTGACAGGCCTTTGATTTCAGCAATTTTTTTCACTACTTCGGAAACATATATAGGCTCATTGCGTTTGCCTCTGTATGGTACAGGGGCGACATACGGAGCATCGGTTTCAGACATTATCATATCAAGTGGAGTGTTCTTTATAACTTTATCGTAACTATGCGCAAATGTGATAACTCCTGTAAATGAGAGAGTAAAACCAAAATCCACAAAAGCTTTCGCATCATCTACACTTCCTGCAAAGAAATGCACATCTCCTTTTACTTTCGCATACTCTTTCAAAATATCTAGTGCATCAACATATGCATTCCTACTTTTGTCCTCCGGATTATTACGAATATGGAGCATCAAAGGCTTACCTACTTCGTTTGCAACTTCTATCTGCTCTATGAATGCTTGCTTTTGCTTCTCTATTGATTCCTCTTCTAAGCGAAAGTAATCCAATCCGCACTCACCTATTCCTACAACTTTTTCATCTTTGCAAAGTTCTATGTATTTCTCTTTATCAAAAATTTCACCTCGTGATGTGAACTCTTTGCCACCTTCACCTAGCTCTTTCTCATCGTGAAACGATGCTCCTGTATGTATCGGATGTAGGCCGATAATGGCATACACACCTTCTTCGTACTGATGAGCTATCTCTATCGCTTTCTTTGATGTATCTATCTGGGTTCCGACATTTATCACCCAAGTCCCTGCCTCGAGCGCACGCTTAATAACTGCATCCCGATCTTCATCGAATGCTTTGAAATTCACATGTGAGTGTATGTCTATATATTTAGGATTCATATTATACAAATTTAATTTGCCCAGGGCCTGTTAAGGTAAAACTTTTCTTATTTCTAACATAGGAAAACTGTGCCCACAGTTTCCTTGTTTTCAAATAATCTTTATTATACATGTTTAGATATGCTTCTTGCTCTCCTGAAGACCATAGATATGCATCAAAGCTAGATTTCTTTAGTGCAAACCGTGCATATGTTTTCTCGGCGAAATAAATAATAATAGAACCGATAAATAAAGTTTCGAGTTGCTGCTTAAAATGAATACGTTCGTGAGTAATAAGCCAATCGACAACAAATTCATCAGACTTTACAAATATGAATGGAAAGAGAGCTGAACCTTTAATCTGCTTACCTGTTCCACTCAGAAAACCCATGATGTAGATCAATTTTTCTGAAATTATAAGAATATATCCCTTTCTAAATTTAATTTTCATTTAATCTTTTCTTGCAAAAAGTGGTTCTTCTGGCTTTTTGTTGGCTTTGATAAGAGCTTTTAGTTTTACATTTGTCTCGGGAAGTATTGGGTTGAGCATTCTTGCTACTTGATACAAGTGAAGAACTAAGTCAGTGATGAGAGCTTCTCCTTTCTCAACATCCACTTTCACAACTTTGAATGGTTCAGTCTCTTGGATTGTTTTATCTAAATCCCCTATTTCATTCCAGATATAATCTGTGACTTTCTTCAAATCAAAAGCTTCATACATTTTAAAATATTCTGTGAAATCAGATTTCTCTGGAATCTCTGGACACTTATCTAAATACTTTTCTGAGAGCGTAAGTATTCTGCTTGATAAGTTTCCTATTCCGTTTGCTAAGCCTGAATTGTAAGCTTCTTTAAATCTCTCCATAGTGAATGGGCTATCTTCAAAAGCGGAAAGTTCACGAAGGACGAAGTAGCGTAGAGCTTCGGTGCCATACTCTTCTACGATATCATATGGGTTTACAACGTTGCCGATAGACTTAGACATCTTAATACCGCCATCGCCAGTGATAAAGCCGTTGATAACTATCTGGTGTGAGCAAGGTAAATCTGCTGCCATGAGCATGGCTTGCCACATTGCTGATTGCTGGCGGAGATTGTCCTTACCGCAGTACTGAGTAGGTAGTCCATTTATCCAATATTTTTCAAATTGTTCATTATCTTCTGGCCAACCAAGTGTAGAAATATAATTCACCAAAGCATCGAACCACACATACATAACGTGATCTCTATCGTTTGGAACTGGTACCCCCCAAGACATCTTGGAAGCAAGACGCGATATAGAGAAATCTTCAAGACCGCTAGCGACGAAAGATTTAATCTCATTGAATCTGAAATCAGGTATTACGAAAGTTGGATTCTTCTCGTAGAAATCTAGAAGTGGTTTCTGGAATGCAGAAAACTTGAAGAAGTAGTTCTCTTCATCTATGAGTTCTACTGCACGCCCCGGATGAATCGGACATTCACCACTTTCATTGAGTTCTGAATCAGTCTTCTCTAATTCACATCCGACACAGTACTTGGTCTGATATGTTTTCTTGTATATGTATCCATTTTTATGGCAACGCTTCCAGAATTCTTGAGCCGAAGATACATGGTGAGCATCTGTAGTACGGATAAAATGCACATCATCTGATATACCAAGTAAATCTTTTAATCCACGAAAACGCTCGGCAAAGCCGTCTACATATTCTTGTACCTCTTTGCCTTCGGCACGAGCTGCATTTAAAAGTTTCTGACCGTGCTCATCTGTACCAGTATTGAAAAATACATCATACCCATCTAGTTTCTTAGCGCGGGCTATAACATCGGCACGGATAATCTCCATAGCAAAGCCAACATGCGGGTCAGCATTCACATACGGCAACGTTGTAGTAATATAAAAAGATTTAGACATATTAACTTGTACGGGCAAGAACTTTCTTCTTCTCTAAGTCGTCAAGAAATTCCAACAAGCAAACAGCGCAAGGGATAGCAAGTATTACACCCCAGAGTCCCGCAAGTGTTCCCCCTATTAATATAGCTATGATAACAACTAAAGGCGAAATGCCAGTCGCTTTCTTTACGATTAATGGATAAATTAAATATGATTCAAATTGACCGAGTATTAGATACATAAGAGCTACAATAGCAGCGGTGCTGACACCACCATCCATGTAAGCAAAAAGTACTCCAGGAATAGTAGCGAGAATTAATCCAAATGGGATAAGCTCAGCCACGACGACAAGGAGTGCTAGAACTAGAGAATATTTCACTCCTATAATAGTAAGCCCGAGGTAAGTAAGCATTCCTATAATAGTACCCATCAGCATTTGTCCTTGCATCCAGAGGCCAATCTTGTGCTCGGTGCGTTGCCATAGACCTATGATATATTCTTCGTGAGTAGCTGGAGTAATGATGCGCAAGAAATTCTGGACACCATTCTCTGTGACTGATAAATAAAATGAAACAACGATTATTAAAAGAAGATTGAAGACTCCGCCGAAAGCTTGTCCGAAAATACTAAAGAATCCACCAGAAAGACTACTGACTAGACCTTGAGTACTTTTTATAACATCTACAAGCGATGCATTGTGGGAAATAGTAGTCACAACTCCTTGCGCCCCAGTGATAGTATCTGCTTGGAATGAATTTAGGATACTCCCCTCTGGTATATATTTACCAAGCTGTGCAACTAATGCTGACATTTCTGAAATAAATACTGGTACAAATACAGAGAGTAGCCCTACAATAGCGGCAAATGAGCAGAAGTAAATTAGAAATACTGCCAGAGTACGATTCTTCACATACTTCTTCATTTTCTTCACCGCAAACCCAATGAAGGAAGCGATAACAATAGATGTAAGTAAGATTAATATTATATTTGCAAGCTTTATAAGAGCAAAGAAGAAAACTCCAAACAGAATAACCCTGATGATGGTTCCGTTGGATATAGAGATATTCTGACTTTTAGAATTTTGATCCATAAGCCTATTTTAGCATAATCTGCCAGAGTGTACCTAGAATTTGAGTATTTTTGAGAAGGAGACTTTGTCCTTGAAAGGACCTATGAGTGCAAGGTTTAAATGCTTTGTTTGAAATATAGTTTTTGCTACTTTCATGATATCTGCTCCCGTAACAGCATTTATATCTTTTATTTTCTGGTCTAAGGTTTTGATTTCCCCTTTCATTAATTCTTGAGTACCATAAAAATTCGCGATATCGTCGGTTGCTTCAAGAGCAAGCTTGGTATTGCCTATGATAAAAGATTTTACTTTGGCAAGTTCTTGGTCAGTCACTTTTTCATATGTCAGACGTGTGCATTCTTGTAATATTACTTTTAGGACTTCTGTTGTCCTCGTATTGTTTACACCAGCAGATATCTGAAACGCTCCATGGTCAAGTGATGGGTCATTGTAAGCACGGACATAATAGGCAACTCCGAGCTCTTCCCGAAGCTGCCCGCGACCCTCGGCGAGGAGCTGCTCGAGGT
>CAYHMN010000012.1:0-20006 GCA_964357795.1 uncultured Candidatus Saccharibacteria bacterium
TTTGAAAAGCTTTACTACTGCTGTAGCAGTCTTTCGGCGTCCTATTGCTCGGTAATATTCTTTTGTTGATGCTTTCTTTTCCATATATTATTCGTTTATTGTTAAGCGCTTCATCATAAGAGGGCGTAGCTTATTGGAAGGAAGCATACCGTAAACAGCAAGCTCGTATAGACCTTTCCATCCTTTCTTCTCTACTATCTTCTGGTTAGTCTTCTGTTTGAAGCCTCCTGGGTGACCAGAATAAGTCTCATGGAGAGTCTCAGTCATTCTACGTTCAGACATCTTTGTAAGCTTTGCATTTGTAATGTACACGCGGACATCGGCAACCTTGTTTGCAACATAGTCTGGTGAGTTCTTGCCCATAAGAGCCTTCGCTGCAGCTGATGCAACTCTTCCAAAAGTTTTTCCACTTGCGTCAATTGTATGTGTAGTAGTCATATATTATATAAATTCAATTACTGCCATTTTACTAGCGTCACCTGCGCGTCGTGGCAATTTTGTAATGCGAGTATATCCTCCTGCTCGTCCTTTGTATTTTGGAGCGACAGTGTCTACTAGTTTATTTGTCTCTGCAGTCAGGTTGTAAAGACGAGACAAAACCAAACGGCGTGATGCAAGTGTGCCTACGTTGGCCTTTGTAACTAGTTTCTCAATCATAGGTCGAATTTCTTTTGCTTTAGCTTCTGTAGTCTCTATTCTTCCATGCGCAATAAGCGACAATACAAGACCCTTTAGTAGGGATTCTCGCTGACTCTTCGTTCTTCCAAATTTTCTTACATTACTGTGGTGTCGCATAAAATTTTATTATTTAAGTGTTATACCATATCCACCAAGAATTTTCTTGATTTCTTGGATTCCTTTATCTCCAATACCCTCTATTTCTAGTAAATCTTCCTTCTTCTTGCGAGCCACTCCTCCGATAGTACGGATGTTTGCACCTGTAAGAGCGTTGAGTGTTCGTGTAGAAAGATCTAGAGTATCGATTCGTGTCTTTAGGATATCTGTAAATTCATTACCTTCTCCTGCACCCTTCTCATCTGCGTCTCCTTTTGATTCAGATTCAGATGATTCCTTTGTAGATGACTTTGAAGATATAGTGAATCCGACGATAGCCTGCAATTGTTCTACCATAATAGTGATAGCATGTTCAAGTGCCTCACGTGGAGTAAGAGTACCATCTGTCTCTATAGTCATACGTAGGCGGTTGTGGTTTGTCTTGTCTCCCACACGCATATTCTCTACTTCGTAAGACACACGACGGATAGGAGTAAATATCGCATCTACCGCAATCATTCCAACTTCTGTCTTTGTCTTCTGGTGAGTATCTTTCGCTACAAAGCCTAGGCCCTTCTGAACAGTCATCTCTATAGAAAGAGTGTTCTTACCTGTAACTTCAGCTATATATAAATCTTTGCTAAGTACTTCTACTTGACCAGATACTTCTATATCGGCTGCTGTAACTATTTTTGGTCCTTTTATTGAAAGTTTGACTGTCTGAGGCTCATCTGTAAATAAACGGAAGCGAACTTGCTTCAAATGAAGAAGTATAGTGATAACGTCTTCTTTAACTCCATCAAGTACTGAGAACTCATGGTCGGCACCTTCGATTTTTAGTGATGTGATAGCAGCACCTGTCAGTGATGAGAGTATGATACGACGAAGAGAGTTCCCTAGAGTATGCCCATACCCAGGGTAAAGACCATCAATCTCGTAGACACCTTTTGTGCCTTCTTCTTTAATGATGGATAACTTTGATGGTAATATTATATTTAAATCTGACATATTTATATGAAAGCTTTTACACTTTAATTATTATTATTAAAAGCGAACGAAAGCCAACTAAACTAACGACTATAGAACTCTAGCACTGTGTTGAGATCTAGATATCCCTCAACATTCTTAGGCTTACCTTGCACCACTCCAGAGAGTGTCTCGACATTGAACGTTAACCAATTTGGTAATGTATATTCTTTAAGCTTTTTAGCCATCTCTGCAAAAAGTACACTTTTAGAACTTCCAGCTCGGACAGCAATAATATCGCCGATACTGACTCTGTGTGAAGCAACTGTTATCTTCTTGCCATTTACTGTGATGTGGCCATGGGAAACCATTTGGCGTGAAAGGCGTCGTGTATGAGCAAGTCCAAATCGGTAGACAACATTATCAAGACGAGTTTCTAGTAATTCAAAAAGGTGTTCTGTCGCAGGGGCGCCTTTGTGAGCGACCGCTTCGTTTATGTAATTCTGAAATTGCTTCTCACTGATACCGTACATAAAGCGAACCTTCTGCTTTTCAACAAATTGTAGTCCATAGTCGGAAAGAGGTTTTGGACGCTTGTTCTTCTTACTCTTGGCATGGCGAGCTTCAGACATAGCAAATTTAGCTGTTTGACATTTTTCAAACACACCTGGTCCTAAACGTCTGCAAATTTTATATTTTTGAACTGTTTTCATATGATAATATTATTTAAATTAAACTCGGCGAGGCTTCTTTGGCTTTGGACCATTGTGTGGGACTGGGGTCATATCGCGAACACCTGATATCTCTATATCGTAGGCCATAAATGCACGGATAGTAGGCTCACGACCGCTACCGACACCTTTGACTTTTACATCCACTTCTTTGATACCGAGAGCTTTTGCTTTCTCACCTATAACTTGCCCTGCCTTTCCTGCAGCAAATGGTGTACCCTTCTTAGCACCTTTGAATCCAAGTGAACCAGCTGAAGTCCAGAATATAGTATTGCCTTCCTTGTCAGATAGAACAACTTTCGTATTATTAAATGTAGCCTCTACGTGAAGTGTTCCTGCAACAACTTTCTTTTTAGGAACTTTTACTGATGCTTTCGGTGCGTCAACAACCACACCTGGGGGTGTTTCTGTCTTTACTTCTTCTTTAGTTATAATTTTTACTTTTCCCATATTATTTATGTTTTACTTTCCTTACGGCGTCCTGATGCCATAGTCTTGCGGACATTGCCACGGACAGTACGGGAATTAGTTTTGGTTCGTTGACCTTTCACTGGGAGTCTCCGCATATGACGAACACCTCGGTATGATTTGATATCTTTGAGTCGTTTAATATTTGCAGAAATTTCACGCTTTAGTACTCCTTCTATAGACATAGTCTCTATAACTTTACGGATTGCGTTCTCTTGATCAACTGTCAGAGTGTCTGCTTTGATTGTGGCATCGATACCAACTTCTTTTAGAATAGAACGTGAACGAGAAAGACCAATACCATAAAGGGATGTGAGCCCAATGTCTAAGTGCTTGTTGTTTGGAATAGTGATACCGAGAATTCTCATATGATAATTATTGTTTTTGTTTATGCTTAGGGTTAGAGCAAATAACGCGCAAATGTCCTTGTCGTTTGATCATTTTACATTTTGCGCAGATTTTTTTGACGGCTGATTTTATCTTCATATTCTTATAACGCGAAAGAAAAATATAGGGCTTCCACCCTCTATTTTCGACTAATGCGTATGTCAGGATATACTACACTATCCACTTAAAAAACGCAAGTATATACTAACTATTAGCTTCTTTTTATGATTCTCCCCTTGCCTCCGTACGGATCAAGCAGAACTTCCACCTTATCCCCGACCAAAACCTTTATCCGATGCATCCGCATCTTGCCGGCAAGGTACGAGATAATTATTTTACCTTCACCTATATCTACTCGAAATAACGTATTTGGAAGTGCTTCAGTAACAGTACCTATAACCGTATTTGTGTCGTCTTTTTGATTCATTTAATACTTATATAATACCAAGAAATTTATTTAGAGTCAAATTATTTAAGGTTAATTTTTATTTTAGAACTATCTTCTGGGAGATATGATTGCCATGGAGGAAATATTTTCGCTGTGGCGGAAGCAATACCTGGATCAGATTTGAAGATTGATATTAGGTCAGCTTTGCGAACTCCTGCAACACTAGACTGAAGTTGTGATATATCTGGAGTCCAGATAGCGTTAACTGCACCAGAGAGATTAAATGATACTGATTTCACATCTTTATTGATAAGTTGACCTGCGTCTTTGAAATTAAAAGCAAGTTTTGGCATGTCAGGAATACTTATTTCTTTGAATTCCCTATCTGAAATCTTTGGTTGTAAAGTCTTCACGATAGCATTTGATAGGTCATTCTCATTTAAAATAATTGCAGATACTGTACCGCTTGTTTTCACCTTTGCTTTTGTATCTGGGAATAGCTTTTCTGTCTCTGTATCATAAGAGAAGTTTAGAGCATTCGGATAGAGAATGTAGCCAGGTGGAACTTGAGCATCTACCTTTTTTAAGAGATTACTTTTAAATGTAGATTGGGCGAAAGCAGTTATGGAACCTTTGTCATCTGAGTTAAGAGCATAGACTAAACCTTGAGCGCCACCTGCAAGCGGAGTCTTTAGCTTGCCATATATCTTTTGGAATTTGGCTGTACCCTTGAAACCATTGATGGTGAAGTCAGTAGGTGAACCATTATACGTATCCCCAGCAAGGAATGCAGTGATGCCGACACTCACTTGCCCAGGAACTACTTTCCCGTCCACAGTCTTGTATCCAGGGATACTAACAGCTTTATCTATCTGATAAGTTTTACCTGTACTATCTGAAATGAACGTATGAATTGCCAAACTTTGAGCCTTTGTACTATTTTCATTGTACAAAGTTATCTCACCTTTGGCTTTGATTGAGACATCTTGGGATTGGGTAAGAGTGACATCTTTATATTCTTCATTGGAAACTATCATGAGCTCAAAGGCAATCGGTGCACTACCATCATTTGATGCATTAAATGCTATTTTATCTAAATTATAAGATTGATGTTTGGCTACGATAGTAATATTCGCATTTTGAAATCTTTCACACAGAGCATAGACACCTGTGATAAATATTGAAACTAGGAGTAATATAAGGAATCGCTTACGCACCCATCCTTCCTTTCTTTTGACTTGTGGAGTGCTGTATAATTTTTGTTCTTGTACACGCTCGCTTGTATTTATATATACCTTTGTCTCTCTCTTGACCGGTTCTTCTTTCTTAATATCCATAGATACCTTTACTTGCTCTACTGGTTCAGGTTTAGGCTCAGGCTTTGGTTTAGTCTTAGATTTAGGTGCTTCAACTTTCGTATCTTCTTTCAAGATTCTTGTAATCCGCACGCCTTTACTCTTCATGTCTTCCATTACTTTCTTTGCCATCCCATTAGAAGCACTTTAGCTTGGTTATCTTTGTAATTTTTTTAGTATTTTTCATAGTTTTATTAAAGCTTCTAACGGGACAAGTATTATTTTACATTTTTCCTCATAAATCCTATTGCTTCTACCATTAGGAACGGATCACAAGTGCCATCTTTGACACTGCACATAGTCAAAAATTCAGGACCTTCTAGAGTGATAACAGTGCACTTATGCTCGGCTACCATGGACTGAATGAATGGTTCATTGCGAACAACATCCACAAACCAACCTCGTATATCTGCATCGGCAGTTAAAAATATTGTACTTGGCAATGTAAGTGTATGAGGAAGTGTACCAATGCATGCACGAAAAGCTTCGCCCCATGAATTCTCTATAGATTTGAATAGTGGCTCTACTTTGGCTTTCTTTCTTTCTCCTAATGTACCAGCGCTCCAGAGATTAAAGAGTTCTTCGGCATCACGCTCTTCAATCTCAAGCTTGGTACACATATATTTGAAAAAAGTTCTTTTGCCGAATGGGAAAGAAAGTGATGCTTTTAATATACCTTTTGTAATGATAGCCACGTCTGTAACCTCTCCGCCTATATCGAGTAGTAGATATGATTCCGGAGTTACATACTTTTCTCGTACAGCAAGATATGAAGACATTACGAAAGATGAGAAAGATGCTGGGATATGATGAAATGTACTTGAAAGAGTTTTACGTATCTTATCTAGCACTTGTTTCGGCGAGAGAGATATAACCATATGCATCTCTACCGAGCGACTACGCTTGCCTATCGGCTCGTCTACTAAGTAGCCGTTCAGAGACACGCCCATGACATGATGCTCTATAACTTCGGGTGCACTTTTTATACTTCCGTATTTTTTCTCATAGAGTGAATTAAGTGAGGCTATCTCTTTCTCTAGCATTTCATCGGCAAGTTTACTTGTAAACTGAAATGAATGATCACGAGTCATTTTTATAATTCTAGTTTCAGATAGATACCATGGGGATGCGAGTACACAAGCTATCTCGTCTGGGGCGCCAACTTTGCCGTCATATAAAGCTTTCGCAGTAGCATCTAGGGCTTCGAGCATATCATCAAGTAGTACGCTGAATTTAACATCGTCACGAGTGGCGACTTCAGTGCGAGCTGACTTTATGATTGTAGGTATACTTTTACTATCGCTTGGCATGCGAGTAATAGCTCCACCTACGGAACCAGACCCAATATCAAAAATAGCAATGATTCGTTCTTTCTTCCCTGCTGTAAATGAAAAACTCATAGTACGTATATTATACTACAATTCTGTAAAAAATATATAAATATTAGTCCAATACTGCCTTGATGCGTCGGATGCCTTGGGCAACGGCTTCTTCTTTTTGGATTTTGAAATGTCCGAGCTCACTTGTGTTTGCTATATGTGGTCCGCCACAGAATTCTTTAGAAATTGCATTGCCATTTTTATCTTCAATCATATATACAGATACTATCTCTGGATATTTAGCTCCGAATTCCATCTGTGCGCCCAATTTTTCTGCTTCAGATAAAGGCATCTCTTTACAAACAACACTTAGTCCTTGAGAGATTTTATCATTTACCCAATCTTCAACTCCTTTCTTCTCTTCATCGGTAAGCTTATGGTCACAAAGGAAATCTATACGTAGACGCTCTTCAGTAATATTACTTCCCCTCTGCTTTATATCTGGGCTAACGATTGCCTGAAGTCCGGCTAGCAACAAATGGTGCGCAGTATGTAACTTTATCGTCTTCTCATCATGATTTGCCAGCCCACCTTTGAACATGCCTGCGGATGCAGTCTGTGAAAGTGCTTTATGTTTACTCATTAGTATTTCATACACACTAAGTGCATCAGGTTCAATACTTATATTTTTTTCCCTTGCCACTTCTATAGATAATTCAATGGGAAAACCATAAACCGTAGCTAATTCAAATATTCGTTCCCCGTTTAAAGTTACAATATCTTTATCTATTTCTTTATTATCTCTAATTACTTTTATACCTCTTTCTTTTACGTTAAATATTCGCATTCCTCTGTCCAATGTTTCTCTAAATTTAGTTTCTTCTTTTTCTATTTCTCCCTTATCATCTAGATTATAGACACCATTATTATAAAGTTTCTTTATTTTTTCAACTTCTTGCGATAGAGGAACTTTTGAAAATCTAACTGCTCGCCTTATTAATCTGCGGAGAACATATCCTCTACCAGTATTTGAAGGAATCAATCCATCGGAAATCATAAACAATGCAGTTTTTACGTGGTCAGCTACTATTCTTTCTTCTTTTGTTTTTTCACCATCAAACAAATCCGTATCGTATACACTTTTTTTGTTTTGAACTATTGAGAGCAATCTTTCAAATCCCATGCCTGTATCTATGCCAAGTGTATCTAGTTTCTTTAATGTCGCTTCTCCTTTATCAAGTTTCTCTCTTGAACCATCACAAAAGTATTCATTAAAAACTAAGTTCCAAATTTCTACATCTTCTCCATTTGCATTTTTACAATATATCTCTGAAGTTGGTCCACATGGACCTGAATCCCCTGTCGGACCCCAGAAAACATCTTTACCATCTTCGCGAACATCAAGAGATGAATCAATGCTAGCCCAAATACTCCTAGACTCTTCATCTTTTGGCACAATGCCTTCACCTTTATAAATAGTGACATATGAGATAGGAAGTCCAAGTTCTTTTGTTATAAATTCATGAGCATATTCTATAGCTTCCTTTCTGCCATATCCACCAAAAGAAAAGTTACCAAGCATTTCAAAGAATGAAAGATGAGTATCGTCACCAACTTCTTCTATATCTCCAGTGCGGACACATTTCTGAACTGTAACAATATTCTTATTACCAAAATCACGAATAGCATTATCTGGTGCACCATAGTACGGCTTGAACTGTTGCATTCCAGCTGTAGTAAAGAGTACTGAAATATCACCTTCAGGTATTAAAGATGATGAGGGTAGTATCTTATGGCCTTTAGACTCAAAGAATTTAAGGAATTTATCGCGGACTTCTTCTGATTGCATATCCCTATACTATACCAAAATAGCTAAACATAAAAGCCTCCTTAAGGAGGCTTTTATGTTTAGCTAGCTAGTCCTTTTGTTTCTAAATAGACTCCAAAAAATAATTAGAATACTTATCAAAACATAGAGAGTGCTTATCCATAACTATTTTCTAGAAACAGATAATAGTTTTTGTATAAAAAATCCCAAGAATCCAGAATAAAGCAAATACAAAGGACTAAGAAAAGCAAAGAGTTTAGGAATACCAATACCTAGCCAAGGGAAAAATTGCAAGACAAGCAGTCCAAAAATAACAAAAGGAATAGAAACAAGGCGAATAAAATCCATATAACCACCGGCTAATGGACATATACCCTCGTAGCCACTACAATAGTCTATTCCTAGAAAACCGCACGAGAAGCAATCTGTATATGAGTACAACAAATAAACAGAGAGCACAACAAAGAAACCAACAATTATTCCAATTTTGAAACCTTTTTTGTATTTCATAATATATTATTTATCTGTTCAAGAATATTTAAAAGGGCTTGCGAGTGACAATAGATACTCTTATTCTTTTTTAAAAGATTTGTAGATTATTAGTATCAGAGATGAAAGTATATAAAGTGGCATTAAAAATAGAAAAGATGTTGTCTTGCATATAGGAAGATAGGCATCGCACTTTTCTGGAGCTAAAATTAAAATAAATATGTAAATACATAAATACACAAAAGTAAACACCGACCATGTAGAAAAGATATTTCTTTTAGATATATATATAAACACACAACTTATAAATATTGGAATAAAAACACTAAAAATCATTATGAGTAAACCACAAGTATTCTCAATGTTAGACCAAGATGTATTATAACAAATTACGCTATCTTGCTTTAAATAATACCAAGAAAAAACAGCAATGATACTTCCTATAAAACTCCCTATCAAAACAATTTTCTTTTTCATATTATTTATAAATATTAATGATTAATTATCTCAACCCAACAACCACAGAATAAATCTTTCCATCATCAAGTTTTGCAAAGATTTTATACCAATACCCAGAGGCTAAACCTTTAGTGCTCCAATTATATACATACTGATTTGATGAAGAATCCCATTTGTAAATTGTACCACTAGTTGTTGATAAATTGTATACAGATTCATCAACCGAGGCAGACATCGCAGAACCTTTCTGTGGATTTAGCCATATAGGTGTATCCGTTGCTTGTACTGCAGTACCATCAGATTTTTTTATTTGAAGCTTTACAGGTATAGTACTTCCAGCTTTGAAGACACTCTGATTCTGATTAGGCTGATAATTTATATCATTAATAGGCTGAGAGAACCCATTAAACTTATAAATTATATTTAACTTGCCAGCAATAAAATTATTAAATAGGTAGTTATTAGAGGAGAGAGTACTTACTGTACAATTTATAGGATATATCCCTACCGGACTTGTGGATGTAGCTGTAGTTGTACAATTAGCCGAACCCGTCACATCATTACTTGTAGAAGTATCTTCACCTACAAACCCAGATAGTGTAGCAACAAGAATAGGGATAGAACTACCGAGAATAATTGTTTGATCCTGAGCTATGACTGTGAGAGGATTGGGCATAGTCATAGTGGTATTAGACTCTGCTTTAAGTTCAATATCTATTATCCCATCCCCATTGAAATCTATCTGCATTGGATTTAAATTATTAATATCAGTGTTAGCTGGAAGATCTAGTTTAACTATGGTGGATGTAGACGAAGGTATTGCCGAAAAAGTCGTGCTCTCAGTGGCTACATCATTGTCTAATTTATCTATATTCAAAGAGAATGATCCATCTTCATATCCTTGAAGTTTAAGATTGGTAGAAATATCTTGGGGCACAATTATATATTTTGATTCACCAATAGTTCTATATCTGGATCCTGGTATATTCTCTTCTATTTTTCCAGATGAATTTAAACCTGTATGATTACCAAGTGAATCATATAAATCTAAAGTAAGTGGTGAATTTAGTTTTATCCGTGTGTATGATTTTTGTGATGTTGGTTTAATTTCTGATATATATTGAGAATTATATGTTTCATTACTAATTTTTGATTTAATCAGATTAAGTAAACTTTTGATTTCTAATATATTTTTATGATCTCTGGGAATATTTAAATTAGTTAGTTTGTTATATTCATCTAAATCAACCCACCATCTTTCAGTATTGGGAACACTCTTATCAGACAGATAATGCGCACTTTGCTGTACTACAGTACCATCACCTTCTAATGTATCAATAACATCCAATACTTGCTTTTCTCTATATGAAAGGCAGTTATAAATCAGTCTTATTCCTCCAATTCCTAGATAAGTATTATATTGAGTACATTCTTTCTCTGTCCTATAACCAATACCTGCTAGTGTATACTCTCCCCACCCAGCAACTTCTATGACTTTTGTCGCAGATGTTGGTTCCCAAGCATCGAGCCTAGAATGTAGAGCATCAGACTTATCAATGAGAGTTGTTTGCAAAGTATTTGCATGATTTAGATCAGCATAATAGGGGGTAGTCCGACTATCTATATTCTTTAGATAATCAGAAAATTCATTAAATGTATTAAGACCAAAACCATAATTACTACGAGTATTATCAAAATAAGGAGAATCGTCAAAAGTTGCCATGGGTATATTAACAGCACTAGTTTCAAAATATCTTCTCGACGGAAGTAGATCATAGGCAGTTGTCATATTGTGAGCAAATTCACGTGTCAATTTTGAGTCTGATATCAGCCCCCATGGACCAATATCATCACCATGTAGTAAAACCTTTAAACTATCAGGAGTGCCTACCTCTGGAACTGCGACCAATATTAATTGGTCTATTAGATCTTCTTTACCTAGTTCGCGTAACTTTAACATTAATTCTTTTGCTACTAATCCCCCATTTGAATGAGCAACTACAACAACTTTGCCAGTTCTAGAAGTTTCGGTTAATCTTAATAGCTCACTAAGTATGTATGGTGTTTCGCTAGGTAATAAAGTCTCTGAGTATGATATTTTATCGAGCGAATCTTTCCTACCACGAGCAATAATTTCACTTGCAGAAAATCTCCAGTCATAAGGAATAGCCGAATAATCAGCAATTATATGTTCATCATTTTTCCATGAATCTAAATCATCCAAAAAGGAATCGTAGATATCAGAGATATAGATTGCTGTACCAATCACATCCTTAGTATAAATTGAATTTATAGTAGAGCCATCATTATTTAAAAATAACCTACGAACATCAAAATCAGTTAGTGGTAACCATCTTTTTATTGTGCATATACCAGTTGTACCAGCAATACAACCAGGCTCTGTAACAGGAGTACTATCTTCATAGAGCCTACTTCCTGTTATTCCAGGTAAGAAAAGTACATTAGAAAAACAATCTACGATACATGGTGGATTATCACCATTATGCCCAGTAATCGAGTAATATATCTGATTGGAAGAATTACCTAAATGAGAAGAATGTTTATAACAAGATTGGACATTACAAGGTATGTTATTACCATAAGCAAAAACACTTAGAGCCCAAGTATCAGTACCATTAAAAATAATAGGGGTAGAAAAATCTGAAGCTTGCAGTGTGTATAGTTGCATATTATCTGTACCGTCTGTTTTACCAGCAACATAATTGTTGGGAGCAAAATATATTTGAGGCCCTGGATTAGTAATATTATAAAAAGTGACTACAAAAAAAGAATTAGTAGGAGCATTACCATAAAATTTAATTTCATCCATAGTAGAAGCTGTTGGGATAATATTTTGAGCAGAATAGTCAGAATAACCTAAGCAAAAAGGACTGAGGGATGAGACACAGTTATCAAAAGTAACACTGGAGTCGGGTTGAGTAGAAACAACAAGGGCAAAAGAGTATTTTGCAGAGAATAATAAGATTATGATAAATATAGTTTTTAATATATTCTTCATAAAAATCAAGAAACCTAACTAATGATCATCAGTGTTGGATTGAGCGAAGAGTTTTGTCTTTTTGAGTTGCTGCTCTATGAACCATAGAACGATAAAAATAAATAAAGTGAATACTGTTGCTACCGCAGCGAGTTTGTATAGCCCGAAACCACAGGCCATACCGATGCCAGCCGAAACCCAAAGACCAGTTGCAGTAGTAAGACCCATTAGTCTGTTGTCCTTTGTAAATATTAGCCCAGTACCGATAAACCCGACACCGACGATAATCTGAGCAACTATATGAAGTGGGTTTAAACCATCAAATCCAGCATAAGCTTTCACCATCTCTCCAGAGACTAGTACGAAGAGTGCTGAACCCATAGATACAAGTGCATAGGTGCGCATACCTGCAGTCTTGTGCGCATACACTCTCTCCATTCCCATAATCATCCCAAAGAACAATGCTATAAAAAGCGGTAATATATAACCTAGCGTATCTTGATCTAATATATTTAGTATGTTTTCCATGTTTTTTATTATACTATAAATTTATATCACTACGCCACCTCCAATACACAAGTCTTTATCATAAACTACTATGGATTGGCCTGGTGAGACTAGGATGGGCTTGTTGAATATGATATTTGGACCCTTCACCTTACAAGGCAATTGCTCTCCATGATAGCGAATTTGCGCTGTATATTTTTTATTTTCTACTGGAATACCACTAATCCAATTTACATTAGTTACCACACAGGATAATCCTGTGTGGTGTTCTAAAAAACCTTGCTTTTGGGAAACTGTTATCGTATTTTTCTTTATATCTTTAGATACAACATATAAGGGTTTTTCATCTATGGAATGTTTTGTAATTGTAAATCCGTGACGTTCACCAAGAGTAAAAAATACTGCTCCATCGTGATGGCCTATTATTTTCCCATTTTCATCTAATACATCTCCCCTCTTTTGTTTTATATAGTGAGCCAAGAAATCTTTCATATCTAAAGGCCCTAGGAAGCAAACTCCTTGGCTATCTTTCTTGGTGGCTGTCGGTAAATTATATTTTTCGGCAAGTTTCCGCACTTGTGGCTTTTGTAAGTGCCCCACTGGGAAAAGTGTGTGTGATAAATCTTCTTGTGTTAGAGTCCAGAGAAAATAACTTTGGTCTTTGGAATCATCTAATCCTTGTTCCAATTCAAATAGCTTTTCTCGAAGCTCCTTATCCCTACCTCCCGAGTACGCTCGGCGCGCGCCCACACCCGTCGCTTCTCTAAAACTATTTGAATTTACACGTGCATAATGTCCTGTTGCTATAAAGTCAGCACGGCGTTCTTTTGCAAATTTCCAGAATACACCGAATTTCACTTCGCGGTTACACATTACATCTGGGTTTGGTGTATTTCCTTTCTTGTATTCTTCTATCATATAGTCTGCTACACCATTCTTGTAGGCTTCCTCGGCATCACATTCAAGGAATGGAATATCTAAGTGAGCACAGACTCGCATAGCATCTCTGCGCTCATCGCGCCAAGTACACTCTATGAAGTCCGGTTGCCAGGTACGGATAAAAACCCCAACGACATTATATCCTTGGTCTTTGAGAAGCGCAGCCGAGACAGACGAATCCACCCCACCACTTACTCCTACAAATACAGTTTTGCCTAATTTCTTTCCCATCTGGCAAATATACCACAAGGAAGCAACTTGTCACTTTTAGTTTGTTTTATTACGAGCTCACCTATTTCTATAGTACCAATGTTACCTTCCATCATATCAACAAGATTATTCTTATATGCTATCGGTGAGTAGCCAGCTGTGTAGCCGTTGATAAGTACAAAAAGTGGTTTGTCAGAAAGTATCTGCTTGCAAAGTTCCATGAGTTCTAGGAAATGAGCTTCTATTTTCCAAAGTTCATCTTTCGGCCCATGGCCAAATGACGGTGGATCCATAATAATCGCATCATATCTATGCCCTCTTTTGATTTCTCTTTTTAAGAACATTACACAGTCTTCCACTATCCAGCGAATAGGTGCATCTTTCAGACCTGATAGCTCGGCATTGGTTCTTGCCCATGCAACTGCAGTCTTGGAACCATCTACATGGCAAACTTCTGCACCCGCTTTCGCACATGCAAGTGTTGCTCCTCCAGTATAGGCAAATAAATTTAACACACTTACCGATTTACTGTAAGACTTTTTATTTTTCTCAATAACTTCTTGCATCCATTGCCAGTTCAGAAGCTGTTCTGGAAACAGCCCTGTATGCTTGAAAGATGATGGTGCAATTTGAAAATTTAAACCGCCGAATTCTATATTCCAGCTTGGAGGTACTCCAACTTTTTTAATCCATTTTGTTTTATTGCCATTGCGTATGAATTGTAAGTCAGCATCTTTCCAAATACTCTCAGGCAACATTTTTTTCCAGAGTGCTTCTGGATCTGGACGCAGTAAAGTATAAGGGCCATAGCGTTCAAGCTTAGCCCCACCACCTGCATCTAGTAATTCATATTCTTTTTGTGGTCCTGTTTCTAGTATCATATTATCTTAGGTACTTATTTATATTTGATTTATGCTCTTCATAAGTCTTAGCGAAGTGTATCATACCATCTTTACCGTGTAGATAATATAAGTAAGCTGAATCAACTGGCGCAAGGGAAGCTTTGATAGTAACAAGCCCTGGGTTTGCAATTGGTGTTGGTGGTAGACCAGTATTCCCATATGTCCATCTTTCTGCATCTACTTGAAGTGGCATACCAAGCTTTAGCCTCTTCCAAAGTATGCCTGATATTACTGGGGCATCGTCTTTCCCTTTTGCTTCTTTTTCTAAGATTGAAGCCATGTTTATAATTTCACTCTCTGTATGGTTAGACTTCTCTATATCTCCTTTTAGTTTTGATATACGGCTACTGAAATTAGCAGACATTTCATCTACTATCTCTTCTGATGTAGTCATAGGGAAAAAGAAATAAGTATCAGGAAATAAGTATCCTTGGCGAGATTTTTCATCTGATAAGAATAAATCTCTACGAAAAGCCGTGAGTTTGGAGGCGAGAATTGTCGCCATCTCTTCATTTGTTATTCCCTCTTTGAAAGTAACTTTAACAGGATCTACATTATGAATTCCACGAGCAAGCATCCACGCTACCCGCCAAGCTGAAACACTTTCTTTAAATACATAGTCACCTTTGGGTACACTATGAGATGCACCTAAGAAAGTAACTAGTCCTTTCAAAACAGGTGCATATTTTACGACTTTCTTTTCTTCTAATTCTAATGCGACTTCCTGAAGAGATTGGTTGGGAGATATATGGATAGCTACTCCTTGTTTATTTACAAAGCTCAGGCTCGGCGTCGGAGCTGACACTAAATAATAGAGAGCAATACAGATAAAAAATATAAAGAAAATTAAATATACAAACTTATGAGAACGAAAAAATGAACGCTTTTTTATTTCGGATGACTGTAGTGTATCCATATACTATTGAGGCAAGTTTGCTGGAGGTTTTGCAATCTTTGACTCTATACGCTTGAAGCTTGGAGTCTCAGATACCATGCCTGGGAAGTGGAAAATTGTTGCGAGCTCACGAGAAGACATTACAAATATTTTCGGAGAACCTGAAGGGAAAAAAGCTGATAAAATTTTTGGGTATTCAAAAGAATACTGGATAGGAGGGTGGAAACCAATCCTTTGACGGAAAAAGTTTAAGGTACGCTTTTTATATTTTGTAAGCGCCAAACCTGTAGGGTCAGACCATGGTGCATCGAACTGAGTTGAATTAATACGATTAAGTTCGTTGATATTCGGCTGAGCATATTGGCGCCAAATAAGACGAGAATTACGCCTAAGATTCATAAATTGTTCTTCGGTACAAACCCTCTTATCTGAAAGAGTAACAACACGGATACAACAATCAAAGTGAATAAGGCTCATATTTTCTGTCACTACTTTAATAAGATTCTTGTATGGCTCTGGAGTACGCATATCCATGCCCATAGTATCTCCATTATCATTCTTCTGGACACGAGTAAATGGTCGAAGTATTTCTGCCATAAATTCCTGAGAAGCTTCATAGAAATCTACATGCTTTCCTGTTTTATGACTATGATACTCTTTTATATTTTGTCTGATAATTATCTGTATCCAGACTTGCTGACCACGAGGAAGAGAGCCTAAGAACTCTATAACTGGAGTAATCGGGTCAATTTTAAATTCTTCTTTAGTTCCACTTTCCATTTCATCCATGTCGCGATAGGTACGAATGGGTAGAAAATCTTCTTTCATTTTATTGAACTCACAGCCCCACATGTTCCAATCACCATCTTTTCTATACTGAGGTACATGGAGAGTGTAATCATCTACCTCCACAACTTTTGCTTGAGGGTACTGTGCATATATTTGGGTCTCTACTAAATCCCGCATACGGGTCGGAGAGCGAATAAAGAAATGAACTTTACCATCAATAGATGCCATCTCAAGCGAGAACCAAAACCACGGTGCACCTTGGATATATTGTTCCCAAAAACCTTTCTTACTTTTCTGGTAAAAAGCATTTGATAGTATGAGCTCCATAGCAGCCGGAGATTTAATAACATCACGTGGGACTTGGACTTCAAGTAAGACCCATTTAATACCCATAATAAAACGCTCTTGGCGATAGTGATGCCAAAGATGTAGTGCCCAAATAGCAAGAGGAATAGGCATAAGGTAACCAATAGTTACCAGCAATATTTGTAGAAGATTTAAATTCGAAAAGAATTCTGACATAATATTTATTACAGATATATTATACCATGTCAAAAAGAAAATCCCTCAACTGGAGGGATTTTCTTTTAAAGATATTAAGCAGCACTATAGAGTCCGGCTTTGTTTTTCTTGAAATATTTAGAGTTTTGAAGGTTTACTAGGATTGTATTCTTCTTTAGGTATCTTTCTTTCATGACTTGGTCAACAATATCTTCTTTTGACATTGGTCCATTCTTCTTTAGAAGTTCTTTGATAACATCACGAACGACACCTGATTTGTAGCCCCATTCAGAAAGTGCATATATTCCCCTGCCTACAAGGACAAATCTAGAATCTTTTATAAGCTCGTTGTGGCAAGTAGCTGTGTGACACTTTTTGTCAAAAGTATTTGTTACTGCTTTGGCAACTTCACGGAAGTGCATAGGAGAGCCATGCTTTCTCATCATTAGGAAAGCGTAATCTTTAATACCACGAGTTTTGATACTAGAGGATGTAGACTTACCCCATTCACCAAGAGGATTACGGCTAATATTTTTTGACATTGAGAGCCAGCGTTTTGCTATCTCTGCATTTTTATATTGAGTAGAAAGTTCTTTTACTTCGTCTAGGAATCTAGCAACAATTTCACTTTCTGTTACTAGCTCATCGTCAGATAAATTCTCATAAAGATTCTTTAGTGCTTTATGAACTTCATCTCCTACTTCATCGTCAACACTCCAGCGTGTTTTGAAATCTTCGTCTTCTTTATGCTTCTTGAAATCGTCACCCAAGGTTAGATACAAGTGGATATGATTCTGAGTAAGTTTATCTTTTGATATGTGACCGAGTAGCTCGTGTTCAGAAACAACAGCGCCGAGTGTATGCATCAATTTCTTTAGTTCCTCAAAGACACCTTTTTCATCTTTAAAAGCTTCCGATTTACGGATAAGAGCAAGGGCTGCATTTTCAATCTGACGAACACGCTCACGAGTAATACCATATTTCTTTCCAATGGCTTCAAGAGTTTTTCTCTGGGCATCATCTGTAAGTCCAAAACGGTTTGTGACCACTTCGTAGGCTCGCTCCGGTAGGTGCGAAAGCATGCGCTTGGTGACTTGTTTTGGTTTGAATGTTATAGTATTGGCCATTTAAATTAAAGTTCTTAATATGATAATTACTTTTGTTATTTCATAATATCATTAGTATACAATAAAGTCAACTATTTGCCATATCTGGGAGTGGATTGTATAAAATGTTACTTCCTACTACCTCCTTTATTCTTGGAACGCTCTTGTTCTGTAAGGAATTTCTTGCGTAAACGGACATTTTTGGGCGTAATTTCAAGGTATTCATCATCTGCCATTATTTCTAAAGCTCGCTCAATAGAAAGCTTGTAGGGTGGCTTCACGTTGACTGCTTCGTCCGTCCCAGATGAGCGCATATTTGAAAGTTGCTTCCCTTTTGTTGGATTTACAGACATTTCATCACCTTTGGTGACATTCCCAACTACCATACCTTCATAGACTTCATCTCCATGCTCTACATACAGTATTCCACGTTCTTGGAGTGTCCAAAGTGAGAAAGCTACAACTTTACCGGCAACCATAGAAGTCATAGAACCGACATCGCGCTTCTTTATCTCTCCTGCATAATCTTTAAATCCGACAAATCGAGAAGCCAGTATTCCTTCACCTTTTGTATCTACTACAAATTGTCCTCGGTAGCCAAGCAATCCGCGAGTTGGAAGCTCTATAAGTATACGAGTGATTCCCTCTTTCTCATGCATAGAGTTTATAATTCCACGACGAGCATTTAACTTCTCAATCACAGCACCAGCAAATTCGCTTGGTACATCGATAGTGGCTTCTTCGTACGGTTCTAACTTCTGACCATTCTCTTCTTTTATAATTACGTGTGGTTGAGAAACTTGGAGTTCGTATCCTTCGCGTCGCATATTCTCAAGAAGAACTGCGATGTGTAATTCACCACGACCATATACAAGATAACCTTCTTGCATTTCTTCTTCGTCTGTTCCATCAAAATTTATTTTAAGTCCTACATTTATTTCAAGCTCTTTCTCGAGACGCTCGCGTATCTGACGACTTGTTACATACTTTCCTTCGCGTCCTGCAAATGGTGAGTCATTGACCAAGAAGTTTAGAGAGATTGTAGGCTCATCGATCGCAATAGAAGGAAGAGCTTCTGTCTCTGCTTTATCTACTATAGTCTCACCGATGAATACATCCGGAATACCAGCGATAATAGCGATGTCACCTGTTACAAGCTCGGCCACTTCTTTACGAGCGATACCTTCAAATGTGAACATTTTTGAAATTTTAGTAGTTCTAGAGTTACCTTTGTCATCTTTCACGATAATCTGTGAACCAGTTTTGATAGATCCAGCGTATGCACGAGCAATAGCAAGTCTACCTAGGAAGTTATCGTATCCAAGATTAAAAACTTGAGCTTGGAAAGCTTTATCTTTATTGACTGATGCTTCAGGAACATCAGCAAGGATAAGATCAAGTAGTGGAGTCAGATCCTTAGAATCATCTTCTAAATTAACTTTAGCAATACCTTGGCGACCAATGGCGTACATAGTTTTGAAATCAATCTGCTCATTAGTAGCACCAAGCTCTATGAAAAGTTCTAGTATTTCATCGTGAACACGAGCAGGGTTGGCTGCTGGCTTGTCTATCTTGTTGATGATAACGATAGGCTTCAGGCCTAACTCTAGAGACTTCTTGAGTACGAATCGTGTCTGAGGCATCGGACCTTCTTGTGCATCTACAAGTAGAAGCACAGAATCGATCGCACGTAGTACACGCTCCACTTCAGAGCCGAAGTCCGCGTGCCCTGGTGTATCCACAATGTTTATCTTTGTACCCTTGTAATTCACAGAAGTATTCTTGGAATATATAGTAATACCTCGCTCAAGCTCAAGAGCGTTGGAGTCCATAGTGGCACCATTGTCATTCATACCGCACTGCTTCATAAGCTCATCGGTGAGTGTGGTTTTCCCATGGTCAACGTGGGCAATAATAGCTATATTTCGTATTTCAGTTGGTTTCATATAATTTGGGGTAAAAAATAAAACGCCCTAAAACAAAAATCCCTTTGGG
>CAYHMN010000013.1:0-19106 GCA_964357795.1 uncultured Candidatus Saccharibacteria bacterium
CTTGCTGACTATGCAAAAAAGTACAAGCAATAAACTTGTACTTTTTCACATAGTGCGCGATGCAAGACTCGAACTTGCGACCTTCCCGGTGTAAACGGGTTGCTCTACCAACTGAGCTAATCGCGCATAAATGGAATAGTATCATATTTTCTATATATTTCAACCACGTATGAAGTAGGCCACCTCAAGGTGGTCGTACCACTCGCATGCTTGCGAAGGTGACTTCGTACGTGGTCAATCCCGTGCTAAGATGACTCTATGAAGGTTACTATATTATATGAAGATAAAAATTTACTCGTGCTCAACAAGCCAGCAGGGCTTGCTGTGCATGCCGATGCCAAAAATGCTGATGATGAGACAGTCGCGAGCTTTATAAGTGCCCATGACAATTCTATAGACAAAGTTGGTGAAGCAATGATTGTTAAACACGAAGGGAAAGATGTGAAGATTTCCCGCCCTGGCATAGTTCATCGGTTAGACAAAGAAACTTCAGGAGTATTACTTGTTGCCAAGAATCAAAAAACATTTGAACTCCTAAAAGAGCAATTTCAAAATCATACCATCAAGAAAGTTTACCGCGCATTTGTATATGGATTCGTATCGGACCCGAAAGCTTCACTTGCTACAGGCAAAAGGGGAGTGATAAATATACCGCTTGGTCGCAGTCCGAAAGATATCCGCATGTGGACTGCAGGTAGAGGTGCTCGTCCACCACTACGCGACGCTATGACTGAATATATTATTTTAAATAAATTCTCTGACCTTAAAAGAGGCAAACCGACAGTTGAACACCAATTCTCATATGTAGAAGTATATCCGAAGACTGGTCGCACTCACCAGATACGCGTACATATGCGTTACATTAATCACCCAGTTGTATCTGACCCTCTATATAGTGGAGCTAAAGAAAAAGCTCTTGGCATGAAGCGATTAGCACTCCACGCTTACTCCATAACTTTTCGCTTATCAAACGGAGAGATAAAAACAGTGGAAGCCCCACTTCCGACTGATTTCAAGAAAGTAATAAAAGAGTACTTAAAATAAGCCTTTCTTGCTTAAAATAGCTATATATGATAAAGTGGGCCCTATGATAACAGCGGAATTAACTAAATCTCAATTTACCCCAGTAGAACAAGCAAGCCGTAAAAAGCTTATTTTTAAAGCTGGTGACACTATTCGTGTTTGGAGTAAAATTCAAGAAAAAGGCAAAACTCGTCTTCAGGCTTTTGAAGGACTAGTTCTTTCTCGCAAACATGGCACAGAGAGTGGTGCGACTTTCACTATCCGCAAAGTTACTTCAGGCGTTGGAGTAGAGCGTATATTTCCACTGTATTCTCCAAATATAGATAAAATAGAAGTCCTAAGACAATCTAAAACTCGCCGAAGCAAGCTTTACTACATTCGTACAAAAGCTGTGAAAGAAGTGAAGAAGCGCCTAAAGAGTGTGACTCTTTCAAAGGCAGATTCCGACGAAGCTTCAACACAAACAACAACTCAAGAATAAATTAAGTGTTATGCGCGAGTGGCGGAACTGGTATACGCGTACGATTGAGGTTCGTATGGAGCAATCCTTGGAGGTTCAAGTCCTCTCTCGCGCACATTAGGAGAAATATTACCCAAAAAAATTGATTTCAGTTTGAAAATACTAGATATTTTGGTGGTTCGTAATTCCTTTTCAGCAAGGGTTACTCCTTCAGGGAATTGGAACCACTGCAATTTTATCTTGATTTCTAAGGGCATATTTCTCCATACAGTTGAAGGGTGTTGCAGATATTCATTTAGGAACTGAAGTATATTCTTTATATCGACCTTACCTTCTTCATTCTGAGTAAGGGTTTTATCAATATTCCATATTTCTTCATCCAGAACTGCAAGTTGTTCCTTTAGTAAATTATCACTGATAACGCCTTTAATGTTCTTTTGCAGCAGTATATTTTGCTTTTCTTTCAATTGTTGCTTCTTTGCAGAAAACCCTTCAACATCTTTTTTCTTATTCTCTGATTTATCAGAGAATCGATTAATCATCTCAGTTTTGAGTTTAGCGAGTAAATGCTCATCAAAAGCATATTTATCCATAAATGAATGAAAGGACGTTTCAAGCTCATTTTTGGGCCACTGAAGCTTAATACCAACAAACCTGTAATAGGCATATTTCTTATACCGACCCGATGACCAGGCTCCGGTAAGTTTATGTCCTTCTGGATGCATAACAAATCGGCGCAATGGAAAATCCGGATGCTCATTTTTGTAGATGAGGGGTGTAATTTTATTTCTCATCACTTGCTGTACACGATTGAATAATTCTTCTGAAACAATTGGATCATATTTACCTCTGCAACGCTCACCTAATTTGCATATCCATCCGGCATATAATTCATTTTTAAGAGTTTTGTAAAACTGAGATTTTACAATGGTTAATCCCATTGCAAACAGTTTTTCATAGATGAGGTTAATTGAATACTTTCTGTCAGCCATCATTTCAAAAGCCAGTTTAACTAATGCAGCTTTATCATTTTGTACAATATTTGCTTTTCCATCAACTTTTTGATTGCTATATCCAATGGGAGCCATCCAGACATATCTGCCATTTTTAACTGCATCCCTCATACCTCCAACACTTCTCTCTGTACGCACATCATTATCAAATTGAGCAACATTGGCAATAATGTTTTCCATGAATCTTCCGGCAGGAGTATTTTCAAAATATTCAGATGTGGATTTTATTTCAACACCATAGCGTTTTAATAACAGCCGCAGTTGACTGTAATCATCGGTGTTGCGGGAAAGCCTATCAATTTTGTAGATGATAACAGCTTTGATTTGTTGTTTTTTGTCAGAACAAAAACGCAGCAGTTTTTGTAACTCTGTCCGTTCTGCAGTCTTTGCACTTTCACCTTCTTCAATAAAAACCTGGGCAATGGCGTAATTATTCTTATTCGCATACTCACGGCAATTACGCTCTTGTGTTGCAAGGCTGTTTCCTTCTTCAACCTGTTCTTTTGTTGATACCCGGGAATAGATCACTGCCTTTGATTGTGTATTGTTTTCCATGTTCGTGTTGCCATATAAATGCTTCTACGAGAATGTTTGCAAGGATGCCAATAAGTTCATCCTGGGTGGAGTCAGAACTGATGCCTAAATCCAAAGAGGGAGAACGCATACCACCTTTGTTGCTAGACAAAAGAGCTCGTTCCCCCTCTTTGGGTTCAAAACTTATAGCGGTGGTGTGTTCTCTTTTGTCTAGCTTTTTCATAATATCACAAGCATATACTTCTGTTAATACTTCCAGTATTACAAATCGAAAAGAATTGCATAAGGCAGAATAATTTGCGTAATACTCAAATTACCCTCCCTTACAACCCCATATCCAAAAGGATAAAATGAATCCTGTATGCAAGACATCACCCCTATTGGCATCACCAACTGGCGCAACCAACGGCAACCCTTTGGCATTAAAGATAAAGACAGGTTAGGCCATATCTATGTCATTGGAAAAACCGGCGTGGGTAAATCAACCTTGTTATTAAACATGGCTGTTTCAGATATTCAGAAAGGTAAAGGCATCTGCCTTATCGATCCTCACGGAGATATTGCAGAGGCAATTTTAGAACATATACCACAGGATAGAATAGGTGATGTTATTTATTTCAACCCCAAAGATTATGATTATCCAGTTGCTTTTAATCCACTTAAAGCAGTACACCCTAACTATCACCATTTAGTAGCTTCAGGATTGATATCCACCTTTAAAAAGATATGGGTGGATTCCTGGGGACCAAGATTAGAATATATACTTCGCTTTGCATTACTAAGCCTGCTTGAATATCCCGATGCCACTTTGCTTGATATTCAGCCGCTGTTAACTGATGTGTTATTCAGGAATAAAGTACTCAGTTATGTTACCAATCAGCATACACTTTCATTTTGGAAAAACGAGTTTGATAAATACAGCCCGGCACTTAGATCAGAAGCCATTACACCGATACTCAATAAGACGGGAGTATTTTTAACCAGTATTCCCCTGAGGAATACTATTGGACAAAAAGCCAACGGTTTCAGGATGCAGGAAGTTTTAGACGAAGGGAAAATACTTATTGCTAATTTATCTAAAGGAGAACTAGGTGAAGATGCTTCATCAATACTTGGGAGTATTCTTGTTACATCTATCCAACTGGCCGCTTTATTCCGCTCAACTCAAAGCGAACATGAACGAGTTCCTTTCTATCTCTATGTAGATGAGATGCATTCTTTCATTTCACTTTCTTTTGCTGATATTCTGGCAGAAGCCAGGAAGTATAAACTTTCCTTATTCCTCACTCACCAGTATATAGATCAGCTACATGAAAAAGTACGAAGTGCTATATTCGGCAATGTAGGAACAATTATCTCTTTCAGAATTGGTGCAGAAGATGCTGAGCATTTAGTAAAAGAGTTTCACCCGGAATTTGATGAAGCTGATTTTGTGAACCTGCCTAGATATTCCATGTACCTGAAATTAATGATTGATGGAGCAACATCAAGGCCATTCAGTGCTTTCTCCATAGAACCTAAATTACCCACACAATCGTTTAAGAAGGAAGTTATTGCAAACTCACAAAATAAACATGGAAGGGAAAGAGCGATAGTGGAGAAAAACATATTTGAGAGATACAAAAGAATAGAAGAACCTAAGGAGCAGAAATTATTCGACTGAGGTTGTAGTATTTTTTCTATACCCACTTTGCGGTATTGCAAAAGATGAAATGTCTGATTATTTTGTTATTCCTAAAACTAAAACCCTAACATTATGACCAGCATTCAAACGCTGTTGGGATTTCCTCAGCCAGTCTTCTTACTCAGTCATTCTGATGAAGAATTAATAAAAAATATCCTCATTCTTCTAATCGTTTTTTTTATCATTTATGGAATCATAAAAGCCAATTCAAGGTCAATAAAAGTTGTGCATTCCCACTGGCACCATATGTTTGAAACAAGATCGTTTACACCAGAGGAATTTTACGAAGCCTTGCAAGAAGATATAGCAGAAAAGGAAGTAGAGAAGCTTTTAATTTCAAGGATCACACATTCCGAGGGTGGCCTTGTACTTTCAGCCAATCGTACTTACCTGCGGGTGAAATTCAGGGAATATATAATGGATATCTGTGCAGCACCTTTTGCCAAGGAAGCATTTTTTGTATCCTGGTGGCTGGGTGATGCCGGAATTACCTTTCGTGATTTTCTGATGTGCATACCTGTAATTGGAAGGTTATTCAGCCGCAGGGAAAAGACCTTCTATGAACAGGACACAGCAATTATGTTTAAAGAAATGGTAGCTAGTTGTGTAAAGGATACTATTGAGCAACTTACCGAAACAAAAGGAGTGCGGCTGACAGATATGACGGATTGGAAGGGAACAGCTATCCAGTTCAACAAGCGATGATGCCAGTCTCCAATGCAGAATACTACACGTATCAATATTACACTTGGGAAATCCGGGGGAGAGGTTGGTTTGTAGCTAACCATCCGGTTCAGCTCGAACCCCCTTTTATTCCTTTCTTCCGGCAGGTACATAAAGCAGCATTTATTGATGATGGCAAGAGGCATACGATCATCAGCAGTTTACTTGAAATTTTTAAAGGGAAAAAGCAGCATCCACAAGTTGATACAGAAGTACTGGATTATGAGGAACTGGAACCATATATAGATGAAGAGGAATCAACTCTGAAAGCTATTCAGGTTAAGCTACCCAAAGAAAGGAAAATAACTGTAGAGAAAATGAAAGCATTGATAATAATGCTTTCGCAATCTTACAAGGCTATTTCATTTGAGATTATTGGTAATGCAAAAGAGATCATCATTCAGTTTGTTGCTGATGGTATTGATATTCAAACAATAGAAACATACATCAAAGGATATTTTTCTGAATGCACTGTTGTATATATTGATGAATACATAGACAGCATTATCAAAACCGGTATGCAAACCACAGTTATTGATTTTGGATTGAAAGATGAATTTGTACGTCCATTGCAGACACAAAAGAATTTCAGTATTGATCCGTTATTCCTAAAGCAGATAAAGATGTTTCCACTCACCGGTATTTGCAAACACTTGTAAAAAAGATGGCTGAATCAAGAGGCTACACTGCAGTATTAGAAATGCAATTACCTGATGGTAGTGGCAATGTTGATGTGCTGCTTTCAAAAGAAGGCAAGACTATTGCTATTGAAATTTGTGTCACCACAGATCCTGAGTGGGAAATGCATAATATCTCTAAATGTTTAAACGCAAATTATGATACCGTTATATCACTTTCAGGTGATCCTAAGCAACTGGAAAAGATAAAGAAGAAATGTAAGGAAGGGATACCGAATTTTGAAAAGAAACAGGTACAGTTTCTTACGCCTGATGTACTCTATGCTTTTTTGGATACCACTATTACAGCAGAAGTACAACAAGAACAAATAATAAAAGGATACCGGGTAAATGTTACTTACGATGCAATTACACCAGAGGAAATGGATAGAAAACGGGCTTCTGTGGCAAGGGTGGTGATGAATTCAATAAGGAGACAAAATAAGAGGAAGGAATAAGGTTGTTATTCAAAATCAAGCAACTCTTTTGTTGGTACTTGTAATTCTTCAGCCAGTTGAGATAAATAATATGCAGAGGGATTAATTCTGCCTTTTTCCAAACGGTTTAAGCTTTGCCGGTCTTTATCGCAGCGCAATGCCAGTTCAGTTTGACTTAAACCAGCTTTTTCCCTTAATCGGGCTATATTTTTACCTAACTTTTTTTGAAACGCTTCTTTCATCATGGCCCATAGCCTTTGTAAAGCACAAGGTGAGTATTTTAAAAATTTTATTGTAAACGTATCGGTTTACAATATTTTTTTACATAAGTTTGCTGCATAGACAACAAGTGACCGTCTGCTCTCATATTTCACAAACTTTCTTTAATCAAAACTATTTGTATGAAAAAAGTATTTGCATTTATTATTTCAGTTGTCATTTTAGCAGGCTGCGGCTCCTCAAAAAACACAACAACAACCGCACCTCCTCCACTAGCCCAACGGATAATGAGTTTAGCTAAAAGTTCTTTTTTAATTTCAATAGACCCTTCATTTTCGTTTGGTAACAAATCATCAGATACATAGTCGTATCTAGGCAGAGAGACTTTTATTGTACTCATATTTATGGTGTTTACGTTGTAATTAAGCGCATTATACAGATAGCAGTATATGCCATTTAAAAATGGTATCTGCGGTAGTTAGGGGTACAGAAACAAAAAATGGCTAAAGGTAGAAACTTGTAAAAACTGGGTCATGACAATGCCGACGTTGTTTCATTGTAAAAAAGCTACTTTTTTGAAAAAATACTAATTCTCATAGGTTAGATAAGCACGAACGTTAATTATTTACTAAGGAATTAACAGTACAAAAATAGAACTATTTCACTTATAACCAAATTTTTTATAAAAAATAATGTATAAACTAAAAAATGGGCATAAGTGCTCATTATAAATAGTAATTATACTATTAAAATTGTTGACACCTTTAAGATGTGAAATTATAAATTTTGAGGTTTTAAATAAAAAGATTATTTTCATACAATATTCTAAAACCAAGCATGTAATTATTTCATAATCCTTCCCCACTTTGTAAATATTAGGTAGTTCTTTGTTTTTTTTGTTAACCCGCCGGCTGTAAATAAAAAACATCCCAGGTTGTTGCTGAGATGTTGTGTTTGCAAAAGGCATAAAATTCAGAAAATGAAACATTTCCTCGAAGTGGTTCGTAAACTGAGAGCCGTTCTGAACAAACATCTCAGCTTACTTTGCCATTTGCAGTATGTTTATTTGCTGGAAGTGACTGGGCTCCACAATTTGGCCATTCATATGGCCGGGTTAGTGATACTCCACTTCACATTCAAGCATTGACCATATTCAAATGAATTTTCGTTTGCTTTAGGTAGTATGGTTTTTTAAATGATAACTATCAAATATGCGACCATGCTACCTTTTTTCAATTACAATAATACAAAGAAGTTGTTAATATCACAAAGGTCTTGTTTTAATAATTATAACACCTTTCTTTCTTTCTTTCTTCTTAGACCACTTAATTGTCTTTTTGTCCAATTTCTGTTGAAAAATTTAACCAAAATTTGCATTCTGCCATTCTGGTTACCATCCCTATTATTCTATTAGAATAATGGACTATGTAAAGTACTCTATGTTTCTATATTAAGATGTCAATGAATTGTGAATTTCACAAAATTTATTTTCCTAACCAAACTGGTGTAGAAATATTAAAATTAGCTTTCAATAAGCTATCGAGGCATTATAAATAGTAAGTAAGGATAGTAGAAAATTAAAAAAAAATTTTGGTTTCAAATAATAAAAACCGACTATATATTTTATAAGCCGGTTTTGTAATACTAACTAACCATAGATTCTTCAACTTCATCTTTTGATTCCGATTCCGGCCTGTTTAGTATAAGGTCAACAGCCTTTTGCGCCTGTCCCGAAGCAGAAATAATAAATCGCTTATCACCCCGAAACTTATCCAGCCATCCACTGATATAGGCCGCAGAGCTTTCAATCTCTTTGTCCAGAATACCAGTGTAGGAATTAAGATAAGAAGCTCCCAATTCAGCAATCAGTTCTTCCATGGAGTAAGGCTCAGAACCAAACTCAGCCATTTCAGTAATTGTCTTTCTACCCAAACGTTTTTCAGCACCGGTACTATGTACCAATTCATGAAAAAGGGTAGAGTAATAGCTTTCACTGGTCTTGAATCTTTTAAGGCTAGGTAAAACAACATGATCTTTCTCAACGTCGTAATACGCCTTTTTGCCTGTGAAGATTAGTAGAGGACTATCTGGCATCATGTTAATAATAGCTTCACATTCCAAAATAGGGTCAACAGTTTCTGTAAGTAATTCTGGGATTAACTCCTTTGGAATATCCCGACATTGGGCAATATTGAATACTTTGTAATAGCGTAACATTGGTGTTGTTTTCTGTTTGCCGTTGCTATCTAATTCTTCAGGTACTTTATTTACCTGTTTCCAGAAAACAACAATGTGGCCATGTTGCCCCTGATTGACTGAGCCGCCAATCTTTTTGAGCTGATCCCAGGTGAGGAACAAATTGCGTTCATAGTTGAGTGATAGCAACAGCCAGAGATTAATACCCCGGTAAGGCCGTTTACTAATCACATTCATAGGAACACCAGATTCATCCCATGGCTTTTGCCAGGGAATAGTACCGGCTTCAAGTAATTCAATAATGCGGTCAGTGACCAATTGATACACATCCAACTTTGTGGATGAGGTGTTTTGTGAATCCATAATTCATTAATTTAATTGTGAAAGAATAAATAATTCTCTCACATTGTATCGGAGTGCCGTAAATGATGTAAGGGAGGGAAATTTGCGTATTATGCAAATTGAGCAGAGGTATAAAAGGATATCACATAAAGAAAGAAGGCTTCAGTAAGCAGGGTAATATAAAAGGGAAGGCTATCCATATCCAGCGTACTTTTGTTTTAAATTCTTTATTATGTCAGCAATGGGATACGAGTTGTTACTACGCTCAGTATATAATTGTGACAGAGGCGGGGTAAAAGGCGCTGATGCTAATATCTATCGTACTTTGGAACTGGCTGGACGATTACGGACTGATACCAATTGGGATAAAACAAAGGAGGTAAAGGAACAGAACTACATGACTGTCTTTACAGAAGTAAAAATGTATGTCGGGAATGCTTTGCGGAATGGCCTGGAGAAAATCAAGTACAGTGCGACCGAAAAGGACATTGATACAATTGAAGAAATGCAGGCAACACTAAATCAGTTTTACTTCTATCACAAATCTGAATTAGACAGGATTATTGATACTACCAATGAGATATTCTTTAGGAATGGTTTAAAAGAAAAGTAGAAACAATAGCCTTTTATGTAAAGTAGATTGCAAATTATACAATCTTATACGAAGCAAGTTTTTTAATTTTTTTCTCAATGATTTTACCTAGAAAGAATTTTAAACCAAAGGATAATATTTTAAGTTTAACCGGATTTTCAGAAATTAGCCTATGAATAAAAGATTGAAATTTATAAACTTGCTTAACTCGTTCAATTCGAGCCGTAGAGAAATCATTTAATGCTTTATCAATTTCATGTTCGGAGTAGTTTTGTAGGGAATTAATTTTATTACAAAGCATTAGAGCATCTTCAACAGCCAAAGATGTCCCAAAGCCAAGTGTTGGAGAGCGCCCATGTGCAGCATCACCTAACAATACAACATGGTTAAAAAAATAAGTTTCCAAATAGACTTCATCTAAATTAAATACTTTACTTGTTTCAAAATTTATTTTTATTCCCTCATTATTAACAGAATCAATTTTATTTAAGGCTTTGAACATAAATTTTTTTTGCTGATCTAAGGACATTCCTTTCTTAAAATAAAATCCAAATAGGTTTTTGAAATTGGGAGGATGTATAACACCTAAATGGCCTTCTGCAAAAAACAACGCTCCTTTTTTAGTTAAATTCGACCGACCTTTAATCCAGGCATACATAAGGTAAAAGGGCATTGTAATAACCTTTTGCTTAATGGGTAAAAGCTTTCTTGTGGTAGAACTAATCCCTTCGCTTACTATAACAAAGTCATATTTTTTTTGAGTAGTATCTCTAAAAGTAACAGTAACTTGATCATTAATATTTCTAATTTCTTGTATCGTCTTCTTGAAAAAGATATTGCTTGAGTTCTGTGTTTTAAATAAAATTTTTTCTAAAATCTCCATTAGATGCTGCCTTTCAAAGGCAAATGCATAATTGTTAGAATCAAGAATATTAAGCTTGGATAAATTTTGTCCTCCGAATAAAGTAAATTCTATAGCTCTGTAGTAATCTTTTTCTTCAACTAAAACTTCTTTATTCTCTTTTGCTATCTTACAAATAATTTCAAAACCTGTTTTCCACAAAGTAATCGAAAATCCAATATTTCTAAAACTTTCAGCTTGCTCTATTAATTCAACATCGTACTTGTTTTTATCCAATAGAATTGCACATACTATACCTGCTACCCCAGCCCCTGAGATTAGTATTTTTCTCTTTTCATTAGGATTGATTGAATCTTTTGGTTGCATCTTTATAACGCCAGCGCTAAATGGTATATATTATACATGGTGCACGCTTTTTTTGCAAAAGAGCTTTGGGAGTTTTGAATATCTTTTCAATACAGGATAACTTAAGATTATCTATAATGAAAAAGATCAGGAAATTCTTTTATTTCAAGAGCTTAAAATATGGAGTAATTACTATTTTATTTGCCTTAATACCGGTAACTCTGGCTATTATTTTTATCGAATTTCTCATTGATATAAAGCCTTATGATACACAATTGCGTAATCTCGAAGTTTTAAAAGACTATAGCTTAAATGCATTAATTTATTACGTTGTAATGGGATTGGTACATATGGTTATATGTTTCATAATAGCCCAGCAATTCTGCATTTCTACAAATAAGGATAGCACTCTTCAGAAAACAAAAGCAATAAAGGCACTTTTTAATTATTTAGAATTTGAAGATTTGATAATAGTTAACCCGTTTAGAAAAATGCAGATAAAAATAAAAGAGCCAGTTGTTCTTAGAGAGGTTATGGATATAAACGAAGTAATTAAAATATTTAAGAAGATTTACTATAAAAAGACCAAGATAGTTAATAAAAATAGCTACCCTTAAACCGGGTAAACATTCATTAAGAATTGCAGCTTATGAATTCAATTACGAGCCACTATTACAAGTGATTAAGGATACTATCAAAAATGGAGTGGACATCAAAATTGTTTATGACGCCAAAGGGAAATCTCCCGGAGAAAATAACACAACCTTGGTGGAAAAATTTGGGTTGACAAAACATACTACTAAAAGAACCTCTAACCCTTCAGCTATTTCACATAATAAGTTTATAGTAAAATTGGATAAGAATAAACCGATAGCGGTATGGACGGGTGGAACAAACTTTTCAGATGGAGGAATTTTTGGACACTCCAATGTGGCGCATGTAGTAGAGAATAAAGATACGGCAGCCTTATTCTTGCAATATTGGGAAGAACTAAAAAAGGATCCTGAGAGCAAAACATTACGCCCTGTTGTTGAAGGGATAACTTCGATTCCTCCGCTTAATCTGCCTAAAGGAACATCTGTATTATTTAGCCCGAGAACAAACCTTGACGCTCTTGCTTATTATGGAAATTTAGCGTTGACTGCAAAAGATGCTCTTTTTATGACTTTTGCATTTGGCATGAATAAGACATTTAAAAATGTCTATGAAAATTCAGCAGCTCCTTTTAGGTTGGCTCTCATGGAGAAAAAAACCAGACCATATCGTAAGGACCAGGAGGCAGAAAAGCTGGCCGATGAACAGGAGATACAGGATCTTCGGAATAAGCCAGAGAATATTTTTGCTATCGGAAATTTTATCAAGACAAATGAATTTGATGGGTGGGTTAAAGAAAGATTGACAGGCTTAAATGGTAATGTAAATTATGTTCACAATAAGTTTATGTTGATTGATCCTTTGGGGAATGACCCTATTGTAATTTGTGGGTCGGCAAATTTTAGTGATGCTTCGACAAAAACCAACGATGAGAACATGTTATTAGTGAGAGGAAATAAACGGGTAGCGGATATTTACTTTGGTGAATTCTCACGGCTATTTTCGCATTTTTCATTTCGTGAATCATTAGGTTGGCGCAAACCAGATGAGCCACCAAAACCATTGCGTACTGATGATTGGTGGAAATCAAGTTTTGGGGATACTCCTAATTCTGCAAAAAGGAAATACTTTGCGCAGGTTGAAAAATAACTAATAAAGAAACGCCTCAATAAAGACTTGTTTTATTTTGGCTAGCCTTTGACTCAAAAATAATTTGCATATAGAGTACATTTGTAGTCAAAGTATGAAACATTTTTTTGTAAAACTTAATAACAAGCAAACCATAAAAATCGATAAAGGAATTTTTGTTGATCTTTTGGAGCTTTCACATATTAAGGAATACACTGACTATGTTAACGCTATAGAACAAAATGAAATTACTTTTATTAATTTAAAAAAACTTGCTGCTAAGGCCTGTGTCCCATACCCATTATTTTTTGCCCCTAGGAATATAATTGATATTCAAATAGTAGCTAAGGATAAGAGTTTGAATGAAAAAATTCCGAGTAAAGAGGAAATGAGGTTAAGCTCAAGAGGTCGTGTAGAAATTAAGGATATAGAACTTATAGTTAAGGATCTAGGACGAAAACAAGAATTTTTAAAAAATCGGGTTTTAGTAAATGCCGAGGCAAATAAATTTATAGGAAGTGTTGCGGCTAAAGTAAAGGCAGGTGTTCCTATTACGGAAATTGCTTCTGAAATTCGAGATTATTTGGGTATTGATTTAAGCTATTTAAGAAGCATTTCCAAAGAGAAGGTACTTAAATATATTACTGCATGTTCAGAACATAAAGGGATTTTAATTTCATTTAGTTCTTATAACTATATGCCACAGAATATTGATCCCGAACTTGAATTAAGTGGCATTTGTATTAAAGATAAAAAGTTTCCGTATGTCTTTATTAATACTCGAGATGGGGATGCCAAGCCTAAGATAATTGAATCCACCGGCCGGCAAATATTTACTTTACTTTCAATGCTTGCATGTATTGGTATGAACAAGTTTATGTTGAGTTCAAAAACTGGAGTATCGAAAGATGACCCTACAAAACTGGCTTACAGTATTGCTGCAGAAATTATTATTCCTAAAAAGGATTTGATTGGAGTAGAGATCAAAACACTAGAAGGACTAAAAGAAAAAGCTCATTTTTTTAGAATCACTCCAAGTATGCTTTTGTACCAATTAACTATTCAAAAGAAAATCAGCACAAGCTTAGCTAATTCTTTTCGTGACCTTTTACAACAAGACGTTAAAAAAGCTGGGTCTAAAGTACAACGAGCACCACACCCAACTACTGGCTATGGTAAATACAATGGTGAAAGATTTTCCAAAGAAGTAATTAAAGCGCACCAAGCAGGATTAATCTTTCAGGTTGATGTTAAAAATATACTGTTTAGGCGAGGAAAGATGGATACAGCACTTTTAAATGAATATAGTCGTAAGTATAAGTAACACCTATGAAATATATATTGGATAAAAATGTTTTAACAAACACTGCAAAGGGAAATCTTGATAATCGTGATGACTTGTGTATTACAGAAGATGTTTTAGATGAAGCAGGTTTTAATGATCAAGAAGTTGCTAAAATAAAAAAGGCTGGTGTTCAAATATTAAAAATATCAAAAAAACATCTCGAGCAGCTAGCTGAGGTTATGGCTACTCACGGTGATAATTTGAAACTTATTGACCTATGCACAGGAAAAGGAACAGCTGATGTTGTCATGATCGCATATGCAGTTTCAGAACGTGATAATCCTA
Organism: uncultured Candidatus Saccharibacteria bacterium; assembly: GCA_964357795.1. Classification (GTDB taxonomy): domain Bacteria; phylum Patescibacteriota; class Minisyncoccia; order Phycocordibacterales; family UBA9973; genus UBA8515. The sequence continues at coordinate 14,460 of CAYHMN010000013.1, forward strand.
GCACTTTATTTACTGAGCACTTTACTATTGTTACAAACGATAAGGAGTTAATTGCTGTTGCCTCAACCTATAATATTGAGTGTGTCTCACAGATACCGTAGTTTATTTAGAAGGAAAGTTTACCTATGCAGCCCATGGAGGAGATAGGGAATGAATCTGATCTTCAAAACAATCGTCTTTTTCCTCTGTAGAGTGTATAATCTCATCCAGGCGTAGCAATTCATTCCGGATATCTTCCCACACCTCGGAATCTAAATTTTGTAAGGCAGAATAATTTGCCAAATCAGTGTGTTCGTAATATAGTCTCGGGTAGTGCACTAGGTATTAATAATATTTAAATAGTTACTAAAAATATATGAAAAATTTTGTATTCAGGGTATTGGCTGCATTCGTATTACTTTCTATCGGTTCAATAGTTTACCCAACTAATGTCTACGCTGCCCCGACTACTTTCTATGTAAGCACTACTGGAGATGATGCGGGAGGAGATGGTTCAAGTAGTGCTCCGTGGAAAACTTTAAGTAAAGCTTGCGAAGAAGTTGTCACTGCAGGCGACACTATCCACGTTAATGCTGGAACTTATACTGAATCAATAAAATGTAATCTAGCTATTGGGGTTAATATAGAAGGAGCAGGAGTAGAGAATACTATTATAAAGAGTAGTATTACTGGAGAATGGAGTTCTTTTATAGAAATGCAATCACCAGAGGATACCAATGGTAGCCAAAGTATTTCAAATTTTACACTAGATGGACAATATGTAAGTTTAAATAATAATAAAACTTGGGTTGGAATATGGATTACTGGCCGAAGTAATGTCAGTATTCATGATACAAAAATTATAAATTTTAAAAATAGAGGTGTTATTTTTGACGGTAACGATATAACTGATCCACTAAACGACCCTGGCCACTATGCGACTGGGAATAAATTCTATAACAATACAGTTTTAAATTCTGCTGAATATGTGAATGGTCAGTATGGAACTGGCGCTCTAAATATAGGAGGGCAACAAGGTATGGAGATTTATAATAATACCATTGTACAAGATCAAAGACCGGAAGGGCAAAATGGCTGGCCAATAAAACTTTGGGATAATGGCTGGCTCAAAGGAGTAAAGATTTATGACAATACTATTGTAAAGAAGCCTTATGGCGGTACATACCCAGGAGAGAATGGATGGGATTTTGCAATAGAACTTTTTAATGTTTCTGGGTTAGAAATAGCTGACAATAATATCCAGGGGAGTATTGACCTTAATTACAGTTACAAAGGTTCTTATCCATACTCTGCATGGATACATGGGAATACTTTGAACCACTTACCAATCAATGACCACTTTGAAAGTGGTATAATCCTTGAATTTTCAACACAGGGAGCTCTAATTGAAAATAATATAATTAATAATTCTTCAACAGGGATTCAATTTAATACAAGAGGACCGGGTAATAGTGGAGGATATACTTATCCTGCCCCAACAGGAGGATATAGTGCACTAACAGACAATATTATAAGGAATAATCTATTGTCAAACATTTACCAGCCGAGTGGTTGCTGTGGTGGTGTCGGTATTATGATTGTGAGTGAAGGTACCAATGATCCTTATATAAGGAATCTAGATATTTATAACAATACAATTATTGCTAAGGAAGGTGATGCCCCGTATGTAGGAATTGATTTTACTTCCATGACGAGTCCGATGACAAATGTATCCGGAGTGAAGATAAAAAATAATATTGTTAATGGTTTTGAAAGTGCATGGATACAAGGAACTAGTGGAAATACTCGTATGAGCAATGTGTCCATAATGAACAACAATGCTTTTGGCAATGGTAATGATAATTTGCCTGATTGGCCAGGAGGAAATCCGACTAGTTATACATATACCAACAATTTAAATGTTGACCCATTGTTTGTTGGGAATAATAATTACAATTTACAAGCAACATCTCCTCTTATTAATGCCGGAGTAGATATCGGACTCCCATATAATGGTAGTGCTCCAGATATTGGATATGTAGAAAATGCATCTGGTGGTTCTGGAAGTGGAGGTAATGGTGGTGGAGGCTCTGGTAGCGGTTCAGGAGGCGGAGGTAGTTCTGGTGGTAGCGGTTCAGGAGGATCTGGAATTGTACAAGGAGTATCTTATGCGAATGTATGCCCATCAAATACTACAGGGGTGTATCCGAATTGTGTATCAATACAGCAAACACCTATACCTTTGCCACCAGTTGTAGCTCCTACTAACCCTATATATTTTATTAAGCCACTGAAGATAAATATACGATCTGAAAAAAGTATTTTATCTAAACTCGTAGTAAGTCTAAAAAACAGAACTCTAGTTGAAATATTAGAAGGTAATCAAAGTACTGAATGGGTAAAGGTTAAGACCCTAGATGGTAAAATTGGTTATGTGAGAAGCAAGTATACACAACCACTTATTAAGACAGGGGATAAAGCTTCTATTACAGGACTACTATTGAATCTTAGAAAATCAGAATCATTTACAAGTCCATCATTAAAACTACTGAAACGTACAGATATCCTTGAAGTTCTCTCAGTTTCTTCTGATTCAATTTGGACGAATGTTAAAACAACAGATGGAAAAGTTGGATTTGTAAATAAATTTCTCCTAAAGGTATTATAGTAAATATTGTATAATGTATTAATGATTCTACTCTCCATTCTAAATTGGGTGATGGTCGTTATTCTATTTATAGTACTCGTTCTGTTTTTTATTTGGATGTTCACGAGCTATCGGGCCAAAGTACCATTTATCTCAGTTTCAGATTCTATCCTAAAAGATATTCATAAAATACTTGATATCAAGGAAGATAGCATTTTATATGATCTTGGTTGTGGGGATGGACGTGTACTTTTCTATATTGCAAAGCGTGTACCAAAAGCTAAATACATAGGCATAGAGAACAGTCCATTTCCACTGATACTTTCGCATGTTAGTGCTTGGTGGCATAGGAAAATAACTGGTGTCAAAATAGAAATCATAAATCAAGATTTTTTTACAAAGGATATATCAAATGCAACACATATTTTCACATATCTTTACCCAAATGTTATGGATGACTTACTAACTAAACTAGAAACTGAGCTAAAACCAGGCACAGTGCTTCTTTCAGCTTCCTTTAAATTTACACTCAAGAAACCTAAGGCAGAATATGATATGGCTAGAGGGAAATATAAACTTACACAAAAATTATATCTATATGAATTTTAAACGGAGGTGATATACTATATTGTATATGATCACCGAGGATTTGATTGCCTATATACAGGCACAACTTAGAAAAAATATTTCAGTAAGTATTATTACTTCGCGCCTTATAGATGCTGGCTGGCATAGCGCTGATGTAGCGGAAGCATTCCGTAAAATAGCTCCACCTGTCGTAGCCCCTGCGCCTATTCCTGTAGCTACTACTTCTGTACCTGTAAACGTTACTCCTGTAGAAAAAAAATACGGACCTGACCTTTATCGAGAATCTGTAGGGCAAGATAGAGAGGGTACTATACTTCATATGCCAGAATCTTTTATAAAAAAGACAGTACCTACTGAGGTCAAACCTGTGTTTTCCCAAAGCTTTAGTGAAGCTAATCCAAAACCTAGCGTTCTACCTGTAGCGCAAGCAAAACAGCAATCTACACAAGCACCTACCGAAACAAGGCTAGAAGTAAGGAGTGAGGAACTTATGCCATCTCTTATACCTAAAGCTGTTCCGAGAACTACTCCTACCCTAGACTCTGCTGTTAAACCAACTCCAAAATCTCCTTCATTCTCAGACTTGAAAATGACTCCTACTCCTACCCCCAAACCCATGACTGATATGAAAATCATAAGCGATTCACCGAACAATGCAATCCTCCATTCATATCCACGAGCCATATTATCAGCAAATAAAGTAAATGTAGATTTGCCGAAAAAGAAAAATCACACGATGTTAAAGTGGGTGCTTATAATATTCTTATTAAGCGCTATAGGAGGTTCAGTATTTGCTATTAGTGGCAATTATATAAAACTACCATCGTTTAATTTTTCATTTGTAAAAAAAGATCCTAAATCACTATTAATTAGTTCTCCTATTGCCCTTGATGAACTAAAAGCATACAAAATAGAAACAATAGCAGATATAACAATGCCAACTTTTGCCGATATTACTTCTGGATTGGTAAACGGAGAAGCAGTTTCTTCAGATGATACAGACTCATTATCTTTTGTAGCTCAAGGTATTGTAAACCATAGTAGTGGAGCTTCTCCTGTATTTGATTATAGGGCTACTTTTAAAAGCTCACTATTTAAGAACGATATAGTAACAGATCTAAAATACAATAATCTTATCTCTCTCATCACTACTCCGGACCTCAGTGAATTACTTGGAGTCAATGCTCCAGAGGTGAGCACTGTAATAGTTCCCAAAGGCCAGTTCGGTTCTTTTATTGCACTATTGCCTGATAATATTGCAGGAAAAGTAAAAAAAGTTGATATAGATAAATTGTTTTCAGTCGGAGTGCCAGCCTATATAAATAAAGAGACAGAATCAATATTTAAAGAATTTATAGATAGCGCAACTGTAGTTGAGAAAGAAATAGAGAGTATTAAAAGAGTGGAGTCGCATCACTATGGAATAAACGCAG
>CAYHMN010000014.1:0-18833 GCA_964357795.1 uncultured Candidatus Saccharibacteria bacterium
AATTATGGGATTTTTTAATATTTGAGTAAATTAGTATATAATATAAATATATGAATAAACCTTATACATTTGTTTTCTTTGGTATCGTTGGTTCTGGCAAAGGAACTCAGATTGAATTGTTGCAAAAATACTTAAAAGAGAAAAACCCTTATGCAAAAATAGCTTCTATTTACCCTGGTGCTGAATTTAGAAAGATTGTTGAGAGTGGTAGTTATACTGGTAAACTTGTAAAAGAAACCTTAGACCAAGGATGGTTACAACCTAATTTTATTACAATAAGTTTGTTTACTAACACCCTCATATCTTCCCTAGAAGAAGAAACTCATTTAATAGTAGATGGGTTTCCTCGCACTGTAACTCAATCTGAAGTATTGGAGGCTGCGATGGATTTTTACAAGAGAGAAGATATAAAAGTTGTATATATAAAAGTTGAAAAAGAAGAAGCAGTAAAGAGAATGAAGCTTCGAGGACGAACTGATGATACAGATGAAGGAATAGAAAAACGCTTTGATGAATATGTGAACAATGTAGTTCCTGCGATGATGTACTTCAAAGAAAAGGGAGGCTACACTATATATACAGTCAATGGCGAGCAATCAGTAGAAGATGTGCACGTAGAATTAATTAAGACTCTTGGAATCTAGTATGGAATCAGATAAGCACATCGTCATATCACTAGGCGGATCACTTATCGTGCCAGACGAGATAGATACGGAATTCATAAAAAACTTTGTTGATACTATAAAAATATACATTGAAAAAGGTTTTAAGTTTGTGCTTATAACAGGTGGTGGACATACAGCACGTACATATATAAAAGCTTCAAAAGAAATTACAACTCCAAGTAATACAGATCTAGATTGGATAGGTATTGCTTCTACTCGGCTTAACGCCGAGCTTTTACGTGTAGCTTTTGGTGATATAGCCCATGATTCTATTATTATGAGCCCAGACCAAATTCCAGATACTCAAAAATCAGTACTCATCGGAGGTGGATGGAAGCCAGGGAACTCTAGTGATTTGGCAGCAGTCCACAGTGCGCAAAGTGTTGGTGCGAAAAAGGTCATAAACCTTTCAAATATAGACTATGCTTACGATAAGGACCCGAAGAAATTTCCAGATGCGAATATAATAAAAGAAAGCTCATGGCCTGACTTCCGAGCTATCTTGCCAAAAGAATGGGACCCAGGACTCAATGCCCCATTTGACCCTATAGCCGCAAAAAAGGCAGAAGAGCTAGGGCTTGAAGTAGTAATAATGAACGGTAAGAATATAGAAAATCTAAAGAAGTATCTAGATGGGGAAGAATTTATAGGGTCTGTTATACATTAGCCCGCTAGGGTACAATATAACTATGGAAACTCGAACCTGTCAGAATTGCAAAAACTCCTTCAATATTGAACCAGATGATTTTTCATTCTATGAAAAGATAGGAGTTCCAGCTCCGACTTTTTGTCCTGATTGTCGTTTTGTAAGACGGATGGTTAATACAAATGAAAGAGTTCTATATTTTAGAAACTGTGATTTAACGGGTGAAAAAATTCTTAGTATGTATCCAGCAGATACTCCATTTCCAGTCTACCACCCTAAAGAGTGGTATGGAGACGGATGGGATCCATATCAATATGGAATGGATTATGATTTTTCACAACCATTTTTCGAACAACTACAAGAATTAAGTATGAAAGTTCCAAGAATGGCTTCTGTTAGACAAGGGCTGTCTGTAGATAGTGAATACACACATAGAGCTCATGATATGAAGAACTCATACATGGTCTTTCGAATGAGTGGAAGTGAGGATTCTCTGTATTGTTATGTTGGGAGGGGTATCAACAATTGTGTTGATTGTTTTAGTATTTGGGATTCAGAATCTTGTTATGAATGTATTGATTGTAATAATTGCTATAAAACAAGGTTTTCTCAAGAAAGCCATGATTGCAGAGATTCTTTTTTCCTTTATTCATGTAGAAATTGTTCAGATTGCATAGGATGTGTAAATCAAATAAATCAGTCATATTGTATTTTTAATCAGAAATATGACAGAGAAGAATATTTTGAAAAGGTAAAAGAGCTAAAATTAAATACCTCCTCTGGGCTAGCAGAATTTAAAAAACAATTTGAAGACTTTAGAAAAAAATTCCCTCATCGTTCAATTCATTCCTTGAAATCCGGGAATGTGTCTGGTAATTGGTTGGTCAACTGTCAGAATGTAAAAAATTCGCTTGGATGTCTGAATGTAAAAGATGGTAAGTATCTTTTTTGGATTTTTGATGCACAAGACTCCATGGATTATTTCCAATGGGGGAATCATGCTGAACTTGTTTATGAATCAGAGAATTGCGGTATTAATGTGTCTAGGCTTTATTTCTGTTCTCAATGTTGGATGGGAGCTCACGATCTCATATATTGTGATTCATGCCCAGGAACAGGGAATTGCTTTGGATGTATAGGTCTTAAAAAAGGTGAATATTCAATTTTAAACAAGAAGTATACTAAAGAAGAGTACGAAGAATTATTGCCGAAGATAAAACAACAGATGATAGATATGCCATTTGTAGATAAAAGGGGTATTAAATATGGCTTCGGAGAATATTTACCAGATGAACTGTCTCCTTTTGCTTACAATGAAACAGCAGCAATAGACTTTTGTCCTATAAGTAAAGAAGAAGCCTTAATGAAAGGATATAAATGGAAAGAAAAAGAGAAGAAAAACTACTCTACAACAATTAAAGCTTCTGATTTACCAGAAACCATAGGAGAAGTATCTGATGGTATTTTAAAGGAAATTATTGAGTGTACAGAAAAAGAGAAATCTTATTCAACTGGTGCATTTAAGATTACACAAGATGAGTTAAATTTCTATAGAAAAATGGACCTACCTTTACCTAGAGCTTGTTTTGATGTTCGTCATACCGATAGACTTGATAAGCGCAGATTCCTTCAGATTATCAAAAGGAATTGTTCAAATTGCAGTAAGGAAGTAGAAACAGTATATAAAGAGGACTATGCACCGATCCTTTATTGTGAGCAATGTTATCAGCAAGAAGTATATTAAATGGAAACTCGTAATTGCCAAAATTGTAAACAAGATTTTATTATTGAACCAGACGATTTTTCATTCTATGAAAAGATAGGAGTTCCAGCTCCGACTTTTTGTCCGGATTGTCGTTACCAAAGACGTATATCTGATCGTAATGAGTGGGAGCTTTATCGAAGGAATTGCTCGAAATGCAATATGGGTATGGTTTCGATTTATAATCCGGAATATACAGGGCCGATATACTGCACGAGCTGTTGGTGGGCGGACGATTGGGATCGCCTACAGTATGGAGTGGAATTTGATTTCTCACGGCCATTTTTTGAGCAATTTAAAGAGCTCCGCGAGCGCACTCCAAAATTAACTATTGCTCATCCACGATCTATCAATAGCGAATATACTAACCAATCGCAGGATTTAAAAAACTGCTACATGATCTTCGGTTGTGACCAAAGTGAGGATTCAATGTATGGCTCGCTCTATTTCAAAGGCAAAGAATGTGTTGATTGTCATCGTGTGCTTACATCAGAGCTTCTATATGAGTGTCTTAATTGTGTAAATTGTTCTCGGTCGGCATATCTGGAAGATTGTACTGACTGTACCGAAGGTTATTTCCTGAAAGACTGCAAAGGTTGCACATCCTGTTTTGGGTGCGTAAACTTGCGCAACAAATCATACTACTGGTTTAATGAGCAACTTTCTAAGGAAGAATACAAACAGAGACTCTCCGAGTTTGTTTTTTCTCGATCCAATATTGCGGAAGCACAGATGAAACAGCGCGAGCTCTCACTAACGCTACCAAAAAAATACTATCAGGGCCAGAAGATTATAAATTCAACAGGTTCATACATTGATGACTTAAAAAACTGCAAAAATAATTTTTGCATGTTTGATGCTGAAGATTCACAGTATTGTCAGGATGCATGGCATGTAAAAAATTGCATGGATGTCACTGAAATGGCCTTTAATGAACTCGATTATGAAATGGAGGGCGTAGGCTACTCGGCGCGTTCGATTGGTTGTTCTCGTACGTGGAATGTCTATGATTCTTTTTATACAGAAAACTGCTTCAGTTGTGATTCGGTTTTTGGTTGCGTGGCTCTCAATAAGAGTAAATATTGTATTCTCAATAAGCAGTATGAGAAGGAGGAATATGAGAGCCTGAAGGCAAAGATTGTCGAACATATGAAGAAAACAGGGGAGTGGGGAGAATTTTTCCCAACAACCATTTCTCCCTTTGCTTACAATGAGACAGTTGCTCAGCATTATTTCCCAATGACCAAAGAAGAAGTGCTCGCAAAAGGCTGGCACTGGCATGACCGTGATTCCCGCGACTACAAAGTAACACTCAGTCATGCTGATCTTCCGAAGACTATATCTCTTACAGGAGATGGTATTGTAAATGAAATCATTAGTTGCAGTTCGCAAGATACGGAGGAAAGAAAGAAAATACACACGGCGTGTGCGACCGCATTCCGTATTACGCCCGATGAGCTAAATCTCCATAAAAAAATGAATATGCCACTTCCAGAGCAGTGTTTCCCATGTCGTTTTCGCGATCGCCTTAATCGCCGTACGCCGAGAAAGCTTTGGCATAGAAACTGTATGAATGAAGGATGTAAAAATGAGTTTGAAACATCTTATTCTCCTGACAGAGCTGAGATTATTTATTGCGAATCGTGCTATCAGCAGGAAGTTGTATAAAATGCTAGTTCTGCTAGTATAAGCCTTATATGGCAGTGATTATCAAAACTAAGGAGGAAATAGAGATATTACGAGAAGGGGGGCATAGGCTGGCCTCTATTTTGGCGAAGGTGGCGACTAAAGTTGCTCCTGGTATTTCTACGGCCGAGCTTGATAAATACGCTCATGACTTGATAGTGGAAGGTGGCGATGAGCCAGCATTTCTCAACTACAAACCTGAAGGACAAGCAAAAGCATATCCTGCATCACTTTGTACATCTGTAAATAATGAAGTTGTTCATGGTATTCCGAGTAAAAGCAAAATCTTAAAAGAAGGCGATATCATATCTATAGACCTTGGACTAAAACACAAAGGAATGTTTACTGACCATGCGATTACAGTACCGGTTGGGAAAATAAATAAAGCATCACAAGAACTTCTAGGTATTACACATGAATCACTACTCGTAGGTATAGAAGAAGCAAAAGGAGGGAATACTGTGGGAGATATAGGCCACGCAATAGAGAAATTTGTGGCTCGCAAATACGGAATAGTAAGGGAACTTTCTGGGCATGGTGTTGGCAAGAAAATCCACGAGGATCCATATATTCCAAACTATGGAAAGAAAGGAAAAGGGCAGAAATTAATCCCTGGGATGGTGGTAGCCATAGAGCCAATGCTCAATATTGGCAAAGCAGATATTGTAACTCTTTCTGACGGATATACTATAAAAACTGCAGATGGTTCCCGCAGTGCACACTTTGAGCATACAGTCTTAATTACAGAAGGTGAAGCTGAGATTTTAACGATTGGATAGCTTGCTTTCGTACAAAACATACGATAAAAACACACAAATTTTGAAGCTTAAAATTTAAACAGGGCAGGATATGTGAAATTTTATTCGCTTATCCCTCTCCGCTCCTTCGTCGCTCCGGCGCGCCCACACCTACTCATAAAATTTCATATATCCTGCCCTGTAAGACTTCCAATATGATATAATAATCTGTAATGGAAGGGCTTAATTTAACTAATGCGCCTAAGTTTAAAACTCCGGAAGAGGAGCTTACTTATCTGCGTGCACATATTGCAGAAAAAGAACGTGCTTTTATAGATGCTGGGCAAGAATACTCAAGAGAAGGAGTTGCCCATGATGTAATTCAAGAATACAAAAAGATTGAACCGGAAGAGGTGATGCATAAAAGCCATGTGATATCTCCAAATGAAGCTGAGAATCTTGTCCTTCGTCTTCACCCTGAACCTCACGATAATAAGATGGAAGAAATGTTGGGCATACTCCTGTCTAAAGGTATTTCCAATGCGCTATCAATAGTTGGGAAAATGAATAATCCACATTTGGACGATGATTTTCACCGCTTCCTTGTGCAATATCTATTCAGTGTGCATAAAATTCCTGGGCTTAAAGAAGGTACGCCACTATTCAAGTCGCTTGATATGAAGCTATTTGAGATTACACTTCCAGACCCGACTGATAATGAAAACGATAAAAAAGGTTTAAAAGAATTACTCTCTGCGATGGAGCAATTCTATGCTGGTATGCACTCGGTTGGGGAAGGGCGAGAGAACTTCAATCGCAATCATTTCACTTTAGAGATTGCGCTTGCGGAAGATACTGATAACTTTGTTTTCTATACTGCAGTACCTACTCATAAGGCGGACTTGTTTGAAAAGCAGTTACTCGGCGTACATCCAAATGCAAAGATAGTGGAAGCACCAGATGACTACAATATATTCTCGGAAGGAGCTTTTATGGCTGCATCATATGCAACTCTTATAGACCACGAAGTTTACCCGATAAAGCTCTATGATGCGCTTGATCATGACCCGCTCAATATTATACTTAACGTTTTCACAAAATTGAAGAAGTCTGGGGAAGGAGCATCCATTCAGTTCACAATCTGCCCTGAGGATGACGATATTATAAAGAAGTTCCATATTATCCTCGGTGATGTGAAAGATGGTATGTCGGTAAAAACTGCTTCTAGTATGACTCGCCAATTCGGGAAAGAGTTTAAAGCACTCACTAGCGAGATATTCTTTGGTGCATCAAAAGATAAAGAAAAGAAAGTAAATGATAGAGCAGTAGAGAATATTACTGAGAAAATGAAGAGCACAATAATGGCAGCCAATATTCGTATTGTAGCCTCTGCTGAAACAAGTGGTAGGGCAAAGCAAATACTAGCTGATATAGAATCTTCATTCAACCAATTCACAGAAAGCCACCGGAATGGATTTAATTTCCATCACCCTGAAGGCAAAGGTTTGGCCGAGCTTGTCCACAACTTTTCATACCGTACATTTTCACAAGAGTACTCTATGCCACTCAACCTCAAAGAACTTGCGACTATCTTCCACTTCCCACACGGTATCGGTTCTTCACCACAGCTCAAGCAGGCTCGCGCAGGTATCGCCCCAGCACCTATAGAAATGGGAGGCGTCGGTACTATTCTAGGTGTAAATAAATATCGTGGTAAAGATACCCTGATACACTTTCCAGCTGAGGACCGTATGCGCCACCTATATGTAATAGGTCAGACTGGTACAGGTAAGACGACAATAATGAAGAATATGATAGCGCAGGATATAAAAGAAGGGCATGGTGTTTGCTATATTGACCCACACGGAACTGATATCCAAGATATCCTAAGTTATATTCCGAAGGAACGCATTGATGATGTAATCTACTTTGATCCTGCATATACTGCACGACCAATGGGGCTCAATATGCTTGAGTATGATCCGAAGTATCCGGAGCAGAAGACATTCGTAGTGAATGAACTCATGAATATCTTCAATAAACTTTTTGATATGAAGACTTCTGGAGGACCGATGTTTGAGCAGTACTTCAAGAACTCAGCATTCCTTGTAATGGAGCATCCAGAGAGTGGTTCAACTCTACTTGAGATTGGGCGAGTGCTTGCTGATAAAGAATTCCGAGACATGAAGCTCTCACACTGCAAGAACCCGATTATTACCCAGTTCTGGAAGAGTGCAGAGCAAACAACTGGGGACCAATCCATTGCGAACTTCGTACCATATATCACATCTAAATTTGATAACTTTATTTCCAACGACATTATGCGCCCAGTCGTCCTCCAAGAAAAATCTGTTTTCAACTTCCGAGATATTATGGATAACAAAAAGATTCTCTTGGTGAATTTATCCAAAGGACGGCTCGGTGATATAAATGCGAACCTTATTGGGCTACTTATCGTAAACAAGATACAGATGGCGGCACTGTCGCGCGTGGACATGTATGGCAAGAAGATGGAAGACTTTTATCTATATATAGATGAGTTCCAAAATGTGACAACTGACTCCATAGAATCTATCCTCTCTGAGGCTCGTAAGTATCGCTTGTCACTAACTGTGGCTCACCAATATATAGCTCAGCTTGAGGACAATATTAAAAATGCAGTGTTTGGGAACGTGGGCTCTATGGCAGTGTTTAGAGTTGGAGGAGAAGATGCACAATTCTTAGAGAGTAAATTCAAGCCTGTATTTACAGCCGCAGATATTATGAAGATTGAAAACTGGAATGCCTATATGTCTATGCTAGTGAAAGGTCAACCAACCAAGCCATTCAATATCGCAACATTGCCACCACCACAAGGCAACAAGGAAGCTGTAGAGAAGATTAAAGAACTATCATACCTAAAATTCGGTCGCGAACGTGCCGAAGTAGAAGAAGAGATAATGGATAAATATAGACAGCAAGTATAATATTTCAACTTGTTTTATAAGGTTTTTCTGCTATACTGTATCTACTTTATTATTTATTTATAAAAATTATGGCTACTATAGAACGTTCACTTATTGTCTTTAAACCTGATGCAGTTGGTCGTGGTATTGTCGGAGAAATTCTGGCTAGATTTGAAAAAATCGGACTAAAAATTGTGGGTGCTAAAATGATAAACCCAAATACTGAATTTTATCATCATCATTATGAAAAGATTGGTACTATGATTACTCGTCATGGACAGAAAATATTTGATACCACTGTAGCTATGATGCAAGCAGGGCCTGTCGTTGCTTTTGTTCTTGAGGGGGTTGAAGCAGTTTCAGTGGTTCGTAAAATGGTTGGGGCGACAGAATCAAAGAGCGCACTTCCTGGAACAATTCGAGGCGACTACTCTCATATGAGCTACGGACATGCAAATGAAATGGAAATTGGTTTACCGAATATCCTCCATGCATCAGGAGACTCTGCTGAAGCAAAACTTGAAATAGCACATTGGTTTTCTGAGGAAGAGCTTTTCTCTTATGAAGCTTCACATGAGAAATTTACTCAAACGAAAAAGAAATAATTAATAAAATCCCCGAAAGGGGATTTTATGCTAATATAGCGATATGCGGAAAATTACTGACATATACAGTGAATATAAAATAATGCCTCAATTGCAAGCTCACCAACTTAGAGTGACTGCTGTGGCAAAACAAATTTGTGAATCTCTAAGTATCTCTATTGATATAGACGTTGTGATAAGAGCATGTTTACTACATGACATGGGTAATATTATTAAATTTAATCTTCCTCACTTTCCAGAATTCTTGGAACCTGAGGGTTTAGATTATTGGCAAACAGTAAAAGACGAATATGTTTCTAAATATGGTGAAGATGAGCATGAAGCAACTGTGAAAATTATGCGGGAGCTAGGTATTTTAGAGAATATTATTGAATTAGCGAGTGATAATCGGTTTTCTTATATGTGTCGTCACCGTGATAGTGATAATATATATTTGAAAATAATACACTATTCAGATGGAAGAGTAGGTCCACATGGAATATTATCATTTGAAGAGCGTATGAATGATGCAGGGAAGCGATACAAGGACCACAAACTTAGTTTTCAAGACGAAGAACGCATAAAACTTGTCGAATGTGGTAAAGATATTGAAAAACAAATTTTTGCGCACTCAAATATAAAACCAGAAGATATTACTGATGAATCTGTGAAAGAAACGATAGAAGAATTGAAAAATTTTGAAATTTAGTTTTGGGATTTAACTTGAAAGACTGTCAAATGTGTGCTGTTTTGAAAAAATACTTGCGCAGTTGCTGTAAGCGAGTATACTCTAAGTAGGGTTATTTGAAATGTATTACCTAGAACACATTTTATAGGGGACATGTTGTTTTGGCAGAGTGCTGTATACGTATTAATGTTAACAAATCTCTTTCATCCATAGTCCCACGTAGCGTTCCGCTATGGTAATATCTTTCAGATAGTCCTAATAAGAGATTCTCCCTCCATTTTGGAGGATTTTTTGTATTTATTTTCACATTTAAGGTATAATACAAGCTATATGGTAAACGATAAAAACCTGAAAGTTACATTTTGTTCTGGAGCTGGCACTGTGACTGGCTCTAATTTCTTACTTGAGGGGAACGGCAAGAAATTCCTCATAGATTGTGGTCTGATTCAAGGCGAGAAACTTGCTGACGATATGAACTGGGAGCCATTCCCTTATGATGTGCCTAGTATAGATATACTTTTTATTACTCATGGGCATATAGACCACATAGGTCGCATCCCGAAGCTTATAGATGAAGGATTTAAGGGGAAAATTGTGTCTACAATACCTACAAGAGAAATCACTGAAGTGATGCTTGCTGATACGGCACACATACTTTCCCGCGACACAGAGCATGGCTTGGATAAAATATATTCCGAAGAGAATATTAAAAAAGCTTTAGGGATGTGGGAGACATTGGAGTACCACCAAGTTATGAATGTGGACCACGGATTCCAATTTTCATACAAAGATGCAGGACATATTCTAGGCTCAGGAATGCTTGAGATAGTGTACAACGACAAGAAAATAATTTTCACTGGCGACCTTGGGAACTCTCCGTCACCACTTCTACCTGATACAGAAACCATTACCGATGTGGACTACTTGATAATGGAATCTGTTTACGGAAATCGCAATCACGAAGACCGCACTGAAAGAAAGCAGAAACTTGCCCAAGTTATACAAGATAATTATAAAAGAAAAGGTACGCTCATTATTCCTACCTTCTCTCTTGAGCGAACGCAAGAATTACTCTACGAAATAGATTCACTTGTAGAGAATGAGCGAATCCCGAAGATGGCTACATTCCTAGATTCACCACTTGCAATAAAACTTACCGATGTGTATCTGAAGTATGATAAATACTTCAATGAGATTGCTCGCAAGATTATAGCCGGAGGCAATAAACTATTTGAATTCCCAGGGTTGAAAGAAACTCCTGATACTGAAGATTCAAAAGCTATATTACATGCTCCGAATCCGAAGATTATAATCGCAGGAAGTGGAATGTCTAACGGAGGGAGAATAATCCATCACGAGAAGAACTACTTACCAGATGCCAATAATACTATCCTTCTGACTGGTTATCAGTCCTTAGGAACTCTCGGACGATTTATTCTAGAAGGACATAAAACCTTGAGAATTCAGAACGAAGAGATTCCACTGCGAGCTCATGTAGAAATGATTGATGGATACTCTGGGCACAAAGATTCTGATCGTTTACTTGAATTTGTCCAAGGTACAGCCGACCATGTGAAGAAAGTTTTTGTTGTGATGGGGGAACCGAAGTCTTCACTATTCCTTGCGCAGAAAATTCGTGATAATCTAGGTATAGATACACATACGCCTGATGCAGGAGAGACTATAGTTTTAGAGTGCTAACTCTTGTTTCCATAATATAAAACATGGATATAAATAAAAATAAAACAGAATATCTTTGCTACAACGGACCGATAGGTAACGGAGATAAGCATAACCACTTGAAGTTAAAAATCGGAGTTTGTGGTGCAGCGGAAACTGGCACCTGTGGACCGAATGCTTTTGAAGACGGGAAAGAGTTGGGCCGAGAAATTGTCCGCCAAGGTGGAGTGCTTGTCACTGGTGCTACAACTGGGTTCCCGCTGTGGGTGGCTATCGGTGCGAAGGAAGAGAAGGGTGTGAGTATCGGAGTCTCTCCAGCAGCCAATGAGCGCGAACATGTAGATACATATAGACTTCCACTTGAATATATGGATTTGATTATTTATACTGGCTTCGGATTCTCTGGTAGAGATTTACTCTTTACTAGAAGCTGTGATGCGGTGATAATAGGCTGTGGGCGCATCGGTACAATACACGAGTTCACTATCGCTTTTGAAGATGGGAAGCCAATAGGAGTATTAGAAGGTGAGTGGACTATGGCCAATACCATAAAAGATATTATTGCTCGCAGTAATAGACCAAATGACAAAATAGTATTTGATAAAGACCCGAAAGTATTAGTACAAAAGATTATTGAATTAGTTGCAAAAGATAAGCTAAAATAAAAATCCCCGAGAGGGGATTTTTATTTATATACTTTTTACGATGCGAGCGAATGTTTCAGGATTGTTGTTGGCTAAATCGGATAGGATTTTGCGGTCTAGACCTACTTTCTTTTTCTTTAGACCGTCTATGAATCTGCTGTATGAAAGTCCCATAGGCTTCACGGCTGCATTGATACGTAGTGTCCAAAGACTTCGTGCATCTGCCTTCTTGTCTTTACGGTGAGCAAAGGAGTAAGCACCTGCGTGGGCAAGAGCTTCTGTCGCTTGAGCTACCTTTGTACTACGTCCGAAACGGAAACCTTTAGTCTGGACTAAGATATTCTTTCGGCGCTTATTCTTCTGTGTTCCTCTTTTTACTCTTGTCATATATTTTATTTCGCAGATAATTAATTTTTATTCGCGCTTTACCCTAAAGGGCTCCGACGCGACTCATAAAACTTAATTATCTGCTCATATTTTTACTTAATAAATTATTTTGAATTTGATAAATATGTTCGGCGATTCTTGTTTGAAATTGCAAATTCGTTCATCTTCTTGCCGTTGAGTTGCTTTCGGCGTGACTGCTTGGCATTGAAATGGTTGAACCCTGGGGCACGTGACAAAATCTTGCCATTCTTTGTGACTTTTAAACGCTTGGTTAATGATTTGTTTGTTTTGATACTCATAAAATTATATTTTTGCTACTTGAGGACTCTTGTCCTTCTCTATAGTAATGGTCGGACCCTTTGGACCCTTCTTGTAAGCTTCGGCAACTTTGAAATTCTCAGTGATAAGGTGAAGCACCCTATCTAATCTTTCTTTCAAGAATGCATCTGGCATATACTTGGAACGCCCTGATAAGAAAAGTTCAACTTTGATTCTGTGACCTTCTTTGAGCCATTCTGAAGCTTTTCTGGCTTTCAATGCTAAATCATTGTCGCCTGTACCAATCTTTATCTGGATGGCTTTTGTCTCGGTTGCTTTTGAACCAGCTTTGGCTTTCTTCTGCTTCTTATTCTGCTCGTATTGGTATTTGCCGAAATTTGCTATCTTTGCTATTGGTGGATTTGCATTTGGAGTGATTTCAATCAAGTCTAGACCAACTTTGCTGGCCTCTGCCAAGGCTTCTTTTAAACTCAAAACACCAAGATTTTCACCTGTGCTTGAGATTACGCGAACCTCGCTTGCTCTTATTTGATTGTTGATTCTTTCTCTCAAATTTTAATTACCGATAGTATAAATAGATTGCTTGCCTTGTGTGGCAAGACTGGCCTACCTGAATGGAATACTAGCATATATATGATAGTATGGCAATATGTTACCGAAGTCTATTGTAGCCTATAAAAACCTTGGTGAAACGCCTCTAGAGTGCCTCGAGAGGGTGCGGAAAGAGTATGGAATTGCTACAGATATTCCTATGACCTATGCTGGACGCCTAGACCCAATGGCTGAAGGAGTGATGATACTGCTTGCGGGGGAGGAGTGTAAGAATAAAGAGCAATATCTAGGTTTGGATAAAACTTACGAATTTGAAGTGCTTGTGGGGTTCCAGACGGATACTTATGATTTGCTTGGGTTAGTGAATACTACGTCAAAAGAAGAATTTGAAAGGTCCTCGGATAATACAACTTCGCCAGAATACAAAATTTCTGGTCCTCGGGTTGGTTCACCAGACTCAGAAATTTTGTATTCTGGCTTCGTTTCCACCATCCAATCTTTTATTGGTACATTTATTCAGAAGTATCCGAGCTTCTCTTCAAAGACTGTCGGAGGAAAACAATTATTCCAACGAGCACTTGATGACGAACTGCCTAGTGATATGCCAGAGCATGAGGTAACGATAAGTAAGCTTCACTGTACTAGTACAGTGATACGGGAGAAAGAGGAGTTAGAGAAAGAAATACTAAGACGAATAGGGCTTGTACATGGAGACTTCAGACAGGAGGAGATAAAAAAAAGTTGGAATGAAGCTTTTGATAATTCAAATGAAAAAGAATTTACTATATTTAAATGTATTTGCGAGTGCAGTAGTGGCACCTACATCCGCCAGCTTGTGGCTGATATGAGTAAAAAAATCAGTGTTCCTCTAGTGACTTACTCTATAAAGAGAACAAAAGTAGGGGAAATATAAAGAAGCCTATCTGTTAGACAGATAGGCTTCAGGGTTTACTTTTTTACTAATGTTACTTTTTAGCAGTATTGTAATCATTTTTTAATACTGCTCTGCAGAATACAAAAGTGATGCTATCAACATCGTATCTTTTGTAAGGATCACTTACTTTTTTTACATGATCCTGGCCATTACCAAGTTCTTTGGCAATAAACCAGTCAGTGCCAGCTTCAATGCACCTGCCGATCATAATGGTATCTTTATCAGGGATAATTTTTGCCAGCAGTTCTTTGTCTGCAGTAATAAATGCGGTTACATTTTTACCAGGTATTAAGAACTTAGCTTCTACGTCTGTATTTTCGAATAAACTGCAGGACGTAAGTGTGAAAATAATTCCCACGAATAGAAAGGTGATGTTACTTTTCATTTTTTTTGAATTTACTTGTTTGATAATCGGGTTTATTTAAAGACTCATAAAAGTCCTTAAATAACCCCACTATCACTTAAGAGAATTATAGCACTTTTATTAACTTTAGTCAAGCTTAGATTTTACTCTTATTTTAGGGTATAGAATGACATTTAATAAGCATAGGAGTACAATGTAAGTAAGTATCTTGTCATAATCAATAATCACACCTTAAAACTTACAGCTATGCAACACGAAATGATTATCTCGTTTTTAGTAGCTACTATCATGACGATAGCGCTATCAAAGAAAGGAATCTTCTTAATTGGCTTCATAAAAAGGGGTATGATAACCCCCTCGAAGTCAGACGTTAGAAAATTTAATTTTTTAATTAAAAATTCCAGCAAGTTCAGGTTAATCCCATTTATCTTAAAGGAAATACTGTTTTTTCAGGCTAAAATTTTTCTGATCAAAACTTCCAAAGGAGACAAGTTTATCAATTCAGTCAATCAACTGATAAATATCTTGTACCACTATCCTTTCAAAAGAAGTTTGATAGACAAAAGATTGGCCCGGATATTACAAAAGTACGATTTTATTTTAAATGACAAACTTGGCCATTATGTAAGTCCAAAACCAAGCCCAGTACTCGACCTTTTAAGAAAGGTTTCAGAATTAAAAGAAGCTAATGAAAACTATTTTAATTTAACTCTGAAGGCTGGTCAGGAAGCTCTTATTCCTTTGATTGGTAATCCGTTTATTAATCCCGAATTAATAATTTACAGAGTAAATGAAAGCGTGATTGATGAAATGAAAAATATTTTAGGAAAATCCAAAGCCGACTTTATTAAAAATGTAGTAGTCGCAGCGGCTTGACCTGATGAATTATTCTGAATAACATGGCCCTTTTAGGAGGACCATGTTTTATATTAATACTTTTACTCTCTCTATAAGTTCGCTTGCACGGTCTTTGGTCCTAGCTTCTGCCCATATGCGTATTATAGGCTCGGTGTTGGAGGCGCGGAGTTGGACCCATGAAGAATCGGGGAAGTCTACTCTCACTCCATCTTGTGTGTCAGCTTTACCATCAGGAAATTCTTTTATTATTTTCTCTATTATTTCCACTACATTGCCTTCAAATGGCATTTTGGTTTTTATAAACTCGTATCTAGGAAGGGAACTAACCATTTCAGATATAGGCTTGTCGCTCCTAGCTAATGATTCTAATATAAGTGCCATACCAGTGATGCTGTCACGGCAGAGGTTCATCTTTGGATATATAACTCCACCACTACCTTCACCACCTATAATTGCGTTGTGCTTTATGATACCTGCGACAACGTTTCCTTCTCCGACTTTTGTGCGGAAAATATTGTGACCAACTTCCTCCACAAGATCTTGATTGGTATTTGAAGTTGAAAGATTAACCACGATGTCGCCCGGAGTTTGTCCAAGTACACTCTTGATACATAGTGAAAGCATATACTCCTCAAAAATTATCACACCTTTCTCATCGCAAGGGACAAGCCTGTCTGCATCGGGGTCTTGAGCGAAACCTATATCGGCACCAACCTCTTTTACTTTTTCGGCAAGGCCAGTGAGATTCTCGGCGAGTGGCTCTGGCATATGTGCGAAGTTGCCATCTGGTTTCTCATTTATGACTGTAACCTCACAACCGAGCTTTTCTAGTAACATTGGGCCGAGTAAGTATCCTGCGCCATTGATAGTATCTATAACAACTTTAAACTTTCTGTCTTGAATTAGTTTTGCATCTATATTTTCTAAAACTTTTTCTACGTGTTTTATTACAAGAGTCGTGTCTTCAGTATCTTTGCCACCCTCTCTTGCTTGCGGAGTGCTACCTACATAACTTTTGATTTCTTCAAGCTCCTCTTCGTTTATATAAAAAGCTTTGGAGTTGAAAAATTTCAGACCATTGTACTCTGGCGGATTGTGCGATGCGGAAATCATTATACCTCCATCAAATGGCGTATTACGGAGGAGAAATATAATAGTCGGGGTAGGGGCTATGCCAATATCCGTGACTTCAAACCCAGCCTTCGTGAGGATATCTACTGCTATGTCTTTTATAATTGGTCCTGATTTGCGGGAATCTCTACTTAGTATGACTTTCTTTGCGCCATGCTTCTGTAAGAAAACAGCATAAGCTTCTATATGTGTTCGTGCGATTTCCTCAGTTAACGTGTCTCCCCAGACTCCACGGAGCCCTGAAATGCTGAATTTTGCTTGATGTGCCATATATCCATAGTACCAGTTTTGAGTACTTATCGCCATATAAAGGCTTAAAATAAGGCGATTTAGCTTGACTTTTTGGTCTATATTTGCTATAATATTAGTTAATATAGTACAGAACAGATTTTATTTATTTCTACAGAATTTTAAACCCATTAAATCAAATAAATTAAAACTTTGTTTATGAAAAAGATTAAAAAGAAAGCATTGGTTATAATTGCTATTTTGATAATGTTAGTAGCTGCAGTAGCTTATTTCCTGTTTGGTGTTTATGATAAAAATGAAACACTACAGAAAGAGCTGCCTTTAGGCCTCATCATTATAAGTATAGTTGCTATTGCAATAATTGTATTCAGTTGTTTAGACAAGCCTTACCAAAAGGCAATAAAAACCGACTGAATAGGTATTGTTCAAAAAATAATTTAACCAGGCACAGAGCAGGAGAAAATCGTGAAGAGTGAAACAGCCGTCTTAATTAAGATGGCTGTTATTTATTTAGGTACTTGCAATATAGATAAAATTGTGTTATAAAGAAGAAAAATAAAGAAAAATGATAAATCAATTATGGAATTCTATAAAAGAATTCGCCAACATCCATCCTTACTGGTCTGCTGTTATTGTTGCAGTTATAATCCTAACTATTTACCTAAAAATTCGAAAACACCTTTTCTATGAGCATATAATTTGTAATGTACTTACAGATGAAGTAACCATTCGTCGGGCTGAAGTTTACCTTCACAAAAGTAAAAAACAAGGTTATTACAAGTTGGACAAGGGTTGGGTTGATTTGAAATCCCATCAAATAAAAGAAATTGAAGACACCCGTCCAAGAAACCATCCGCACAAGGCAAAATATAAAGATGGCGTAGTTGGTCAATTTCGTTTGTACGAAGTATATCAAGGAAAAGAATTCGAAATGAAACGGAAATTAAAAGCAGTATAACTGTTTGAATTAGTTTATCTCTGACTCTGACCCATTAAATGCCGCGTCCTGTTTACAGGCCGGCTATTTTTTTACCCGAGCTGTGAGAATACATAATATGTTAATATGAATATATGTCAGTCTTGATAGATAACCGAAAGGCACATTTTAATTATGAAATCATTGAAAAATACGAAGCAGGTATTGAGCTACTTGGCTTGGAGGTGAAATCTATCAAAGGTGGACGGGCAATACTCGCCGGAGCATTCGCAATCGTGCGTGGCGGGGAAGTCTACCTTATGAATATGCAGATACCACCTTACCAGATGGGCAACACTCCGCTTGACTATGACCCGACTCGTACAAGGAAGCTACTGCTATCTAAAAAGGAAATAAAAAATCTCGTTGATATGGATAATAAAAAAGGTTTGACGCTAGTGCCACTTTCATTGTATAGTAAGGGGCGCCTTATAAAGGTAGAGCTTGCAGTTGTAAAAGGAAAGAAGAATTACGACAAGCGTGAGACTATCAAAAAGCGCGAAACAGATATAGAAATACGAAGAGAGTATAAAAGATAATTCTTTGAAAAGAAAATAAATATGGGACTGACGGGCTTCGACAAATGATCGTCCTCATAAATGTGCATGTAAAGTACTCAGGAATCTTTTAAAACTTCTTGGAAAAGACTACGTGCAAACAAAGTCGCTAAAGCAAAAACTTCTCCATACTTCGGTATGAAAGATTTTGCTCTCGCTTTCGCCTAAACGGCCAAACGAGTGTCTCTCTTATCGACATCCGATATATAGGGGAGGCATAATTAATCGGGTTACGAATTACAAACAGCTTGATTGTAATTCCGACAATTAAAAGCTCGGTGTTCATCTTTTTTGTATGTTCTTTAGGATGAATATTTAAACCCACCGAACATGCTACACATGTAGACTCATCTATGAACATCTTTTGCATGGCGGTTCGACTCCGCCCAGTTCCACAACCATTGACTTACTTTTTAAGAATGATAAATTAATATCTAATAAGTGGTCTTTTAATTTTTCAAATTTAAATCATTCTTCATGAGATTTTATTTTGGATTTTTAATACATAT